>JBKPTR010000307.1:0-4400 GCA_046735615.1 Actinomycetota bacterium
TACGCCGACCTGGAGATTGGTCGTCTGCTCGGACAACCATGATCAGATCGGCAACCGCGCCAAGGGTGAACGGCTCTCGAGCAAGATCAGTCCGGCACAGCAGGCTATTGCGGCAATGCTGACACTGCTCAGCCCCTTCACCCCGATGATCTTTATGGGCGAGGAATGGGGAGCCGCGACGCCCTGGCGCTTCTTCACCTCGCATCCCGAGCCTGAGCTCGCCGAGATGGTCCGGGCTGGCCGGCTCGAGGAATTCGCCCAAATGGACTGGGACACCAGCGACGTGCCCGATCCGCAGGATCCGCGGACCTTCGAGGTATCCAGGCTGGACTGGTCGGAGCTCGAGCAGCCCCGCCACGCCGAGTTGCTGGAGCTGACCAGACGGCTGATCAGCATCCGGCGTACCTATCCAGACTTAACCGACCCGAGCTTCGACCAGGGACGGGCACGGTCGAATGACGAGGCGGGCTGGCTACTGCTGGAACGTGGCGACATGATCATGGTTGTCAATTTCCGAGACCGCCCGACCGAGGTAGACGTGGGACGCACGGTGGAGCCGGTGATCACCATTGGTCAGATCGAGGTGGCTGACCACGTGGTTCGGCTTGGACCACACAGTGCGCTAGCGGCCGACGCAACGCAATACCTGGTCTTCGCCGCTCCCCGGCGCACTGCCGCAGTGCTCCGCGGCAATTGAGGCTGCGACCACTCGAATCTGAGGACAACTAGACTCGCGCACGGCCCAGACCCAACATCCGGAGCGGAAATGACGATGCCACTGTCCGATCTCAGTCACGCCGAGCTGGCAACGCTGCACGAGGAGCAAGCATCGGCGTATAACGCGCTGCTGGACAAGGGGCTGAAGCTGGACTTGACCCGCGGCAAGCCATCGGCTGAGCAGCTGGATCTCTCCAATGAGCTGCTCACGCTACCGGGGGAGGGCGCCTACATGGACTCAACCGGCACCGACTGCCGAAATTATGGCGGCACCCAAGGGCTGCCTGCGATCCGAACGATCTTCGCGCCGCTGCTCAACGTCCCCGTCGACCAGCTCGTCGCGGGCGACAACTCGAGTTTGTCGATCATGCACGACGCTCTCGTCTATGCACTCCTCAAGGGCAGTGTTGACTCGGCTGAGCCTTGGTCGAAGGCGCCGATCAAGTTCATCTGTCCGGTTCCTGGCTATGATCGCCACTTTGCGCTCTGCGAGCAGTTCGGCATCGAGATGATCTCGGTTCCGCTCAGTCAGGCTGGGCCCGATCTCGACCTCGTCCGGGATCTGGTTGCCGCCGATCCGTCGATCAAGGGCATGTGGATTGTGCCGATGTATTCCAATCCCACCGGCGCAATCTATAGCGAGGAAGTCACTCGCGCACTACTCGAGATGCCGGCAGCGGGGGACTTCCGAATGTTCTGGGACAACGCGTACGCGGTGCATCACCTGACGGACGTGGAGATTCCCGCGCTCGATGTCCTCGCAATGGCGGCGGAGGCTGGCCATCCGAACCGAGTGTTCCTCTTCGCCTCGACGTCCAAGATCACTTTCGCTGGCGCTGGAGTCTCGTTCTTCGCGAGCTCGCCTTCGAACGTCGATTGGTATCTGAAAAACCTGAGCAAGCGGACCATTGGGCCCGACAAGATCAACCATCTGCGGCATGCGCTGTATCTAAAGGGTGCCGACGGTGTCACCGCGCTGATGCGTCGGCATCGCGAGATCTTGGCCCCCAAGTTCGATCAGGTGACATCGATCCTGAGCAAGCGACTCGGAGACTGCCAGGCGGCGACCTGGACCGAGCCTGACGGTGGGTACTTCATCAGCCTCGACGTTGCCGATGGCACCGCGAGCCGCGTGGTGGCGCTGGCCAAGCAGGCAGGGATCGCGATGACGGGAGCCGGGGCGGCGTTCCCCTATGGCCGAGACCCACGTGACCGGAACATCAGGATTGCGCCGAGCTTCCCTTCTCCGGAAGAGGTCGCCCTTGCGATCGACGGGCTAGCCACATGTGTTCTGCTGGCCGCCACCGAAAAGCTGCTCGCCGAATCCTGATGATGCGGCTTAGCTCAACAGCACACCCACAGCCAGGCCCAGCATGATCACTGCCGAGCAGACCGCAATCCCCAGCTGCCCGCTCCGGCCGTGAAGCAGCCGACCGAGCACGCTTCCGCCTCCGGCCAGCAGTAGTTGCCAGACGGCAGATGCCAGGAACGCGCCGAATGCGAAGAGCGCCACGGCCAGCCAGGAAGAGCCGCCTTCGCTGACCGATCGCCCAACCACGACTGCAGCGAAGGTCACCACAGTGGCTGGATTGATGGCCGTGAGCGCGAAGAGGTTGAGGTAAGCGCGTACGGGAGTCAACTTCCCGGGCTCAGCGAGTGTGCCGATGTTGCCGCGATAGCGGTTGATAGCCATCAGCAGTGTGTGAGCTGCGACGATGACGAGCGCGATCGCCGCAATCCACACCAACCAGCTAGTCACCTCCCTGAGCAGTGCCTGCAATCCGGCCCCGCCAAGTGCGGCCACGACGGCGTACACCCCGTCGACTGAAGCAATCCCAAGGGCGGCGGCTGCCGCCGTCAGCGTGCGCTCGCGGGCGGCCAGACCAATGAGGTACGTGCCCACAGCTCCGATTGGCATCGCGACGGCCAATCCGGCCACAGCTCCCGAGGCGAAGTCGCTGATCACGACAGACACGAAGAGGCAAGACCGCGTGGCCGGCCGTGCTGCTGGCACAGCGCGTGTGGGCGGGCCAGCGAGGACGGACGGGTAGTGGCGGTCATGGTCGGCACCCTTTCACCGCCGGCGCTCAGGTACAACAGGTTTTGGTCCGTTCAGGGATGCGCGGCGATGGCTCTGCGCAAGCCAGAGCAGTTCGACTCTCGTCGCGATCCTCAGTAGACTCTTTCACTTGGTGGCAAATCACCACTGTTTTAGTGCGCCCTCGTACGGGCGCGGCATACAAGAGCATCTGGTGGAAGGGCTTCCGGAGGGCAATAGCTCAATTGGCAGAGCATCGGTCTCCAAAACCGAAGGTTGGGGGTTCAAGTCCCTCTTGCCCTGCAGGTGCAGACCAAAGGTAGATCAAGGCAGGGAAGGTCGTAGGCGTGGCAGAGAAGGAAGAGGTGGAGCCGACCGCGGAGGCGGACTCTGCCGAGTTGTCCGGCGCCACGGAGACCAGCGCAGATCTCAAGGCCCGGCAGGCCGAGCTAAACGGCAGCGAGGTCGCGAATGAGACGAGCGGCAATTCTGGGTCGGGGAAGGTCTTAGAACCAGCCGCTGTCGCAGCGGAGACTTCAGGTGCCAGCGCCAAGACCGAGCAAGCACGACGTCCCAGGCGGGCACCGAAAGGCACTCCCACAAACAAGCGCGATCGGCCGGTCAAGCGGGAGCGTACGACGCCCATCAAGTTCGTCCGGCAATCGATCGGTGAGCTGCGCAAGGTCGTCTATCCGACGGGGCAGCAGCTGATCAACTATTTCGTCGTAGTGCTGGTCTTCGTGCTGTTTGTGATCGCCTACGTGAGCCTGCTCGACCTCGGCCTCGGCTGGGTAATCTTCAAGATCTTTAGCTGATGACCCCCAACGAACCAAACAACGGAGACATCGACGTGCCCGAGAACTTTTCAGCCGAGGAACCGCAACAAGATGCGGAGCCGCTGGAAAGCGCTGCATCTTCCGCATCGGCGGAGACCCAAACCGACGACTTCGACATCGACCTCGGCAGCTACTCAGCGAGCCGCGAGGACGATGTCGACATCAACCTCGACTTTGGCGGCGCTGCCACTGAGGAGAGGCTGGAGGACGACTTCGAGCTTGACTTCGGCAGCCTCGCGCCGACCGAGGAACCGGAAGTAGCCGAGCCTGAACCCGAGGAGGAGTCCGATGCCGGTCAGGGCGCCCTCGAGGCGTTCCGGTCTGAACTGCGGGCTAAGCCAGGGGACTGGTATGTGGTGCACACCTACTCCGGGATGGAGAACCGGGTGCTGCAGAACCTGGAGAACCGGGTGTCTTCACTCAACATGGAGGACTACATCTACGAGATCATCGTGCCGACCGAGGAGGTCACCGAGATCCGTAACGGTCAGCGCAAGCAGGTGAAGCGTACGGTGCTACCTGGCTACGTCCTGGTGCGCATGGATCTGACCGATGAGTCCTGGTCAACCGTTCGTCACACTCCTTCGGTCACCGGTTTCGTGGGACACTCCAACTCCCCAGTGCCACTCAGCCTCGACGAAGTCGAGAAGATGCTGGCGCCCGCAGTCGTCGCCGCGGCAACTGCGTCCAGCGAGGGCCCGACCCGCCGCAAGAAGAAGATCGAGGTTGCCGACTTCGCTGTCGGCGACTCCGTCATGGTGGTCGACGGGCCGTTCGCCGGTGTCCACGCAACTATCACCGAGATCAAC
>JBKPTR010000308.1:0-8026 GCA_046735615.1 Actinomycetota bacterium
GTAGGTTCAGGGGGGTCCGCAGTGGGCTGTCGAGCCTCGGCTCAGGCGCGACCAGACCCAACCGAACGGGTCTGAACCACCAGCCGCAGAACTCGAAAGCGCGTGAGGGGCAACCCTCCGCGGGTTCAAATCCCGCCGCCACCGCCAGTCGGAAAGGGAAGTCTCAGTACAGGCGCCGGAAGCAGCATCGAGGGGAGCGAAGTGATCAGAATCATCGCAGGTATGCCAGCCGGAACAATCGGTCTGGAAGCCGTTGGCAAGGTGACCGATGATGACTACCGCACAGTGCTTCTGCCGGCCATTGAGGCTGCGCTCGAACGCAATGATGTGCGACTTCTCTATGTACTCGGCGAGGATTTCGAGTCGTATTCACCGGGGGCCATGTGGGCCGACACCAAGCTGTGGGCGCAACACCTCAAGGCATGGCAGAAGGTGGCTATCGTCTCCGACGCCGATTGGTTGGAGAACAGTGTCAAGGCCTTCGGTTGGCTCCTTCCGGGTGAGGTCAAAGTGTTCGAGACTGACGACATTGACGATGCCAAGGAGTGGCTTGCTGGGCTGGACGACGAAGACGACTAATTTCAGCCCCTTCGCGAGTCGGCTGCCCGCGTGAGACGGTCCATTTCCCTTCGGCTGTCGAAAGCTACGCCCGTGAGCCATCCCCAGATATCGAGGACTCGGACTGCGCTCGCTGGGTCGGCCTGGCGCTGTATTACATCTCGCGCGGCGTCGGTTGACACCCATGACTCCACGGCTGGGTCGGCAATCTTCCCGGTATGCCGATGGGAGGAGTTTTGGCTGAACCATCCGGAGATCGCACGGAGTTGATCAGCTGTGCTCATTCCGAAACGGTCGAGGTCAGCAGCAACCGCAGGCCACGGCAGCGGCGCTCCCATTCCATGAGTGTGCCGCAGAATCTGGCCACCTCGCACGACCTCCTGGACGACCCGCAGAACGCCCAACCAATCGACGGGGTCCGGGGCGGCGTTCCTGAGCTCTGACCGATACTGCGCATACGTCGAATCCGCCAATGTCAGCAGATGCACCGCCGCGCTGGCGGTGTCTTGCTGACCAGAAGCAACCACCTCCCGATGAGTCAACGACCGCACGGTTGACTCAAGGTCGTCGGCGGCGGCATCCACAGTCGCCCTAGCGGTACGCCGCATCTCGCCCTTTGCGCCAAATGGCCAAACCAGAAGGCCAACGACTGCGCCGAGGAGCCCACCCAAAACAACATCGAGTATGCGCACTTCGGCGAGCCGCCAGGACACGGGAGCCATCTGGGCGAACAGCATGGCAACGAGCAGCGTGAACGACGCCTGGCCAGCCAGTGGCCCCGCTATGGGCCCAGCGGCCAGGCCGATGAGCATCACGAACGGGAACGCCACCTCATACACCACCGAATCTCCGCCAGCCAAGGCCAGAACCAACCCCGCAACCAATCCGCCGGCCGCTGTTCCAAGAAAAGCGGGAACGACGGCGGCACGTGTCATCGCTACCGACGTGCGCATCAAGGTGAGTGTCGCCAAAAGCATCCAAAACCCGTGGGACAGATCTAGTACCCCGGCTATCAGCCGCGCAGCAGCCAGCCCGACCGCCAACCGAATCGCGTTCTGAAAGAAAACCGACCGGGGAGTGAAATGGCCACGGAACCGCATGAACCAAAGCGAAAGCGTAGATCGGCTTGTGTACCAGAACGGTTCGGCCATCGACCGTGTTGGAGGCTCTGGAACACGCTTGCCTTGCATGATTCGGACGGCTAGGGCGAGGTCCCGGGTCCAGGCAGCGAGTTCCTCTGCCGCGACGGCAAAGCGCAGCCGAAATCGCAAGGCGGGGTCACCCTCCCCACCGAGAGGTGCCTCCCGCCATTGCACATATTCGGAGAGCCCGGCCTCGACGGGGGCGGTATCGGGATCCGCGCCACCATCGTCGAGGGCTTCCGCCGATTCGCCAAGGCTTCGTGCCGTCACCCCCAGCAGTTGCACTCCCTTGGCATGGGCTGCTGCACCATGACTTCGCTCGATCAGCTCATCCAACGCCCCGACGCGCGCTTCCAGGCTGCGAACCAGAGTTGCCGCGTGCATGGTTGCTCGATCTCGCCTTCCCGGACCGGTCGGTCGTTCCAGAGGCGCAATGCTGCTCAGCCGCAAACCCACAACATCATCTGTATTGGGCCGGGTGTCGGCCTGCCGATCACCGCCTAGTTCGAGTAGCGACACGAGCCGATCGCGAATTATCTGGATGGCCCTGGCCAGCCGATGGCGAAAGGGTGTGGGGACAGGCGGCGGCCAGAGCAGCCGGTCGGCGATCGCGAGTAGTCCCACAGCCAGGACAAGACCTATCAGCCGTGGCCCGAGCGCCTCTGGAAGGTATGGAGGAAAGCTCGGCAAGATGTAGAGCAACTGCAGACCGTTTGCCGCACCGACGACCCGCGGGCCGCCGACGCCGGCGTACGCGATCATGAAACCAATCACAAGCATCCCGGCAACGGCTGCACAGGTGTTGACCGCGAGCATGGTGCCAATCGTCACTAAGAGGATGCCGGCCAGCAGCGCGGCCGCATACGTTTTAGTGCGCTGCCCCGGTGTGCCTGTTACCTGTGATAGCGCGCCAAGGGCGATGCAACCAAAGGCCGCGAAGGTTGCCATTTGCGTGTCATCAAGCACGTAAAGACTGAAGTAAAACCCGACGCAGGCAGCGAGGGTCACTCGAGCAGCGCGTTTGATGGCAACGAAGCCCGGATCTTTGGCTCCGAGCCACCGGCGCAAGCCGGCGGCACGCATGGTTTCCCCAGTATCTCGGACCGATGATGATCTCGGTTCGTCCGACTGCAGCATCCCCTCCCTCATCCCTCGTGGAGATGGACGAAGATGACGACTGAGGGACGTACGGCTGCCATTCTGGGCGGTAGCTGTCAGCCGCCTTTCTGGCGTACAAAACGGCGTATCGCTGGGGTCACAACATGCTCGAAATCGATCCGTCCGCTGGGCTTTCGAGCTACGTTACTCCTGGGTAGGAGGCGAGAATTGACGCTACCGCCGGAGGCCGGCACTGAGGCCGAAGCCGCCATCCCGGAGGCCGTACTGGCCGGTGCCGGGCCGACGGAGGGCCGCTCGCTTGGGCAGATCGCCTGGATGCGGCTCAAAAGGGACAAGGTCGCCCTTGGTGGCGGTATCTTTCTGATCTTCCTCATCCTGGTGGCGATCTTCGCGCCACTGATTGTGAAGTATCTCGGATCCCCACCGAATGAATTCCACCAGGAGCTGATCGATACAGCGGGCGGAACACTGACGCCGATCGGCCGCTTCGGCGGGATGAGCTGGGATCACCTTATGGGCGTTGAGCCGGTGAACGGCCGCGACATCTTCAGCCGGATCGTGTACGGCAGCCGGATCTCCCTGCTGATCGCCTTCTTGGCCACCCTGCTATCCGTGGCCATCGGAACCACTCTTGGCATCATCTCTGGTTTCGTGGGCGGCTGGACGGACACCTTCACCAGCCGGTTGATGGACGTGTTCCTCGCCTTCCCGCTGCTGGTCTTGGCTATTGCCTTGGCCGGCGTCTTCCCCGATCAGGCCTTTGGCCTGCAGGGCAACCAGTTGCGGATCGCGCTGTTGATCTTCATCATTGGATTCTTCAACTGGCCTTATATCGGACGGATCATTCGAGGGCAGACGCTCTCGCTCCGAGAGCGGGAGTTCGTTGAGTCGGCCAAAAGCATCGGGGCTCGCCGCGGCTACATTCTGCGCACCGAGATGCTGCCGAATCTGGTTGCGCCGATCTTGGTCTACTCGACGCTGCTGATCCCCACCAACATCCTCTTCGAGGCGGCGCTGTCCTTCCTCGGCGTCGGCGTCCGCCCGCCCACCCCGAGTTGGGGTGGGATGCTGTCCGACGCCGTTGTCTACTACACGCAGCCGCACTTCATGTTCTGGCCCGGGATGGCGATCTTTGTCACCGTCTTGGCCTTCAACCTGTTCGGCGATGGGCTTCGCGACGCCCTCGATCCACGAGCCAACCGATAGGAATCACCTCGAGGTGAGACCCGACAACAAGAAGGGATTCAGGAATGAACCATTCGAGATCCTGGCGGGCCAGGGGCCTGGCCGCCGTGGGCGTTTCGGCCGCACTGGTGCTTGCGGCGTGCGGCGGCGGCGGGTCCGGGAGCCAACAAGGATCCAGCAACCAGAGCGCCCAACCCGGCTTCGACGCTGCATCCACCGGCGTTGTCAATCCCTCCGATAAGAAGGGCGGCACGCTGAAGTTCGCCAACTTAGGTGACTGGGACACTCTGGACCCAGGTGAGACGTATTACCAGTACTCGTGGAACTTCGCCCGGCTCTACGGCCGCCCACTGATGATGTTCAAATCCGCGCCGGCCAAAGAGGGCAACCAGCTGGTGCCGGATCTCGCCGAGGCTCCCGGGCAGTCATCCGACGACGCCAAGACCTGGACCTACAAGATACGTAAGGGCGTGAAGTTCGACGACGGGACCGAGGTCACCTCGGCGGACGTGAAGTACGCGGTGCTGCGTTCGACCGACAAGCAAACCTTCCCCAACGGTCCTGCGTACTGGGATGACCTCCTCAACCTGCCGAGCGGGTACAAAGGTCCCTACAAGACGCCGGACATGAACACCGACTCGGCTATTGAGACACCCGATGAATACACCATCGTGTTCCACATGAAGAAGCCATTTGCAGCCTTCGACTACCTCGCCCAACAACCCGACACGATGCCGGTCCCGAAGGACAAGGACACCGGCGCCAAATACAAGAACTCCATCGTCTCCACTGGTCCGTACAAGTTTGAGAACGTGCAGCCTGGTAAGAGCTTCAACCTGGTTCGCAATGATCAGTGGGATCCCGCGACCGACCCGAATCGCAAGGCGCTCCCGGATCGCATCGAGGTCAGCCTCAATGTCAATGCCGACGACATTGACAATCGGATCATCAGCGGTGACCTTGACGTCGATGTCGTCGGGACCGGAGTCCAGCCCGCTGCACAGAGCCGGGTCTTACAGGATCCAACCCTGAGGGAGAATGCGGATAACCCGCTCGGCATTCGGCTTTGGTACACCTCGGTCGTACCGACAGTTGCTCCGCTCGACAACATCGAGTGCCGCAAGGCGATCATGTACGCCATGGACCGCACGGCATACCAGACGGCGCTTGGCGGTCAATTCGCCGGTGGGAACTTGGCAACGACGCTGTTACCGCCGACGATTCCAGGCCACACGGATTTCGATCTGTATCCGAACGGTCAAGATCACAAGGGCGACCTCGAGGCCGCCAAGAAGTCACTGGAAGCCTGCGGGCAGCCGAACGGCTTTGAGACCAACATCGGCTACCGCGCCGAGCGGCCGAAGGAGAAGGCCACCGCCGAGGCGTTCCAGCAGGCGCTGAGTCGAGTCGGCATCAAGCTGACACTAAAGCCGTTCCCGCAGGGCGACTACTTCGCCCAATATTGCGGCCTCCCGCCTTATGTGGTGAAGAACAAGCTGGGGCTTTGCGTCAACGGTTGGGCGGCCGACTGGCCTGACGGATTCGGCTTCCTGTCCCAGATCACCGATTCGCGGGTCATTCGTGAGACCGGCGGTTCCCCCAACATCAGCGTCCGCATCCCGGAGGTCAATCAGATGCTCGACAAGGCCCTGACCGAGCTTGACACGAACAAGCGCAACCAGATGTGGGGCGAGATCGACAAACGGGTTATGGAGGAGGCCGTTATTTACCCTGGCGTCTACTCCAAAGCCCTGTTGGTTCGGTCGAAGAATGCCACCAACATCTTCGTTAGTGACGCGCAGAGTATGTACGACTACCTCGGTCTGGGGGCTCAGTAGGACAAGCAAAATGATCACGTGTGCTCTGAGCCTGTTTGTAAAGGCGCTTCGACAGGCTCAGCGCACATGATCACCTAAGGAGGTGACGTGTTCGCCTACATCGTGCGACGGCTGCTGTGGGCAGTGCTGCTGCTGATCGTGCTCAGCATTGTCACCTTCTCCATCTTTTACTTGATTCCGCGACTGGGCGGAGCCACTCCGGAAACGCTCGCGACGCGGTACGTAGGACGGGCCGCTACTGCAGAGACTGTGCACCTGACTGCGGATCGGCTCGGGTTCCTCGACCCGATACCGGTGCAGTACTGGCACTGGATCAAGGGAGTCTTTGTCGGCGCCGAGTACGACTATGGCTCTGGCGTGGAGCACTGTCCTGCTCCCTGCCTCGGATATTCCTTCATTACGCGGCAGCCCGTGTGGCCTGAGCTGCTCGACCGCGCCCCAGTGACCATCTCGCTGGTGGTCGGAGCGTCGCTGATCTGGCTGATTGCCGGTGTCACAGTCGGCGTGATATCAGCTCTCCGGCGGGGGACAGTATTCGACCGGGGCGCTATGGGCGTCGCGCTGGCTGGTGTATCGCTCCCGATCTTCTTCACCGGACTGGTGGCGCTGGCATTCTTCAGCTACCGCCTTCGTATCACCGCGCCCGGCGGCACCTTCGTTCCGTTCTCTGAGAATCCGGCGCAGTGGGCGTACTCGCTGCTGCTGCCCTGGATCACCCTCGCGTTCCTGTTCGCTGCCCAGTACGCCCGGCTCACCAGGGCGGGGATGCTGGAGACCATGACTGAGGACTACATCCGCACCGCGCGGGCCAAGGGGCTGCCCGAGCGTACCGTCATCCTCAGGCACGGCCTGCGGGGTGCGCTCACCCCGGTCCTTACCATCTTTGGCCTTGACGTTGGGCTGCTGCTCGGCGGTGCGGTACTCACTGAGAAGACCTTTTCGCTCAATGGGCTGGGCAAGTACGCCTACGACGGCATCGTTAGTAACGACTTGCCTAAGATGCTCGGCGTCACCCTCGTCGCCGGCTTCTTCGTGATCATGGCGAACTTGTTCGTCGATCTTCTGTACGGCGTCATTGATCCGCGGGTGCGGCTCGAATGACGACATCCGCCCTGCGTGACCTGGTCACTCGACATCCTGGCCAGGCCGACGAAGAGCCGTTCCTGGAGGTCGTTGATCTTCGCGTGCACTTCCCAACCGACGACGGGTTGGTGAAGTCGGTCGACGGGCTGAGCTTCGCCCTCGACCGCGGCCGCACTCTTGGCATTGTGGGTGAGTCCGGGTCGGGCAAGAGCGTCACCAGCCTTGCGATCATGGGCCTGCACACCAGACCGGCTTCGGAGCAGAGCCGGCCGGGCGCCCAGCTGAGCGGTGAGATCTATCTCGAAGGAGAGGATCTGCTGGCCAAGAGTCCGGAGTATGTCCGCACCTTGCGCGGAAAGCGGATGGCCATGATCTTTCAGGACCCGCTGTCGGCGATGAACCCCTATTACACGGTGGGTCACCAGATCATCGAGGCGTACCGAATCCACAATCCGGTGAACAAGAAGGTGGCGCGTAAACACGCTGTCGACATGCTCGGCAGGGTAGGGATACCCGAGCCGAGCCAGCGTATCGACGCTTACCCACATCAGTTCTCGGGCGGGATGCGGCAGCGGGCCATGATCGCCATGGCATTGTCGTGTGATCCGGACCTGCTCATCGCCGACGAACCGACCACCGCTCTCGACGTGACCGTCCAGGCGCAGATCCTCGACCTGATCCGCGACCTGCAGTCCGAATTCAACTCTTCTGTCGTGCTGATCACTCACGATCTTGGCGTCGTTGCTGAGTTAGCTGACGACGTGCTCGTGATGTACGCCGGCCGTGCGATGGAGTACGGCAGTGCCGACCAGCTGTTCAACCGGCCCGTGCATCCCTACACGTGGGGCCTGCTCGGGTCGATGCCGCGATTCGACCGACTGAGGAGTGAGCGGTTGCTCGCGATCACGGGGAGTCCGCCCAGCCTCATCAACGTGCCGCCGGGCTGCCCATTCCACCCTCGGTGCAGCTACGCAGCACGAAACAACGGTCGGAGTGAGGAAGTGCGCCCCGAACTGACTCCTGTCGAGCCTGGCCACACCGTGGCTTGCCATCTGACCCAGATCGAACGCGAGCAGATCTGGGAACACGAGATTGCGCCGA
>JBKPTR010000309.1:0-9874 GCA_046735615.1 Actinomycetota bacterium
ATGAGCGAGCGGCGTCAGCTGATCAATCTCGGGTATCGACTCCTCGGCTCCCTGGCCGATGCTGAGGATGTCGTACAAGAGACCTACGCCCGCTGGTATGCCATGACCCGACAGCAGCGGGAAGCCATCGAATCCCCCGGCAGCTGGCTGATGAGGGTCGCCAGCCGCATCTGCCTCGACCTGCTCGGCTCGGCACGGGCCCGGCGAGAAAGCTATGTGGGCGAATGGATCCCGGAGCCGCTGCCCGACAGCACGGAGTGGACCAGCGGGCGGTCGGGCGGCACCACTGCAGACCCGGCCGACCGAGTCACCCTGGACGAGTCGATCAACATGGCCTTCCTCGTGATGCTCGAATCGATGACCCCGGCCGAACGGGTTGCGTTCATCCTGCACGATGTCTTCCGCTACTCCTTCGCCGAAGTGGCCGAGATTGTCGGCCGTACGCCGGTGGCCTGTCGCCAACTGGCCTCATCGGCCCGCCGTCGCATTCGCGCCTCGCAGGCTCCCGCGACTTCGACAGCCCAGCGCGTCGACATCGTCAGGGACTTCAAGCAGGCATGGGAAGCCAAGGACATCGAGGCCCTGATCGGCCTTCTTGACCCCGACGCCACCGCGATCGGTGACGGCGGCGGCCTCGTCAGCGCCGAGCTCCGCCCGATCGAAGGCGGCGAGCAGATCGCCCGCGCCGTCCTAGAGATCGCCAGCAGGGCACCCAAGCTGGCTCTCCTGGAGCGTACGGTCAACGGTCAGCCTGGTCTGGTGGCTCAGCAAGATGGCGTAACCGTGACAGTGATCGCGTTCGATATCGCAGGCGACCGGATCAAGCACATCTGGGCAGTACGGAACCCCGAGAAGCTGCGGCCTTGGACGACAGGCTAATCCGCAGCCGCAGTCGAGCGACCGGCTCGCGGCGGTGCAACTTCCTCGTGTCCCAGCAGGGCCCAGCCCATCCGCAGGTGCGTGTGTCGTGACGATCATCGCTGTTGCAGGCGCTACTGGAGTTGCGACGGGCCACAGTGTCGATGGCCAGCTGCTCGCCGATCTGGGCGTGGGTCATATCGTCGACATCAGCCCAGCAGAGATTCGAGGGGATGCTGTATCCGGTGGATCCGGTGTTTGATCTGGTGGGCGGGTACATACCCCGACGGTCGTGGCCTCTGCTGCGGCCTGGTGGCGTGCTGGTGAATGCACCCAAGCTGCCGTACGAGACCGGCGTGGTGTCCTCAGCGGACGGCACTCCGATCGGCTACCGGTGGCTGGGCGCCGGACCCGGATTGATTCTCATCAGCGGCGGTTACCTCGCCGCTCAGCACTACACGCGGCTGGCGGGTGCCCTGGCCGACGCGTTCACCGTCTACGTGCCGGATCGGCGCGGCCGTGGGGTGAGCGGCCCGCCGGGCGATCGGTACGGCATGGACCGCGAGTGCGATGACGTCGCCGCGCTCTTGGCCGAGTCGGGCGCCGAGTTCCTGTTCGGTCACAGTTCGGGCGGGCTGATCGCCCTGCAGGTGGGCCGGACTTTGCCGCAGGTGCGTAAGGTGGCGGTCTTCGAGCCGCCGCTATCGGAGCACGGCTCCATCTCTTCGGCGTGGATCGGCGAGTTCGATCGTCAGGTTGCTCGCGGGAGGCCGGCCGCAGCGCTGGCCGCCTTCCTCAAGGCGGACCACCTCGTACCCGCGTGGTGGCCGCGTCCGCTGCTGGTCGGCATGCTGGCGCTGTACCTGCGATGGGAGAAGCGCGGGATCGAGCCGCCTGATGCCGCGGTCGAGAGTCTCATTCCGTTGCAGCGGCTGGACGGGCTGCTGGTCGCTGAGATGGACTCCAGCCTGCAATGCATGGCGGGCATGGCAGCCGAGGTGTTGCTGTTGGGCGGCGAAAAGAGTCCAAGGTTCCTGCGGGAGGTTCTGGACGCGTTGCACGGCACGCTGCCGCGGAGCGAACGCAACGAGTTGCCGCGCGTGGGCCACGGGGGGCCCAGCAGCGACGGTGAGCCGGAGCGCGTCGCCCAGGCACTGCGCACCTTCTTCGCCCACGCCTGACGGCAGCGCGTTCAGATCCACTCGTCGACCGCGGTCAGCTCGCCTGGCGCGGATCCGGTGTTCACGACGCCGCTGGGCTCGAGGAGCATCAACTGACATCCCTCGGGCGCGTACGGGCGATGCTCGGTCCGTCGCGGGACCACGAAGAGTTGGCCGGGACCAAGTGTGACGTCGTCGGCACCTCGTAGCTGAACGGTGACCTGCCCGGAGAAGACGAGGAACACCTCGTCGATCTCATGCTGGTGCCAGACGAACTCGCCGCTCGCCTTGACGAGCTTGAAGTGCCAGCCGTTCGACTCCGCGATGATCTTGGGCGACCAGTGCTCGGTGAAGCGATCGAACTTCTGCGCGATGTCGACTGCCCCGCGGCCAGCATCTGTCGCGACCGCCTCGGAGTGTTCCGTCATGTTCGTCAGCCTTTCTGATGAAGCTTCCGGCGATCTCGCCGATGCGAATGTCCGCCTACCGTACAAACCTGAAACGAAGTCAACAGGTCCAGACGTAGGTCAGTAGCATCACCGCTCCGGGAAGCCCCGGCAAGATCGACGTGGCCAGCCCGGGCATGGCTGAACCGGTGAGAACGCTCGCGCTGATATGCATCACGAAGGCCAGCATCAACACCGTGATCAGCACGGTTGTCGCGAGTTGGGTCGCGATGAGCGACCCGCTAGTGGCTGACCCAAGGAGAATGACGCCCGCCGCCTGCCCCCCGACCGTGGCTGCCCTGATCCGTAGGTTTGGCGATGCAAGCGGTGATCTGCTCAACCAAGCCGTCCATCGCCGCCACCCGGGTCGAGGATGCGACTCTCTCCAGGCGGCGGTGGAATACACGACCTCCTCCATCTGGTGGGTCAGGAAGAAGACGAGGGTTATCAGCCAGATGGCCACCGCCGTGGTCATGGATTTACGCGGCTTTCAGGGAGGGGGATGGTCGGCCAGTAGGGCTCGTCGCCGGTGTTCAAGGCTGATTTCCGGTGAGGATGTAGGCAGTGAGATGGCCTAAGGCGAGGGATCCGGCGAGCAGTGCGATCGCGGCCGGAAGGCTGCGTCGGTTGGGAACGCCGGCTCGCTGGAGGGCCTGGGTTGCCCACAGCCAGAACAGAACGACCGTCGGTGCGGTGGCGACACCACTGGTGTAGCCGCGTGTCATAAGGCTCAGGACGAGGTGGCCGAACCCGTGCAGGCCGAAGGCGAGAAGTGTGTTCTGGTAAAAGGCTGAGCGCCCCTGGGTGCGGTAGCCGCGGACCGCGGCAGCACCGACGATGAGCCCGATAGTGGCGATGCCCATGGCGAGGTAGCGCTCCGTGAGGCCATGTTGTCGCATCGAGGCGGACACTGGCATCCAGTTCGGGAGCTGTTGCGCGAGGGCGCGTGAGGTATCGCTCATCGTCAGTAGCTCTTCGAGGTCGTGGGTCAGCCAGGCGACGAAGAGGCCTGCTGTGGCTAACGGGATACGGTTACGGTTCACGACCCACCTCAAGAGAAGTGCTTTCCAATCGCAGGCTACGCTACGATACGTAGCGTAGCATTCGGAGTGGCTAATGACAAGAAGTGAGCACCGTGGCACCATCGCCAACCGGGCAGGCCGGCCTTCTCGTGGCGACGCGACGACCCAGGCGCTGCGTGGCGCCGTCAGGCGCATGCTCGAGGAAGTTGGGTACCAGGCGCTGACCATCGAGGGGGTGGCCGCTCGATCGGGAGTGGCGAAGACCTCGATCTACCGCCGATGGCCGTCAAAGGCCGAGATGGTTTTTGACCTCATGCTGCATTCCTCAGACGAGCTGCCACCGGTGGAGGACCAGGGCAGCCTTGTCGGCGACATCGATGTCTTGGCTGGCCGCTTCGTGGTGCTGGTTGCCGGCCCGCTGGGTCGCCGCATCTTCCCTGGACTGATTGGCGACGCCGCAGGGGACCCAGCCCTTTTGGAGCGTCTTCGAAACACGATCGTCTTGGATGGACGCAAACAGATCGCGCAGGTGCTCGAGCGCTCGGTACGCCGAGGCGAACTGGCTGACACGAAAGCGGTCCCAGACCTCCAGGCAGTGCTCATTGGGGCGGTGCTGATGCTCGTGCTGTTCGAGCCGGAGATGGACGAAGGGTCGCTGCGAAACAAGATCGCCGATCTTGCCATGGCTGTCCTATCCGGTGGGTCTACGGCTGTCTGAGTGCCTCGGCCATGGCGATCCAGCCCTCACGAGCGCTGGGATAGCGTGGCGCCCATCCAGTCGCGGCCATGAATCGAGCGTTGCTGACGCGCAGCGATCGCGTCAGTGAAGTGAGCCGGTCCCCGAAGATCAAGGCGGCCCTGCCGGGTCCGCGCAGCCACATTGCCGTACCGGCAGCATGAGCCAGCGCGTCGGCGTACTCGCGCTTGGTCAGCGGTTCGTCATCGACAATGTTGAACGTTCCCGCCGGGGCGTGTAGCGCCGCGGCGACGGCTGCGGCCGCGTCGACCACCTGGATCGAGGACACGTAGCTGCCTGGTGGCCCCAGGACAAGGCCGAGGTGGCGGCGCGCCAGGGCAAACAACTGCGGCCGCGTCGACCACCTGGATCGAGGACACGTAGCTGCCTGGTGGCCCCAGGACAAGGCCGAGGTGGCGGCGCGCCAGGGCAAACAACTGCTCGCTGTGGGCGGCCCCCGGCCCGTAGAACCACCCAAATCGCAAAATGATCCCACTCGCGCCCGCCTCCGAGAATCGGTGCACATTCGCCTCTGCAACTAGGTTCGCACGCGCCATCGGATAGCAGTCGATGGGCGCGTCCTCGTCAACCCAGCGTGCCCCAAGGTCGCGGTACAGCATGCTGACCGACTCCTGGACTACCCGGTCAACACCGGCGGCAAGCGCGGCATCAACTATCGCCGCTGAGCCTTCAGTGCGGACCCGATCGTTGCTCCTCCATGCCTTGGCGCTCATCCAACGGCGCATCGGCGGGATCGCCGTGGCCAGGTTGACAACCGCATCGTGGTCGGTAAACACCGCCATCAGCGCCGAGCGGTCAAACAGCGACGCCGACGAAGGGGTCGCTCCCTGCGCGGTGAGCGCGGCCGCCTTCTCCGGCGTACGGGCAAGCGCGGTTACCGAGTGACCTTCCCGGACCAGCGCCGGGATCGTATGACCGCCAACCGCGCCCGTGCCACCTGCGACGAACACTCGCATAGCTCGCTACGATCGCTGGCCGACATCGGGTCTGAGGCCGTCGAGCAGCTGCTGGAGGATAGCCGTGCACTGCTGGCGGGCGGCGGCGGGGTCGGCGGCGCGGGCGACATACAGAGCGCACTCGTCAAGGGCGCCGATCAGTACATGGGCGAGGGGCGCGAGTGGTTGCGGGGCGATGGCGCCGGAATCCATCGCCGCCTGGAGCCCGTGCTGCAGTAGGCCGAGGCCGTAGCGGTCGGCAAGGTCGCGCCAGGCCTGCCAGCCGAGCACGGCCGGGCCGTCCAGCAGGAGGATCCGTTCGACGGCTGGGTCGGCGCAGGCCTCTAGGAAGCGCCGCACCCCGGCGTGCAGCGCGGTCATCGGGTCGACCGGGCCGTCGGTTTCTGCACCGCTCGTGATCCGGTGGGCGACCTCAGCCTGGGCGGTCTCGGCCACGGTGGCGAACAGATCGGCCTTGTCGCGAAACTGGTGGTACAGCGCGCCGCGGGTCACCCCGGCCGCCTGGACAATCTCCTCGGTTCCCACGCCGGCATAGCCACGCTCGGCGAACATCGTCCGAGCGGCGGCAACCAATCGGTGGCGCGTTGCCTCAGAGCGCAGGTCCTGCTTGTTCTTGGTAGCGCGGGCCATTTTCCACTTGTCCTTCATACTGTCTGTATGTAAGATACATACAGATTGTTTGTATTATAGTTTGGAGGTGGACAGATGGCCACCGTTGACCTTCCACATGGCACTCTGCACTATCACGAAGCTGGCCGCGGCACCCCGATCGTGTTCCTCCACGGCTACCTCATGGGCGCTAACCTCTGGGATCCTGTGATCCGGCTCCTGGAAGGCGAATTCCGCTGCCTGAGTCCCGAACTGCCGTTCGGGGCCCACCCGACCCTGATGCGCCCGGACGCCGACCTGACCACCGCCGGTGTTGGCCGTTTGGTCGCCGACTTCCTCGACGTCCTCGATCTGGAGCAGGTCATCCTGGTCGGCAACGACAGCGGCGGCGCCATCGCCCAGGTGGTTGCCGCCCGCCACCCGGAGCGACTGAGTGGGCTGGTCTTGGCCAGCTGCGACGCCTTCAACAACCATCCTCCGAAGCTGTTCCGCCCGCTCATCACCGCGGCCCGGATGGGCGCGCTCACGCCGCTGCTGGCGACGCTCACGTTCACGCCGATGCGATCACTGCCCAGCGCGTACGGCTGGCTGAGCCACCGCCGGCCGCCACAGGAGCTGATCGATGGGTGGATCGCCAACTACCTGGCCGACAAGGGCGTACGCCGCGACGCTCGCCGGCTCATCGCAGCCCTGGGCGACGACGCCTTCATGGGCCAGATCGCCGCCGAGCTGGCCGACTTCACCAAGCCGGTGCTGCTCGTCTGGGCGGCCGACGACATGTTCTTCCCCGTGGAGCATGCCCGGCGGCTGGCCGGCATTCTTCCAGACGCCCGCCTGGAGCTGATCGGAGGCAGCCGCACCTGGGTGATGCGCGACCAACCCGAGCGGACTGCCGACCTCATCGGGCGGTTCGCTCGGCAGACCGGGACTGCCCCGCCGCCCACCTGGCCCGAACCGACCGCGAGCCTTCAAGGGGGACAGCAGCATGCATAACACGGTGGATCGCGGACGACCTGTTTCCATAAGCAGTGCTGACCGCACCAGCCTGGCTCGTGTCGTGACCGACATACTGGCGCCCGCCAATCTCGCGGTCGCCCAGCTTCTGATGGTGAGCTGGAACAGCGCCCCGGGACTGGCTGGGCTGGGTTGGGGTGTGCTGACGGCGACCTTCTGCGGCCTGATCCCCTACGGCATTGTGATTGCTGGAGTCCACCGTCGGCGATGGACCGATCGACACGTGCGAGTGCGACAACAGCGTCTGGTTCCCTTCCTGGCCGCCATCGCCTCGTTTCTCGCAGGCCTGGCTTTGCTGGTGGCTCTGGGCGCCCCCAGGCAGCTGATCGCGCTTGTCGTCGCGATGCTCACCTGCCTTGCTGCCACCATGTTGGTGACCCTGTGGTGGAAGTTGTCACTCCACACCGCTGCAGCCAGCGGCACGGTCGCCATCCTGGTTGTCACCTTCGGCCCTCTGCTCATCCTGGCTCTGCCAGTGGTCGCCCTGGTGGCTTGGTCAAGGATTCGACTCGGCGACCACACCCCCGCCCAGAGTCTGGCTGGTGCTGCCCTCGGGGGACTGGTTGCAACGACCATCTTCATCTTGCTGCGCTGATCGGCTCTGGCTGAAAGGCCCGGCATCCGAAGCGACATCAAAGGATGGAGAACGCAATGAGCTCTAACACGCCAGCCGCATCGGGAACTGAAGCGGCACAGGCCTGGGTCCTGGCCTTTGCCGAGGGCTGGCGGGCGCCAGCCAGCGCCGAGGCGTTCGCCGACCACTTCGAGCCCTGGTTCGATCCGCACATCCGGCTTATCCAACCTCAGCTGCCGGCGCTGGTTGGCCACCAGGCCTTCCGGGAACGCTTCGCTCGGCCGCTGTTCGCGCTCATCCCCGACCTGGACGGGCAGGTGGAACGCTTCGCAATAGGTGCCGACTGCGCATACATCGAGCTGACGCTACGCGGCACCCTTGGCGGGCGTTCTATCGCCTGGCGGGTCTGCGACCGGGCCACTCTGCGCGAGGGGTTGGTGGTCGAGCGGGAGAGCTACTTCGATCCGACGCCGCTGCTTCGGGCCATCCTTACCCGCCCCCGGGCCTGGCCGGCACTTGCCCGCGCATGGCAGCGATCCCGACGTCACGGAACCGAACAACGGATCTGATAACGACGCCGCCACGGATCGACCGACGGTCCGGCCGGCAACCAACGAACCTGACAAAGGATGACCGCAATCGCAGGGCAGCTGCGCACACGCGTCGTCCAGTGAGGGCTTGATAGATGTCACTGGCATGTGCAATAATCTATTTGCACATGCAAAGGAGAGGCGATGAGTGATTCGGAGCTAACCGGAGATCAGCTGAGTCAGGTGCTGGCAACGCTGGCCAATCCACACCGGTTGCGGGTGCTGGCAGCCCTTACTCGCGGTCGCAACTACGTCAGTGGGCTGGCCCGTGAGTTGGGAATCAGCAGGCCACTGCTGCAGGTGCATCTGCGCCGGTTGACAGAGGCCGGGCTCGTTGCGGCGACCCTGGAGTTGTCTGCCGATGGCAAGGCGATGAAGTACTACGAAATCGTCCCGTTCAACATCCACCTCACACCGGACACCGTCGCCGCAGCGGCCCGCACCCTGGCACTTCACGGCGCGGCGGGCGACGTGGAACCGAACCCCTGAAGGAAAGGAAGGAGGGAAAAAAATGGAGGAGATAACAGTCGGAACCCTGTTCGGGCTTGGCTTCATGCTCTTAGTCACCGCCGTGACGGTCGTAGTGATCTGGCAGGTGGCGGTCAGCATCCGGGCCAGGGCTGCGGTCTCGCGGGAGCAGGAGTACCGCCGGCTCGCCGACCAGGCCGTCGCGACGCAGGAGGCCGCGCAGCGCCAGCTCGCTGAATTGAGCGATCGGATGGCCGACATCCAGGCCCGGATGGCGTCGCTGGAACGCGTCCTCAAGGAAGTCGAGTGACCGCCGCCTACCCCGGATCGTCGATGAGTGTCGGGGCTCTGCGCTGATGCCTTGGAGCCCCGGCCCCCGCATACGATGCGCGCCGAAAACGAACCAAATCACCAGACCCGACCCGTCCAACGGGTCGAAATAGAAATAACCTGCAACGACACTAAAGAACTCATTCCGGACTCCCCTTTCAAGTCCTGACAAAACTGTTGATCGAAAACGGTACGACCCCTATCTGGTGGCCGTACCGATCACGACAGTTATCTTCGCGATGGCTTCTCTAGCCCTTCAGCTCGGCCCACTCGGCGTTGCCGGAGGAGCCGTCATAGGACTCGCGTGGAGCACGGTCCTCGGTTTAATCGCGGGGAAACTTAGCCAGCGGGACAGCTGGAAATCGTATCTGGCCAACGCGCCAGTGTTCCTTGCCATCATCGCCACGGGGTTACTCATTGGCGGCGGATTGATGTATGGCTTTCTCATGAATGCGGCGCTACGCGAGCCTTCGACTACCTACGCGACCCTCTCTGCGCTGATGCAGCCGACCGTTCCGTACTACATTGTCGTCAACACGCTGATGGAGGCGCTCATCATTCCCCTTGTCGTGTACTTGAATTGGCATATTCCGAAACGCAGAGCACTTATCCTAATTGCTGTTTTGGCGTACTTTGTCATGCGCGTCTGGACCTACATCACCTATGGAGAGATGCGGCTCGAGATCTCAACTCATCCACTCTCGACAGCTGATGTGGAGTGGTTCAAGGAAACGATGAGAAATGATTACAGGGGAGTGTTGAATATAATCACGCAAGTAGCCTTTATCTTGGCCGCATTCGTCCCGGCCCGGCGAGTCGAGGCGTTGAAGGACAGGGCAGAGGACACGCGGGTGTTGCTGAACCGGGCCTGATAACGGTGGTCGTTAGTTTCATAGCTTTCGTGGGTGGGCAGCCAGTCGAGGAATGGCCGCAGCCCGACTACGGGGATCCACGGAGGACACCGAGCAGACGAGACACATCCACGCCGCGAACCTGGCCATTGCCCCCTCCTATCGGCACGGGATAATTCCGCTGGAGTCCACCAGCTCTCAACAGTCCCGAGTGGCACCGCCAGTTGACAGACACGGCC
>JBKPTR010000310.1:0-6224 GCA_046735615.1 Actinomycetota bacterium
GCCGGACACGGTCGCGCGTACCCGTTGGATGTTCGGGTTCCAACGGCGGTTGGTCTTCTTCTTCGACCAGGGCACGTTGTGGCCGAATCCGGGCCTCTTGCCGCATACGTCACATACCGCAGCCACTGGAGTTCGCTCCCAAATCAGGTCATTACTGGTGAGATGCCCGATGTGGGCAACCGGGAAAGAGTACCCGACAAATACCAGCGCAGGCCAATTGCTGCCCGTCGGGGTTGGGCGTGCTCCCGTGTGCATTTGTGCACGCCGCGGGGGTTCAAGGGGGTCGTCCCCCTTGCCGTTAGGGGTTGGGCGTGCTCCCGTGTGCATTTGTGCACGCCGCGGGGGTTCAAGGGGGTCGTCCCCCTTGCCATTAGGGTTGGGCGTGCTGCCGTTGCATTTGTGCACGCAGCGGAAGGGGGTCGTCCCCCTTGCCATTAGGGTTGGGGGCGTGTCAGCCAGGCTCGGCGAGCAGGCGCCCACGCTCTGGGAGGCCTACGACGGTTGGCTGCGCCGCGCGACCAGCGTCATCGGTGATTCAGCCGACGCGCTGAACGCCATCAACGTCTTTCCTGTGCCCGACGCCGACACGGGGTCGAATCTCAAGCTGACCATGACCGGGATCTCCCAAGCAGTCCCCAACCTCGAGCCGACAAGTCTGGATGCTGCCGTTCAGGCGGCGATCCTCAGCGCGCACGGCAACTCTGGTGCCATCGTCGCCGAGATGTTCGTCAGCGTCTGTCGGACGCTGGAGTACGACCTCCCGGCGTTGCTACCGATACCGCGGGGCACTCTCGTCGCTACGTTGCTGCGGTCGGCGGCCGTCGCGGCCCGGCGCGCTGTTGCGCGTCCCGTCGCGGGAACCATCCTGACGGTCGCGGACGAGAGCGCGAGCGCCGCCGAGGAGGCGGCGGCCAGCGATTGTGGCGATCCCTTGGCGGTCGTACGGGCGGCACAGCGCGGCGCCCACCAAGCCTTGGCGCGTACGTCGGAGCAGCTGGATGTCCTCGCCTCCGCTGGAGTCGTCGATGCCGGCGGCCAAGCGTACGTCCTACTGATTGATGTGCTCGTGGAAGTGCTCGGCGGAGCGCCCGCTCAGCCGCTTACCGCCGCCGGCCCTCCCCAGCCGGCGAGGACGCAGCCTGTGGGGCCGAGGAACACGGGCGAGTACGAGGTGATGTACACACTTCGCGGCGCTCCGCCGTCGGAGCTGGACGTGCTCCGCGAGCGGTTGTCAGAGCTCGGCCATAGCGTGGTCATTGTGGGCGACCGCGCCATCGCACAGGTACACGTTCACCTCGGCGAGGCTGGGGCGGCGGTCGAGGCTGCGCTGCCGCTCGGTGAGCTGAGCCAGATCCGGATCACAGCGCTGCAGTCGAGTCCGGCCGCGGGCCAACGGAGCGTACTGGTTGTCGTCGCCGGTTCCGGCCTGGCAGAAGCCGTCGTCTCGCTCGGCGGGGTGCCGGTGCTGGCCTCTGAGGGTGATGTCACGCTTGATGAGCTGCGGGCCGCAGCGGATCGAACGTGCGGCGACCTGGTGGTCTTGCCCAACGGCACCGGGAACCTCAAGACGGCTTATCGTGTCGCGGCGGAGTTGCGCCGCACCGGCCGCCGGGTCGGCATCATCCCGTCTCATGCCCAGGTGCAGGGCTTGGCCGCGATGGCCGTTCATGAGCCTTCGGCGGACTTCGAATCGGTGGTCGTCGCGATGAGCAGCGCCGCCGGCCACGCTCGACACGGCGCGGTCACCGTGGCCGAGAAGTCCGCGATGACAATGGCTGGGCGCTGCCGGCCAGGCGACGTGCTTGGCGCCGTTGAAGGAGACGTCGTCGTCATCGGCACGTCGATGGCAGAGGTGGCGTGGCAGGTGGTCGAACGGCTGCTCGCTGCGGGGGGTGAGCTGCTGACGCTGGTCCGCGGACTGGATGCCGACGATGACCTGCTCCCTGATCTGACGGCGCGGGTTCGGGACTGGTCACGCGCCGTCGACGTCGAGGTGTTGGACGGAGGACAGCCGCGTTACCCGCTGCTGCTCGGACTGGAATGACCACACTCAGACTCGTCGGTTCACCGTGGCGGTCCGACACCTTCCGACGGCTGTCGACCCGTCTCGAGAACGTCATCGGCTCCAAGACTGCCAAGTTGTTCGAGCCGCTGAAGATCATTACGGTAGGCGACCTGATGCGGCACGTGCCGCGCCGCTATTTCTCCGGTACTGAGCTGAGCGACCTTTCAGTACTCCGGGAAGGTGAGGAAGTTGCGGTGATGGCAGAGGTCGTGGAAGCCCGCACTTTCAACCTTCCCGATCGCCCGGCTTATCGCCTGCCGAGCAAGTCGCGTCTCGAGGCCATCATCACCGACCACCGCGGTAGGTTGACCTGCACTTTCTTCGGCCAACCCCGACTGATCAAGTACTGGCAGAGCCAGCTCGGCCCGGGAGCCAGGGGCATTTTCGCGGGCAAGGTGACAAGGTTCAACGGCAGACTGCAGCTTGCTCATCCCGATTTCGTCATCCTCGACGAGCACGGTGTCGTGATCGGCGGCGCCAAGCACAACGCCTCGCTAGCGTCGGCCTCCGGGGTGCCGCTAGTCGGCCTCTACGCGGTGACCGGCAAGCTGCGCACCTGGACCATTGCCGACTGCGCCGCCTTGGCACTGGAGTCGCTGCGGGGGATCGAGGATCCCCTTCCGGAGTGGGTTCGCGGGGCGGCCGGGGTGGTGGATCTGGAGTCGGCCTTCCAAGCGGTGCACCAGCCGACCGATAAGTCGGTGATCGACCAGGGTCGGCACCGAATGCGATTCGACGAGGCTTTTGCACTGCAGTTCACCATGGCGTACCGGCGAGCCGATGCCGCCTCGCATCACGCGGTGCCGCGGCAACGGCGCGGCGACGGCCTGCTCGATGCGTTCGATGCGCGGTTGCCCTTCATCCTCACCGACGGTCAGATCGCGGTCAGTCAGGAGATCATGTCTGACCTGGGCCGGACTCATCCCATGCAGCGGCTGCTGCAGGGCGAGGTCGGGTCAGGCAAGACGCTGGTGGCGTTGCGGGCGATGCTGGCCGTGGTCGATGGCGGCGGTCAGGCGGCACTCCTGGCGCCGACCGAGGTGTTGGCGGCGCAACACTTCCAGACGATCACCCGCATGCTCGGTGAGCTGGCGAGCGGGGGCACACTTGGCGCACCCGACCACGCCACCGGTGTCGTGCTGATCACCGGCTCCACCTCTGCGGGACGTCGTCGCGAGGCAACGCTCCAAGCTGCCTCCGGCGCGGCGGGGATCGTCATCGGCACACACGCCTTGCTCAGCTCGGACGTGCAGTTCGCCGACCTCGGGCTGGTCGTGGTAGATGAACAGCATCGGTTCGGGGTCGAACAGCGCGCCGCACTGAGCGCCAAGGCAAAGGCGCGCCCGCACGTGTTGGTCATGACCGCGACGCCGATCCCGCGCTCGGTGGCCATGACCGTCTTCGGTGACCTGGAGACCTCGACGTTGCGGGAGATTCCAGCCGGGCGGGCGGACGTGACGACGGTTGTTGTCGATACCGTGCACCAGCCGTCGTGGGTTCAGCGGGGCTGGCAGCGCATCGTGGAAGAGGTGGGGCGGGGTCGGCAGGCGTACGTGGTGTGTGCACGAATCTCATCCAGCAGTTCGGCCGGCACAGACGGCGAGAACCTCGGTAGCAATGCCGAGGGCGAAGTAGCGCCTGCCGTTGCGGTGGAGGACTTGTTTGAAGAGCTGCGCAATGGGCCGCTGGCCGGGTTACGGGTCGAGATGGTGCATGGGCAGCTGCCGAGCGAGGAAAAGGACGCTGTCATGGTCCGCTTCGCCGCCGGTGAGACCGATGTGCTGGTAGCTACGACGGTGGTCGAAGTTGGGGTTGACGTGCCCAATGCCTCGGTCATGGTGATCCATGACGCGGACCGATTTGGTATTTCCCAGCTGCACCAGTTGCGCGGTCGGATTGGGCGGGGAGCCCATCCCGGCGTCTGCCTGCTGCTGACGACTGCCGGTGAGCAAAGCCCAGCGCGCGAGCGGCTGGATGCTGTGGCGGCGACCCGCGACGGCTTTGCTCTCGCCGAGGTTGACCTCGAGCAGCGTCGGGAAGGAGACGTGCTCGGCGCCAGCCAGTCCGGGAGTCGATCGAGTCTGAAGCTCCTTCGAGTACTGCGGGATGCCGATCTGATTGCCCAAGCCCGCACGTTGGCGGAGCAGTGCATTGCCCAGGATTCTGAGCTGAGCGATCCGGGGCTGGCTGACATCGTGCTGGACGTCGAGATGGACGCTGCGGGGGACTGGCTGGAGCGCGGTTGAGCAGGATCATTGCCGGGTCGCGGGGCGGGCAAAGGATCGTCATGCCTCCGGGTGACCATGCCCGCCCGACCACTGATCGGGTACGCGAGGCGCTGTTCTCGGCCATTGCTGCTTGGGCGGGTCGGGCAGCGGTGCCGGTCGACGATTCGCTGGCCGGGCTGGCCTTCTGTGACTTGTACGCGGGATCGGGCGCTGTCGGGTTGGAGGCGGCCAGTCGCGGCGCTACTCGAGTGTTGCTGGTCGAGCGTGACCCTCGTACGGCCCAGCTGGGCAGACGCAACGCCGAGACTCTCGGTTTGGCTGTCGATATTGTCGTTTCGCCGGTCGAACAGGTGCTTCGAAAGGCTCCACCTCACCCTTTCGACATAGTCTTCGCTGATCCGCCGTACGAGCTGGACACGCCCACCGTGAGCGCCCAGCTCCAGCAGCTCGTCGGCAACGCCTGGCTCGACCGAGGCTCATTGGTCGTGGTTGAGCGATCTAAACGCACACCCCAGCTCATCTGGCCTGATTCCGCTGTAAAGCGCTGGCGTCGGGCCTACGGTGAGACCATCTTGTGCTTCGCGGAACTCGACCCGGGGCACGACGGGCCTGCGGAGGAGGTGCCATGACCCGAGCCGTGTGTCCAGGGTCGTTCGATCCCGTAACTCATGGGCACCTCGATGTCATCGAGCGGACCGCACGGATCGTCGATGACGTAGTTGTCGCGGTCGGGACCAACATGTCCAAGAATGCCCTTTTCACTCCGGATGAGCGGGTCGAGATGCTCGCCGAGGAGTGTGCGCAATGGAGCAACGTCGAGGTGACCCTCTTCGAGGGACTGCTGGTTGATTTCTGCACCGCCAACGACATCGACATCATCAGTAAGGGCTTGCGAGCTGCCGATCTCGCCTATGAGCTCCAGATGGCTCAGATGAACCGGCAGCTGACCGGCGTGGATACCCTTTTCCTGCCTACGTCGCCGCAATGGGCATTCGTCTCGTCCTCCTTGGTCCGCGAGGTTGCGACGCTCGGTGGGGACGTGACCTCCTTCTTGCCCGGGAGGATTGCGGCGCGCACCATGGATCGGGTCGCGTCTCGAAATGCGGGAGCAACAAGCGATATGTGAGCGCAGACTCATCTGCGCGACACTAGGGAACAGGGGAACTCGGAAAGGGGATCGAGTGTGGCGGTTCTGGGGGTAGGACGTTCCATGGTTGGGCGAGGAACGGCGGAGCAGAAGCTGGTGTATCTGCGGGAGCTCGTTCTCAATGCGCGGGCCATGCCGATGTCGGCATCCTGCGTCATCAATCGGAACGAAGTCTTAGCTGCGATCGATGACGTGATCGAAAATCTGCCGGATGAAATCGCGGATGCACTGCAGGTCATCGACACGTCGGAATCCAAGATTGCCGAAGGCGAAGAAGAGGCAGGCCGGATCCTGGCGGAGGCGAGAGATCACGCCGCCAACCTCGCGCAGCACAGCGAAGTAGTCCGTGTGGCCGAGCAACAGGCTGTTGGGATACGGGCGGAGGCGGAACACGAGGCAGCCGCGTTGCGGCGGGAGATCGATGAGTTCATCGATGCACGCATGGCGAGCTTTGAGTCCGTGCTGCACAAGACCACGAGCCAGGTGCGGACCGCCCGTGCCCGGCTAGCGGAACGCAGCGGCTTGGATACAGGCGAGCTTCCCAGGTTGGACAAGCGCACCTTCGCGGAATAGGTGGCCTCGGAGCATCGACTCTCGATCCGTACCTGGCCAGGCTCGATGAGTTAGAAGCGGGGTTGGCTCCGTTGCCTACCCGCCGGTAAGGTTGGACCTCGGCCACGACGAGGATCGGGGCCGCTCGGCTTGGAAGGATTGCGATGAGTTCGCCGCATCGCCCGCTGAACACCCGTTCGGGCTTGGTCCTCGACACCCACGAACTGGGCCG
>JBKPTR010000311.1:0-5811 GCA_046735615.1 Actinomycetota bacterium
ACTCATGGATGATCTTGCAGTCGAGCTGGACATGGATCCCTTGGAGCTGCGGGCCAAGAACTGGATCACCGCCGAGGAGTTTCCGTTCACCACCGTAGCCGGATTCGAATATGACTCCGGCAACTACGAGGCAGCCACCGCGAGGGCCAAGGAGCTGTTCGACTACGACGGGCTGCGGGCTGAACAGGCCGAACGCCGTGCCCGCAAAGACCCAGTACAGCTCGGGATCGGCATCTCGACATACACCGAGCAATGTGGGCTAGCCCCTTCGCGGATACTCGGGAATCTCAACTACATCGCCGGCGGTTGGGAGCACGCTGAGGTGCGGATGCTCCCACTTGGCACGGTCGAGGTCGTTGTCGGAACGAGCCCTCACGGACAAGGACACGAGACAGTCTGGAGCCAAATCGTGGCCGACAAGTTGGGAGTGGCTTTTGAGGATGTGGAAGTGCTGCATGGCGACACCCAGGTTGCTCAGCGTGGCCTCGACACCTACGGCTCCCGATCACTTGTCGTCGGCGTGACCGCGGTGCTCAAAGCCGCCGACAAGGTGATCGAAAAGGCCAAGCCCATCGCAGCTCACATGTTGGAGGCAAGCGAGGATGATCTTGAGTTCAGAGGCGGCCACTTCTGGGTCAAAGGCACTGATACGGGCAAGTCGCTGGCTGAGATTGCCTTCGCCGCCCTGCAAGCGCACGCCTGGCCGGAAGGAATCGAGCCGAACCTGGATTCTACGGCGTCCTTCGACCCTGAGGTCTACTCCTATCCGCACGGCACCCACCTCGCAGCCATTGAGGTGGACACCGAGACCGGAGCTGTTTCCATCCGCAAATACGTCGCCGTCGACGATATCGGGAAGGTGATCAATCCGCTGATCGTCGACGGTCAGGTGCACGGGGGACTGACCCAAGGGATTGCGCAGGCCCTGTTCGAGGAAGCTGTCTACGACGAGAACGGCACTCTCGTGACCGGATCTTTTGTGGACTATCTGGTACCTTCAGCCCCGGATCTCGTCGACTTCGTCACCGACCGAACCGAATCTCCGGCACTGTACAACGAGCTTGGCGCCAAGGGGGTCGGCGAGGCCGGGACGATTGCGTCCACTCCGGCCATCGTCAACGGCATCCTCGACGCATTGCGTCCGTTTGGGGTCAAAGACATAGAAATGCCCTGTACGCCGATGCGGGTCTGGAAGGCGATTCAGGGTGCACAATCGATGAGCGAGGAAGCGGCCACGCCCGCGGAGGCCCAGCCTCACTTCAGCAGCAAGGGGGACAACCCCCTTGAACCCCCGCCGCGCGCGCAAGAACACACGGGAGCGCGCGGTGCCGACGCAGAAGGAGGACAGGCGTGATTCCCGCGGCCTTCGACTACAAGGCACCCACCAGCGTCGATGAGGCGCTGCAACTGCTCGCCGAGGGCGGCGATGATGCCAAGATCATTGCTGGTGGGCAGAGCCTGCTGCCGGTGATGAAGCTCCGGCTCGCAGCGCCCGAGCTGCTGATCGACTTGGCCAAGATCGATTCGCTCAAGGGCGTCCGCGACGACGGCGACGCGATCGTCATTGGGGCGATGACGCCACACTTCGAAGTCGCGCGCGATCCGCTCGTCGCCGAGCATGCATCGCTGATCGCCAGATGCGTCGAGATGGTGGCCGATCCGCAAGTCCGGCATCGGGGAACCATCGGCGGGGCTTGCGCGCATGCGGATCCAGCGGGCGACCTTCCCGCACCGATGCTGGCCCTGGAGGCCGAGTTCGTGATCGCTGGTCCTGGTGGGCAACGACGAGTCGCAGCCGCAGACTTTTTCCAAGATCTCTTCACTACTGCACTTGGCGATGACGAGATCTTGGTCGAGGTCCGGGTACCGAAATACACCGGCTGGGGTTCGGCGTACGAGAAGTTCGTCCGGGTGGCTCAACAGTGGGCGATCGCCGGCGTCGCGGCGGCCGTCCGGACCGAAGGCGGCACAATTGCCGAGGCCCGGATCGCCTTGACGAACATGGGACCGACACCAGTGCGGGCATGGGCAGCCGAGCAAGCGTTGACCGGTGTCGCAGTGGAGCCCGATGGCGTGGCAGGGGCATTGACCGACATCGCTGACGGCACGGCACCGCCTACCGACATCAATGGGGACCCGGAGTACCGCCGGCATCTGGTGTCGATCTTGGGTCGTCGCGCGGTGCTGGCAGCCGCGCGGACGTAGGACAGGTGCGGTGCTGGCGGCTGCTCGCGCGTAGGACAAGATGAACTATGGACCTGACGCATCACTTCAGCGTGCCCGCCCGCATAGACGAGGCCTGGAACGCCTTCAACAACCTGGAGGAATTGGCTCCGTGCTTCCCGGGCGCCACGATCACGAGTATCGAGGGCGACGAATTCACTGGTTCCGTGAAGATCAAATTGGGCCCGGTCGCCCTTCTCTACAACGGATCTGGCCGGTACGTGGAACGCAACGATGCGGACCGGCGGGTGGTGATCGAGGCTCGCGGCAAGGACAAGCGGGGTAACGGGACGGCAACGGCCATCGTCACCGCCTCCTTCGCCGAGAGTGGCGAGGAGACTGATGTCGAAGTGCTGACGGACCTGGCGATCACCGGGAAGCCGGCGCAGTTCGGCCGTGGTGTGATCTCTGACGTCAGCGATAAGCTGCTGGACCAGTTCCTCGCTTGCGTTACTGGGCGGTTTGGCGAGCGCCTCGGCGCGGCTCACGAGGCGTCGCCGAGTGGGGCATTTGCAGCCGATGCCGCTACCCGACTCGATGAGGCGGACACCGAGCAGACCATCGAACTCGAGAGCGTGCCCGCATCCGCCGTCTCGGAGGAAGTCGCGAGCAGCCCGGGTGCCGATGTTGCGCCACCGGAGGCGGAGGTGCCGCCTGCTCCGGCGGCTCCTCCCGTCACCGAAGCTCCCCGCTACAGCACGCCTCCGAGCGACACGGGTCAAGGCGAGCTCAATCTGTTCAGCACCGTTGTACCCGTTGTTCTGAAGCGCTACGGCCCCGCTCTCGCCATTGTCGGGTTGCTGCTGTTCATCGTGATCAAGATCATTCGACGTAAGTCGTGATCGATTGGTGGACAGCGAGGTCTACGCAGTCACTGTCTGCGTCCTGATCCACCGTGGCAACAGGCTGCTGCTCGTCGTCCGAGCTCCCGGCGTCGAGTACGCACCGAACATGATCGGAATGATCGGCGGCCACGTTGACGTCGCCGATCCCGAGGGCGATGTACTGGAAAAGACCGCGCGACGGGAAGTCGCCGAGGAAGTCGGACTTGATCTTTCTGGCGTGCCGCTGACATATCTGGAGTCGGAGTTCTTCGTCACCAACGGCGGTGAGCGGCAGATCACGGTGACGTTCTCAGCCCCAGCGCCGGCTGGCGATGAGCCCTGCGTGAACGCACCAGATGAACTAGCTGAGGTTGGTTGGTGGAATCTTAACGATCTTGAAGCAGATCCGCGCTGCCCGCCGTGGCTGCCCGCACTCATCCGCCGGGCTGCCCCAGCGTTATGACCAAGATCGCTAGTTCAACACCCTGACGCGTACGGTCTCCGGCATGCTCTGAAGCTTGTCGATCACTTCAGCGCTCAGGGGGCCAGCGACATCGGTGATCACGTAGCCCAACTCACCGCGGGTCGACAGCACCTGGCTCTCGATGTTGACATGAGCATTCGCCAGTAGCCCATTCACTGTGGCCAGCACGCCGGGCACGTTGTGGTGGACATGCAGCAGCCTGCTGCGTCCGGCCATGGCGCCGGTCTGCACTTGCGGCAGATTGACCGACATCGTGGTGTGCCCGGTGTCGGCGAAATCGCGCAACTTGCCGGCCACGAACCGACCGATGTCGGTCTGCGCCTCCTCGGTCGAACCGCCGATATGGGGCGTCAAGATCACATTAGGGATGCCTTGCAGGCTGCTGGCGAACCTGTCTCCGGCGCTCTTGGGCTCGTCAGCGAAGACGTCCAGCGCGGCACCGGCGATGTGTCCGCTGAGCAGGTGCTCCCGCAACGCCTCATGATCAACAACAAAACCCCGGCACAAGTTGAGAAAGAGGCTGCGCCGGCACATCCTGCCGAATTGCTCGGCACCGAACAGACCTGCATTCCCGGGTCGGCCGTCCACGTGCAAGGTGACCGTCTCGGCGAGGTCCAAGAGCTCGTCGAGGGTCTCGCAGCGGCGTGCGTTACCCAGCGCCAGCTTGTCTGCGATGTCGTAGAAGTAGACCCGCATGCCGATCGACTCGGCTACCACTGATAACTGGCTGCCGATATTTCCATAACCCACAATGCCCAACGTGCGGCCGCGCACCTCGTGCGCGCCTTTGGCGGATTTGTCCCAGACGCCATCGTGCATCTTGGCGTTCTTGTCGGTGAGATGCCTGGCGAGAGCAATGATCTCCGCGATCACGAGCTCCACCACGCTGCGGGTGTTGGAGAAAGGCGCGTTGAACACCGGGATGCCCAGCCTGGCGGCAGAAGTGAGATCGATCTGGTTGGTACCGATACAGAAGGCACCAATTGCCATCAGGTCAGGGACGGCTTCGAGGACGGTTTCGGTGACGTTGGTCTTCGAGCGGATGCCCAGCAGCTGCACGCCGGGCAAGGCGCCGATCAGCTCGGCCTCGTCGAGCGCTCCTCTGACGGTTTCGACCTCAATCCCGCGTTCGGTGAGCAGCCGGACGCCCTCGGGATGGATGTTCTCCAGCAATAACGCCTTCATGTCTCCTCGTTCGTCACACGCTGAATTGCAGCCACCAGTGTAGGAATCGCACCCAGGCAGCAAACCGATATCTCAGCCGACTACGGAGGGCGCGAGGTCGGCGTAGCTCTTCCAGGAGCCCCGTCCGGTAGCCGACACAATCCCGTCGAGGCAAGCGTCGGCGAACACGTCAGCGGCCGCAGCGAGCAACGCATTGAAGGCCAACAGGGAGCGAATCTGATCCTCGGCGACCGGCTGGCGCGAGGAGGCGAGGCAGAAGACGGTGTCGCCATCGAACATGGAGTGCACCGGTCGGATGGCCCGAGCCATCCCGTCGTGGGCAACTGCGGCGATCTTGGTGGCTTGGGCCTTGCTCAGCGTCGCATCGGTCAAGATCACACCAATCGTCGTGGCGGCGGACCGCTGGGCCCGGCTGTAGGCACTTTCCAGCGCCTCTCGCTCGACGTCACTCGGCGTCGCGAGGAGCTGCATCCGATCAGCCCACAGCCGCCCGGTCGCGGGGTTGACCGGTGACCCGGCTGCGTTCACGATGACGGCCGCTGCAACAGAGACGCCCGACTCGAGCTCCTTTTCGGCGTATCCAAAGCCTCCCTTGATGCCTCCGCAGACCGCACCGGTGCCGCCCCCCACACATCCAGTCGCGGGTTGTTCCTTCGTGGCCGCAGCCAGCGCCGACATTCCGAAGTCATCGTTCGGCCGATTGCCGAAAACGCCACCGCGACCGAGGTCGAAGATCACCGCTGCCGGCACGATCGGCACGACCTGGTGAGGCTCGAGCCCCACCGGCCACCCAATTCCAGCCGCCTCGAGACCGGCCATAACGCCATTCGCTGCCGCCAGCCCGTACGCGCTTCCACCCGTAAGTACCACGGCATGGACGCGGTCGATCGCCGTCGTTGGATGGAGCAGGTCAGTCTCGCGTGTGCCCGGGCCGCCGCCGCGTACGTCGACACCGCCAACCGCACCGCCACGGGCCAGTACAACGGTCGTCCCGGTCAGCCAGCCCTCGGTGTCCGCGGTGTGGTGCCCGATCTCCAATCCCTCGATCACCCGCTCATTCTGCCGACTTGTCAGATTCCAGTGGAGCTATGGGTC
>JBKPTR010000312.1:0-13180 GCA_046735615.1 Actinomycetota bacterium
TGTCCTGCGAGCCACCTCGACAACGGTTTACGTGCGGCTCCACGGCCCTGACCATGATCACCTCTACGCTGGCTCGTACGGCGACGCCGATCTGTACTGGTGGGCTGACCGCATCCGCGAGTGGCACCGACAACACCTTGGCGTCTTCGCTTACTTCAACAACGACGGATACGGGCACGCGGTGACCAACGCACGTCGGCTGCGCACCCTGACGAACTCGTAGACCGGACAGGTCAGGACCGAAGCGGCGAAAGAGAGACCTGGCGTTCACAATCGCTGGACCAGCCCTCGCCCAGGTCTCCCCTAGTCCTCCACGCTACGCCCACAGCCTATCCGCGGTGCTCGCCCTAGAGACCCCTGCGCGGCCCGGGCGACAGGGGCGATGATGGTGGAGATGAGTCGCTGGATCAAGGAAAACGGCCTCCTGATCGCCAACCTCGCCCACTTCGCGGCGTTCTTCGTGGGCATGATCATCTGTGGCGTGCCGTTGTACAAACGCCGATCAGGGGTGAGCACAGAGAGCCGACCCGCATCCTGACTGAGTACTTGACCCGTGACGCCTTCGTCGAGGCGGATTTAGAGAACTGGGACAGCGAGTTCCTCCAGATGGGAATGTACGTGGTGCTGACCGCGTACCTGTTTCAGAAGGGCTCGTCGGAGTCCAAGCCGATAGCGACACGACGTCAGCCGGCGGCTGAGAGGAGATCACACCGCGAAGGGCTTGCGGCGCTATCGGCATTTGGTGTCTTGAGCTCGCTGCGGCCTGCGGTCCGTCCCGGGTCAATCGCAGCATCGCCCGCAACTCACCGGTCGCCGTCGCCGCACACGAGCCGATATTCGACCTTCAACTCGGCTGGAGCCCGCATGTGCCAGGCATCAGTGACCAGCTCGCGGAGCCACGTGATGTCGATGGCCTCCAGCCGGACCATCACCAGCGGCGACCAGTTGTAGGCGGAGGTCGTGAAGAACACCTCCGGCTCGCTCAGCAGCAACGCCTGCTTCTCCGCTTCGTCGCCCACATACAGGACGGCGATGTCGGTGCGGATGACCCGAGGCTGACCCGGAACGTACTCGGGGTATGACCACACGAACCCACGGTTGCCCACACGGAAGTCGAAACCGTCGCTGTCAATCTCCACCGCATGCGGAAGGCTCATCGCGATCCGCCGGACATCGTCGGCATCAACCACGCCAACCACCGTCGCGCATCGCTCGGGTCACCCAGATAATGCTAGGACCTCCACCGATGGGCCAACGGCACCGTACGCAAGCGGAACGCCTTGAGGCCGACCATCGGTTAGATCCCAGCCCGTAAGCATCGACCCATCTGCGGCACCCGGACACGATCCAAAAGAAAAGCTCCGACACTGACCGTGGTTGAGCAGCTGGCCCGTCTATAGGGTCAGCTGGTGACCTTCGACGGCTTCGCGCTCGACTATGTGGAGGTGGCGACTGGGCCGATGACTTGCGAAGGCACCCCATCGAGAGCGGCCACCACATGGCAGAGGACGATGCGGAGGACCTGCTTGGCGCGCTACGCCGCGTCCCCTTATTACCTGCCTCTTATTACCTGCCTCATACGGGTGCTGGCACCGCGAATCACTGCCGCGGCCCTCGCGACCGTGAGCGGTGTCGTTAACATGCGCCGCATGCGCATCCTGGTCACGGGGGCCTCTGGAGTTCTCGGGCGGGTGGCCGTCCCATTGCTGGGTGAGCGCGGCCATCAACTTGCAACACCGTCGTCTTCCCAACTCGATCTGTTCGACGTGGAGCAGGTACGGGAGGTAGTCCATGACGTTCACGCGGTGCTGCACCTGGCCACCCGCATCCCTAGTCCGGATCACAGGAACCTTCCCGGTGCCTGGGACGTGAACGACCGGCTGCGTGCCGTTGCGACCCGAGTCCTCGTTGACAGCGCGCTACCCGCCAAGACCGAACTCATTGTGGTGCCGACGGCCGCATTCGTCTACCCGCCTGGCCCAGCCGATGAGTGCACGCCGCTCGCAGACCTGCCTGAGTTTCTGCGCTCCGCGTTGGAAGCTGAAGCCCAGCTTCGCCGATTCACTGACGCGGGACGTCGCGGCGTCGCATTGCGCCTTGGTTCTCTGTACGGGCCGGAGGCAGCTTCGGCTGCGCCCACCGACCGCTACAACGTGCACTTACACACTCACGACGCGGGTAGAGCGCTGGTGGCCGCACTCTCATGCCTTGGCGGCATCTACAACGTCTGCGATGACACCGACCCGGTGAGTCATGACCGCTTCACCGCAGCGACTGGTTGGCGACCTCGGCAGACTCAATAGTCCGCAATGGCGGTCGGGCGAGCGAGATCGGCGAATGCGTCGTCGACAAGCGCCTGCTCAGCGGCCGCTCCTTCGAAGTCAGCATCACCCGTCCCGTGCAACTTCGCAGCCTCATCGGCGCCGATCCCGCCGCCACACTCACCAAGACTGAAGCCAAGGAACGAGGCCGGCTCGCCGGACTGTGACCACACGCGGCCGTCAAGGAGATCGGGATCGAAATCGAACCCAATCCTGCCTTGCGCGGGTCCAACGTCTCGCCGCGTAACAATGTCCCGCAAGGCGACCCTCGGCGGGTGACCTCGGACGTGCGGCCGCCGGCATGACATCGGTCGGGCCACCGATACGCTGATCGCCTGGCGATCCAGACACGGATCAGCGCGTCCGTGTCTTCGTGAGCTCGACGATGCAGGAGTTAGCGCCGGAGCGGCGCGCCGTTCGGGAGGCGATCGAGAGCCTCCGCCTATCGCCGGTCATGTTTGAGCTGGGGGCGCGGCCGCACCCGCCACGTGCGCTTTACCGCGCCTACTTGGAGCAGAGCGATGTCTTTGTCGGCCTGTACTGGGAGAGTTACGGGTGGGTGGCGCCGGGTGAGGACGTGTCGGGCTTGGAGGACGAGTACCGCCTGTCCGGAGATCGGCCGAAGCTCATTTATGTCAAGACGCCCGCTCCGGAGCGTCAGCCACGGCTGGCCGAGCTGATCGCGGGCATCCAACGAGACGACAGCGTCTCCTACCGGCCGTTCGGTTGTGCCGACGAGTTGCGCACGTTGGTCGCCGACGACCTAGCCGTGCTGCTCACCGAACGCTTCGCGGCCTCGGCGGAAGCGGCGGTCGAGCCACGATCGAGGCCTATCGCTCCGCTGCCGCGACCGGCGACCCGGCTCATCGGTCGGGACCGGGACGTCGCGCAGGTGCTGGATCTGCTCATGGACCCCGACGCGCGGATGGTGACGATCGTCGGCCCTGGTGGGATCTACCAGCGAGGGTTCACTGAGCATCCGCCCCGGCTACCAGCCGACCGCCGCTGATCTCGCCAGCTTCGGCGAGCTTTCACGGCGTCTGGGCGGGCTTCCGCTAGCCATCGAGTTGGCCGCGGCCTGGCTGCGACTTCTGTCGCCGCGCGCTCTGCTGCAGCGGATGGGCTACCAGCGCCTGGAGTTGCTACGGGAGGGTGCGCGGGACCTCCCCGCTCGGCAGCGAACGCTTCGCGACACCATCGCCTGGAGCCATTCTTTGCTGTCTGCCGACTGCAAGTTGCTGTTCGCCAGGTTGGCGGTGTTCGTCGGCAGCGCCGACCTGGAGGCGATCGAGCAGGTGACGAATTCCGAGGGCCGCCTCGACATCTTGGATCTGATCGCCGAACTGGTAGACCAGAGCCTGGTGCAAGCTTTGGGCGAGGCGGCCGAACCGCGGTTCGAGATGCTTGAGACGATCCGTGAGTTCGCCGTCGAGCAACTGGAAGCGAGCGGCACGGCAGCCGACTACCGCGCCGGGCACCAGGCTTACTATCTGGAGCTTGCCGAGCGCGGTAATGCGGCGCTTGGCACGGCCGGACAGGTCGAGTGGCTGGACTGGCTCGGTCGCGAAAACGACAACTTCCGGGCAGTCCTGCGTCGTGCCTTGCGGCGCGAGGACGCAACCAGCGCACTGCGGATGGGCCGAGCGCTCGCTAGCTTTTGGTACATCGGTGGGACTGGCCGTGAGGGGCGCGGCTGGATGGAGCAGGTCGCTGGGCTGCCGAGCGCACCGCGGAACGAACGGACTGTGGCTTGGACGATCGCCGCTATCGAAGCCTTTCTACTCGGCGATTTCGAGCCGATCGAGGCTGGCCTGGACGATGCGCTCCCGGTCGCCGTGGAGGGCGAAGACCGCCGCATCATCGCCTTCGCCCAGCTATTGCAGGCGATCGCCCGGGGCACTGGGTCCGACGACGAGCAGTGGCGGGATGCGGTGACGGAGGCGTCGCGTCGACTGGAGGATGAGGGCGAGCCGCTCGCGGTCGGCTTCGGCCTCGTAGCGGGTGCAGTGCTCGCCCGAACCCATGGCCGGATGGACGAGGCCCGGCGGCTCGCTCAGCAGGCGCACGACATTTCCACCGGGATGGGCGACTCGTACGTACGGGTGTACGCGTCGACTCAGCTCGCTCGGGCCGCCCTCGGGCTGGGCGATGTGGTGGCTGCCCGCAGTTCTGCGGTCGAGGCGCTGCTGGTCGCTCGTCGCCTCCGGAACCCATCCCAAATGGGCTATGCACTGGAGCTCTGGGCGACGGCAGAGCTCCGGGACGGCAGGATCGAGCTTGCCGGCCAGCTCTACGCGCTCGCCGAGCGCGGCACCCGGCTGGTGAGTGACCAGGTGTGGCCCACCGACGCAAAGGAGCACCGACAACTGGACCGGGAGCTGCGGGCCGCTCTCGGCGACCGGTACGAGCAGATGCTCGCCCAGGCGCGCACCATCGACCTGGATCGGGCAGTTGCCGAGCTCGTCGAGTCCGATCCGGTGGCCCAGCGGTTATCCGACGGCGGTGATCGACCATCTGGAGCCAGGTAATTGACCGGGCCTGACGGATGGCAATCTGGATCATCAGCGCGCGACGCGAAATCGATGGTCAGCCTGCGCGTGAGTTGGCCGACGTACGCGCCGGTGGTCGCTGCGCCAGCGAGGGCAGCACAGCTGGTGGCAATCAGTAGCCGGTTCATGCCGCAGGTCTATCCGCGACGATGAGCACGTATCCGAGAATGCCTCATCAGGGGTCATTGCCCGGCCCCTGACCACGACCGTCGGGCAGCTGAGCGTTGTTAACCAGGATCTTGCGTGTGCGGAAGTGGATTAAGGCCGGCGCGTGTCGAAGCGCACTTCAGGGTATTGTGCTGCTGATCCATCGAGCAGCGTTGCCGGCATGCCTTTGAGATGACGGTCGAAGAACGCCAGGGTGTAGGCGTTGACGATGCGATGTACTCGATGGGCATCGATCGGCCCGAACAAGCCCAATCTCCTCCCGAACGGTGCATAGATCAGAAGCGGAACGTCGGTCAGGTTGAGGTGGAACATCCTCGGCACCTGCACGAAGTAGCCATCTCCCGGCAAACTGTCGAACACGGCCCGCATGGTTTGATGTTGCATGACATCACGGTCCGACCAACGCTGGAGCCGCCAGGTGTCGGCATCGCTCGTGATCCACATGCTCGGCTGCTGCAAGCCAGACTTCATCACATCGGCCGGCATCGGGGCCTCCATCACAAGGCAGGCGCGCAAGCGGTGCTCCAGGTGACAGGCTTCAGCGCTGACGATGCCACCCAGCGACACGCCGAAGACGCCGGCGCGTTGCACATCCAGATGCCCGGTCAGGATGCCGGTGGGATCGGCTTGGTTCAGACTGGCAAGTTGGTGCAGCGTGAAGACAGCATCTTGTGCGAAGTAAGGGATGATGCCGCCCTTTAATGTCTGGCCGTTCAAGGTTGGCGCGTTCGTGACGGGGCTGATGCTCTGTTGGAGCAGAACATTCAACTGATCTTTCGACAGTCCCGCGACCTGGCGTCCATCTGGAAAGACCACTTCGGCGGCGGCATACGGCTGATCGATGGCTGCGACGATGTAGCCATGCGACACCAACTCCTCGACCTGGAAGGTGTTCATCTGGCGCAGGCCGTTCAGCCCTTCCATGAAGATCAGCACCGGATAGCTGGATTCGTGCTGGACCACGGGCGCGGATGGAATGGCGTTGCTAGTGATGTATTTCAAGTGCGTGAAGGGAAAGCTAGGCACCGTGAGGGAGAAGCCAGGGAACAGCCGCTCGGCGTTCTGCTGCGCCAACCGCGCCAGCCCTGGCGCGAGCGCGCCGGCATCCCGAACGTAGGGTGCGCGCGGCGCCGATAGGTTTGCTTGAGCGGGATACCAAACCTGCACCATCAGCTCGCGATGGTCGTTCGGATCGGCGGTGAAGACCTCAGGCCGCGCAGCATCGACCCAGTGGTAGGTCAACGTGCCAATCCCGTAGGGCCCGCTTGGACGCGGGAAGCGAAACACGGGGCTCACGATCGGCAGGGCAGCAGAGATCACCAGCGCCAGGGTGCCGAGCCCGATGGCCAAGCCGGCGGCCAGTCGGTTGACCGGCCTGCCGGCCAGCGTGGTGCTCTGCAACAGCCAAACCAGGAAGAGCAGCCCCGTCAGCACGTAGGCCGGGACCATCTGCCAGCGCGGGCCTTCCACGATCATCTGCGCGATGGCGATCAGCACCGCGATGAACGCCACATAACCCGTCCAGCGCACCGGCTGCAGTTGCGACACCGCCAATACGCCTAACGTCAGCAGATTGACGAGCACCAGCGAGAGTTCAAGTGGTCGCAACTCGTCTTCCTCTCCTATAGCTTCACTTCCAGTTTCCGATCATTAGCTACTTCTTCTCATCGCTTCACATGAAGCCGCTCAATCGGTCAAGCCGATATCGAGCCAATGCCGTGGGACCTCAAAGACTGCTTGATCAATCCGATGAAAGGAATGCGCTGTGTTATTTCAGTGCCGGGAATTCCAGCCCGCCGGATTGACCGATGTGTCCCGGCGGCCGGAGGTTGAGGGCGATCCGCCCTAGTCCGGGCTTTAGGCGCCCGGCCAATGTGAGGGTTGGCTCTAACGAGGCCTCAGCGGCCGCTACTTTGGGGTTCTCCCGTGCCGTTCGAACTGCCGCGAACGGGAAGCAACATCAGCTTGACGCACGAAGAGCGCTACGCCATGACTCGGATCTGCATCCGCCCCCGAAGGCCGACCTGCTTACGGTCCTCGTGAGCGCGCCGCGGCTCTCGTATGGTCGCTTGAGGAACCCCAGTGGTCCCAGCGTTAGCGTCAAATTGTGAGTAGGTCACGACCGACGGCAGAGGCAACGGCGAGTGCCCTACCGGTGATCATGTTGCACCGGGGCCAGGTGTCCCCACTCGAAGTTCTGGTCGGTGAACCATCTGGAGCCGGTTACGACCGGCCCGGCAGCTGGTCTCAAGCCAGTCGAACATCTGGTTCTCGGTGCGGCGCCCCAGTCGAACATCTGGTTCTCGGTGCGGCGCCCGGGTCGGCTGACATTGGATGAGGGCATCCTTCCCTGGGCGGTAAAGCCGACCACTTCGGCTCTGCCATGCAACAGCGCGGCGGGTTGCTCGGATGACCTAGCCAGACCCTTTCGGGTTGACAGCGACCCAAAGTCCATGCCCCTCCCTGCCCGGTTTGGCTGCATCATCATCGAAGATCCCACACCCAAACCCGCCGTGAAGCTCGATCGCCCAACACCGACCTTGGCGAACCAGCTCAAGCCAGAGAGGACCAACATGGCCCGCCAGATCTCCCTCCTAATCGTTGGCGCCGGCGACCGCGGGCAGCTGTATGCCGACCTTGCCGTCCGCGATCCCCGTGTCCGCATCGCCGCCGTGGCTGACCCCGACGAACGCCGCCGGACCACCCTCGCAGAGCGGCACGCCGTGCCATCAACGCGCCGGTATTCGGATTGGCGAGACGTCATCGAGCAGCCCCGGATCGCCGACGCCGCCGTGATCGCGACCCTCGACCGGCTGCACCATGAACCGGCCCTGGCGCTGGCCGCACAGGGCTACCACCTGCTGCTTGAAAAGCCCATGGCCGTAACGCCCGACATGTGCCGCTCAATTGTCGAAGCGGCGCGGGCGGCACGGGTCACACTCGCCGTGTGCCACGTCCTTCGCTACACCCCCTACACCCACGTACTGCGGCGACTCCTCGACTCGGGCGTCATCGGTCAGATTGTGTCAGTACAACATCTCGAACCGGTCGGCTGGTGGCATCAGGCGCACTCCTTCGTACGCGGCAACTGGCGGCGCACCGAGGAGTCGACATTTATGTTGATGGCCAAGAGTGTGCATGACATCGACTGGCTCAACCATCTGGTTGGGCGGCCGGCGCGTCGGGTGTCATCCTTTGGTGGCCTCCACCACTTCCGTCCCGAGCAACGCCCCTCCGGTGCGGGTGAGCGCTGCATCGACTGCGCCATCGAGCCTGATTGTCCCTACTCAGCGAAGAGGATTTATCTGGCCTGCCTGGGTAACCCCGCTGCCGAACGGTGGCCGTTGCAGACTGTCACCTCCGCCCGCACAGCAGAAGGGGTGCTGGACGCGCTGCGGACAAGTCCCTACGGTCGCTGCGTCTACCGCTGCGACAATGATGTGGTTGACCACCAGGTGGTCAACCTCGAGTACGAGGGCGGCACCACCGCATCGTTCACGATGACAGCCTTCACCGACTTCGCCTTCCGTCACACCAAGATCTTCGGCACCCACGGATGCCTCGAGGGCAACGGCCGCGAGGTGGAGGTGCTGAACTTCCGCACCGGCAAACGCGAGCGGCACCTCATCGAAGGCTCCAGCGAGCATGACCCGCACGCCGGCGGCGACACCGGCCTCGTTCGGGCCTTCATTGAGGCCCTCGCCTCCAGCCGGCCCGAGGACCATCTCACCACCCCTGAGGAGAGCCTGGCCTCACACCTCCTGACCTGGGCTGCCGAACAAGCTCGACTCACCTCCACCGTCGTCCACCTCAGCTGACCATCCGACTACCAAATCGCCACCGGCACAGACGTCTATCTCAGGTCACACGCCCGTCGTCTCGTAAGCGGACCCGCTTGCGGACTGGCGCGAAGCGGTAGGTGCGTTGCCGACGGCAGACTGGGGGCATGGGTCCCAAGGATCGCGGTCCGCGTCCGAAACCCGACGCTCGCGCCCGGTTTCTGTGCGATCTCAAGACGACGTTCGAGTGGCGCGGCGATCGGCCCAATCCCCGATGGGCCGCCGACCCCACCGGGTGGTGGGCCGACGCAAGGATCCTGCGTCGGCTGGGACCGGCGCTCGCCGAGCCGTTCAGTGATCTTCAGCCGACACTCGTCATCGGACCTCAGTCCCGCGGAACCCTCCTCGGCGCGCTCGTCGCCGTCCATCTCGGGGTGGGTCTGGTCGAGCTCCGCAAAGACCCTGATCCGTCAGCGGACAGCGAGAGGTGGCTGACGACGCGGACTCCGCCGGACTATCGGGACCGGAACCTGGAGTTCGGCCTGCGGCGTGACCTGCTGCCATCCACCGCCCGGGCGTTGTTCGTCGACGACTGGATCGACACCGGTGGCCAGGCCGTGGCAGCAAGGAAGCTGGTCGACGCCGCCGCCGCGACGTGGTGTGGCGCATCGGTGATCGTCGACGCGCTGGAGGATCCCCGGCTCCGCCGCGACCTCGATGTGAAGTGCCTGTTCCGCGTCAACGATCTCTAGTCCGCCGCACCTGTAGTCCAACCCGACGCGCCACAGTGCACCCCAAGCAGTGGCCGATCAGAGCCCGTCCGACGTCCGCTGGGGATCGGTCGTCGCACCTCAGGCCAGTCCTGCGCCTCGGGAGTATTCGACTCACTCGAATAAGCGCTGTTACCAGCAGTGGATGGCGAGTTCCATCGCTTCAACGGTTGCCGCCAAGCAAGAAGCCCCAACCTCGGTCGGGGCTTCTTCGTCAGTACCGCCTTCTCCACAGGATCTCCTCGACAGCTCAGCGGGGAGGTGTGTGTAGCCGCTGAATCCGTCCGGGACTACTAGCGGCAGGTTTCGGTGAGTTCCACATCGGGCAACAGCGTCAACACATCCGGATAGCTCTCGTACATCCGCTCGGTACGACACCGTCCAGTCGAGGAGCCCAGCGAGAGATCACCGCAGCAAAGACTGGGCCGCCAGGGCGGACGATGCGACAGGCTTCACGCAGCGCGGGGACTCGGTGGGCCCGTTCCCGAAGGTAATAGAGCGGACCGAGCAGCACTACGGCGTCGACCGATGAGTCGGGCAGGTTCAAATCGCGCGCATCGCCCACTTCGGCGTGCACCATGGCCCCGCCCGACCCTTGAAGTTGCTCCACATTCAGACCCACGAGATCTCGATGCTCGATGTAACCCACCAACGCAATGGACGCGCTGATTTGCTCCGTACTTTCACAGCGGTGGTCGCAACGATCTCCTGCGCGAATAGCCATCGAAACTGATCAAACTCGTGGACGATCACGTCGGAAAGAGGGAGGCACACCGGGTCGGCTCCTGGCGTGCGTCGACCGGGGTGAACTCGCTCATGGCTGGGGCTTGGATTGGAGTTCGTTGAGGGCTTGGGTGCTCTGAGCGAGGGTGTAGGAGACGGCTTGGTCCCAGTCCATGTCGGCACCGCGGGCGCGGAGTTCTCGCACGTGTTCCTCGCCCAGAGCTTCCGTAAGGATCAAGTTGATCAGCCGAGCGAAATTCGGCGACTCGACCATATGGGCTTCGGCGGCGCCCTGGATGATCGCGGCGGCCTCCGGCCGGGTGGCGGCAAGCGCGCCCGCGATGGCGTGGAGGACGAAGCCGAGCCGCAGACGACCGCCCCACTGGAGGCGGCGAATGGCGGCGGCCGAGCTCGAGCGTGGCGGTCCGGTCGTTTACGAGAAATGCGATCGCCGCGGCCCAGATGTGGTCGACCCAGCTTTGATAGTCGAGCGCCGTGCTGAGCTCGAGGCTTTCGCGCAGGCAGGCTCGAGCGCGGTCGGGGTCAGTCTCGGCGACGGTCGCGCCGACGGCGAGCAGGCCGGTGGCGATGAGCGCCGGGGCGCCGATATGGCGAGCGAGCGCGAGTGCTTCGCGCGCCAGAGGGACCGCTCCGCGCGCGTCACCGACGAGCAGGCGGTCGCCCGCGGCGCTGGTGAGCTGGACGGAGGCGTCGGCGAGGTCGCCGCCGGTCCGCGCGATAGCGGCGGCCTGTTCGGCGAGGCGGGCGGCGTCGGCAAACGCGCCGGCAGTAAACGCGATGTTTGAGCGGGCGCCGCAGATGACTTCCTCGACTCGCCAATCTGGACTAGCTTGGCGCGCGTTCGCCTCGGCCGCGCGGCGGCACAGCTCGTCGGCCGCCTTTCCTACGGAGCGATCCGACGCGAACATCGCGCTCACCGCGAGAGCGAGCGGGTAGCCCGCGTGCTCGGTCGCGCCCGGCAGCTTCAGAGCCGCTTCGCCGTCCAGCAGCAGGAGGTAACTGTTCCAGATCTCGCTGGGCGCGAAGCTGGCTAGGATCGAAAACGCGGTGTCGACGTTGCCGGTGTCGATCGTCCATGCCCAGGCCGCGCGCAGGTTGTCCTGCTCGGCGCCGAGCCGGACAGCCCAGAACACCTCGGTTTTCGGGTCGTGGGCATGTTCTCGTATCCGTGAGAGGACGCCCGCGTAGTAGCTGGCGTGGCGGGCACGCCACCGCTCCGTCTCCCCAGCCTCGTCGAGGCGTTCTCCGCCGTACTGGCGGATCGTCTCCAGCAGCCGGTAGCGGCTCTCGAGCCCGTGTTCTTCGGCCACCACCAGCGACCGCGCCACCAGGCTGGCCAACAGCTCGAACGCCGTGTCGGGATCGATACCCTCTCCACTACAAACCGCCTCGACGGCCTCTAGGGTGCAACCGCCTACGAACACCGAGAGACGGGCCAGCAGCCGCTGTTCGGGCTCGGCGAGCAGCTGATAGGACCAGTCGATGGTGGCGCGCAGTGTTTGGTGATGTGCCACCGCGCCGCGGCGGCCAGTGGCGAGTACCGCGAAACTTCGCTGCAGCCGGCGGGCCAACTCGGACGGGGTCATCGTAGCTATCCGCGCCGCCGCGAGCTCGATCGCCAGCGCTATCCCATCTAGGCGCCAGACGACGGCGGCGACCGCCGCCGCGTTCTCGGTGGTTACTAAGAAATCGGGCTTGACCGCGGCCGCGCGCTCCGCGAACAGCTGCACCGCCTCTGCCTGCGTGATCGCCGCCAGGTCGGCGTCTGCGCCGGGCACCCCTTCCACGAACTCGGCACTGCATCGCAAATGTTGACGGCGACAGTGACGTCATAGCGAACGACCGGGTCGATGGCGCTGGGCATCTCCGCTCTCTGGTGACTCTTCACCCGACAATCCGGTCACCCGACCGGTGTCACGAGCGAGTTTCATCGCATGGCCTTGACCCCACGTCGGCAAGGATTGCCCAGTGTGGTGCTCAGACGCTGGATCCGGCTATTGTCGCTGGCCCCTGGCTCCTTGCAGGTGATTTGGTCTTCCTGGGCGCGAGATCTCTCATCAGATTGGCCCGTCGAAGACCTGAAGACTGGTCCCGTCGGTGATCGTGCCGGTCTAGCAGCAACCCCAGGGAGTCGCACAGGGTGGCGCTGCCGAGAGCAAAGGACGGACAGATGGGCAAGATAGTTGTGATCAACCACGTCACGCTGGACGGCGTCATGCAGGGACCGGGCCGTCCGGACGAGGACACTCGGGGTGGGTTCGCGCACGGGGGCTGGGCGTTGCCACGCGGCGACGACGCCATTGTCGCCAAGACCGGGGAGCGGATGGGCGGCGACCGCGCGTTTCTATTCGGCCGGCGCACCTACGAACAATTGCTGGCCTCCTGGAACGCCCAGGGCGGGCCGTTCAAGGACGCGCTCAACAACACTCAGAAGTACGTCGCTTCGCGCAGCCCCGCGACGCGGCTCGAATGGCCGAACTCGACGCTTCTGGACGGCGATGTCCCGGCCGCGGTGGCCGAGCTCAAGCAGGCATCGAGCGGCAACCTCGTGATCATGGGCAGCGGCGAATTGATCGCCGCGCTGATGGCCGCCGACTTGATCGATGAGTACCTCCTGATGATCCACCCCCTCGTGCTCGGCACCGGCCGCCGCCTGTTTCCTGAGGGCAGCCGCGCATCGTTGCGGCTCACCGACTCCGTCATTACGACCAAAGGCGTCCTGATGGTCACCTACGAACTGGACAGGGACTAGAACTATGAGAATCCCTTCCGAGCGGCCGCGGGCAACCATCAATGCGTCCCGGGCCGCGCCGGCCGAGAAGAGAGGAGCCCGACCGTGATGCAATACG
>JBKPTR010000313.1:0-6099 GCA_046735615.1 Actinomycetota bacterium
AGGGGGCGCTTGATGAGGTCCCGCCTGGCGTGGTCGCGTTGCTGCGGTCTCAACTCAACCTGCTTGGTCCGGCCGACCGGGCTATGTTCGACATCGTTGCCGTGGCAGGCGGCGCCATCGGGCACGACCTTCTCTGTGCACTCAGCCCGGGCGAGGCCGAGGTGTTGGACTGCGTCGGACGGCTCCGAGGGGCAGGTGTCCTCGTGGAGCAATTCGGCGACAACGGCGTGGAGTATCAAGTGATGCATCCGCTGCTCGGCGAGGTGGCGTATGAGGATCTCCCGATTGTTGTCCGGCGTCGCACGCATGCCGCCATCGCAGCAGCTTTAGAACGCCTCGACCCGGCAGACATCGGCAGGCTAGCCCATCACATAACGAGAGCGGGTAAGGAGGTTGATCCGAGCAAGGCCCTTGATGTCTTAGCCGCCGCCCTGGAGGGAGCGCTGGTAGGCAAGGCGGGGGAACAGGCGGTCGATCATGCCGAGGCTGCCATTCGGCTCGCACGCCGCCTCGGGCGTACGGACCTGTTGCTTCGGTTGCAGGAACAGCGGGCCGAGGCGTTCGAACTGGCCGGGCACGTCAACGCTGCGATTGAGGCCTGGCGTGAGGCCGCCGAGAGTTCGGCGGCTGGCGGCCGCCCACTCGATGCTGCCCATCAGCTGCACCGCCTCTCGCTTGTTGAGTGGGACAGCGGGCAACTGGCGGACTCGCAGGCCCACGTTGCTGAGGCCATGGCCTGGCTGTCGGACGCGCCGCCGCTGGCGGCTGAGTATCTAGCTGTCACCGAGACGAAGTTGCGGATGTTGGTGCGCACGGGACAGGTGCGTGAACTGGGTGCTGAAATCGAAAGGCTCGACAGCATCGCGGCTGCGACCGGCTCACGGCAGGCGCTCGCCCTCGCCGCCCTCGGCCGTACAGGAGTCTACCTATGGTCGGGTGACCATGGCGCCGTCGAACGAGCGGTGTCTCTTGTCATGAGCGTGGCGCGACAGGAGGGCTGGATCTTTCTGCTGGAGGAGGCCCATCGACCTGCCGTCTGCAACGCGCTCGCCTGGGGTGACCACGCCGCCGCCCGCCAGCTGGCCCAAGACGGGCGGCGGCTGGCGCGAGAAACGGGTGTCCCGGCACTGGAAGTCTTCGACGGGTTCCTCCTCGCGTTTACCGCCTTCTTCTCGGGCGCCTGGGAGGAGGCGAGCAACGGCGCGGACTGGGTGCTCGAGCTCAGCCACCGGATCGGAATGCGCCGCGGAGTCGCCGCCGCGCTGTGTCTCCGCGCCACGCTTCATGCACGGCGCGGTCAGTACACGAAGGCCACCGCCTGCCTGGATGAGGCCCGATCGGTGTACGGCGAGGGGTTCACCAACGACCTGCACGTGCTCGGTCCGGGAAATGTCTGTCATGCCATGGTGCTGCTCGGGCAGGGCGACGTACGGTCTGCATTGCCGGTAGCAAGCGCAGTCGTTCCGGGTGGGGCTGCTGTGCCGGCGTTCTGTTCGGCCGTGCTCGGCGAGGCACAGGTCGCGGCCGGAGACCTGACAGGAGCGCGGCGGACCGCGCGGCTTATCGCGGAGCACGGGCCCCGAGCGCCATATCCGGCGGCGGTGTCGACATGGATCGACGGTTTGGTTGCAAGGGCAGAAGGTGACTGGCCAGCTGCCGCGGTGGCATTCGGGCAGGCCGCTGAGAGCTTCGCTGCCCTCGCCATGCCGTACGAGGCCACGACCGCCCAGCTTGACTGGGCGGACGTCATCGCAGCACAACGCGGATCCGACCAGGAACGTGGGCAAGCCATCGCTCGCGTCATCGAGCACCTCGATGCTGCCGACCGGCTGGGAGCGCGACCGATCACCGATCGCGGCCGCCGATTGCTGCGTAGGCTTGGCGCTCCGACTGCCCTGCCGCCGCGGACTCGCATATCCGGTCAGTTAAGCGCGAGACAGGCCGAGATTGCGCGGCTAGTGGCAGAAGGGCTCAGCAATCCCGAGATCGCCAATCGGCTATTCATCAGCCAGCGCACCGTGACGACGCATTTGCAGCACATCTATCAGCGACTCGGAGTCAGTTCACGTACCGGCTTGACTCGATACATCGTCGAGCATCCTTCCCCGGAACACCAAAGTACGTAGGTCGTACGATGCCCGGCACGCTGTCGCGCCTCCACGCTGAATAACAGGACATGAGGAGGCGCCGACAATGACAACAACGACAAGCTATGTGCTCGACCTTCGTGAGGCGGCTGATCCCCGCCAGGTGGGTCGGAAGGCCGCCGCGCTGGGGCGGCTGCGGCGGGACGGCTTTCCGGTTCCGGACGGCGTCGTGCTGGTCTGCGACGCACTCGACGAGGCACTCACCCAGGCCGGACTACCCGCGGAGACCTCAGCGGATGCGGTCGCCGCCATCGAGGTTCCTGCGGAAATTTCGGCAGCTTTGGGGGCGGCCGTTCAGCAGTGGCCTAGTACGCCGCTCGCCGTGCGTTCCTCCGGTGCGCGGGAGGATCTCGGATCTACCTCCTACGCCGGTCTCTACACGACGGTCCTCAACGTGACCGGCGAGAGCCAGCTGCTCGACGCCGTACGCGAATGCTGGGCCTCCGCGTTCAACGAGCTGATTCGGTCGTACCGGACCGAAACCGACAACGAGTCAGCCCAGCTTGCGGTCCTTGTGCAGCCAATGGTTCAGGCAACGGCGGCAGGCGTGGCCTTCACCGCCGACCCGGTGACCGGCGACCGGGACGTCGTCCTGGTCGAAGCAGTCCGCGATCTGGGCGAGCGGCTGGTATCCGGCGCTGCCACTCCTGACGAATGGCTGGTTCGCGGCAACTCCGCTGACCGCCGCACCACGACAGGCGAAGACGCCATCGATGCTAGAGCCGCCACTGCCGTGGCAACGTTGGCACGACGAGTGGAGCAGCACCTTGGCGGACCGCAGGACGTCGAGTGGGCGCTCTCGGCAGGAGAGGTCGTGCTGCTCCAGGCCCGCCCAATTACCGCCTTGCCGGAGCAGCTGATCGAGCCAGTGCCGGTGGCGGTCGAGCCCCCACCCGGGTATTGGGTCCGTGAGTCCAGTCATGCACCGGCGCCATGGACGCCATTCGCCCGAGTCGTGCTGAAATCACGCACTCCCGCCTTCCGCGCCATGTGCTCGGAACTGGGGTTGCTATTCGAGACCATCGACCTCCGCGACATTGGCGGCTGGGAGTACCTCCGGATCGTGCCGCTCCAGGAGAAGGACCGCCGGGCGCCACTTGCTCCACTACCCATGCCATCGCTGGGCCGCCGGATCAGTGAATGCGTCGCTGCGATGCGCGCCGATGTGTGCGGCAGCATGGTGGGCCGCTGGTACGAGGAGTGGCAGGGCGAGTTCGCCCAGTGGATCGCCTTTCTGGGCGATCTCGATGTGTCCATGTTGACCGACTCTGATCTAGGCGCGTACCTGACGAGGGTCCTTGAACTGGTGGACCGCGGCTTGGACGTGCACTTCATCCTGCAGGGCGCGATCTGGATCACGCTCGCCGACTTGGCCTTCACCTGTCGAGACTTGCTCGGTTTCGACGACGCGAGCATGTTCACGCTGCTTGCCGGACTGTCCGGAAAGTCCACCGAGCCGAGCAGGGCGTTCGCTCCCCTTGCTGAACTCACGAATGGGCGACCTGCTCTGCGGCGGCGCCTCGTCGAACGGGCCCCAGCGGATGTCGTCCTGGCCCAGGACGAGCAGTTTGCTGCAGCCTTCACCGAGTTCATGCACACACACGGCTGCCGAGCACTGCGGTACGAAGTGGCTGAGCAAAATCTCGAAGAGCGACCCGACGTGGTCATCGGCTTGATCGCCGATCAGCTTGCGACAGGCTTTGATCCGGAAAGGACAGACGCGGCGCTGCTCGCCGGACGGAGGCGAGCGACCGCTGACGCGCGGAACAGGCTCACGACTACTGAGGACAGGGCTAGGTTCGAGCGAGCGCTCGCGCGCGCGGAGAAGGCTTACCCCGTGCGTGAGGACAACGAGTACTTCACCGTGAGTGCCCCGCTGGCGCTGGTACGCCGCGCCGCGCTGGAAATCGGCGGCCGGCTCGCCGACCGAGGCCAAATCGACCTTCGCGACGATGTCTTCCAACTCGAGCCAGGAGAGGCCCAAAAGGCGCTCCGAGACCGTGCCGGACGCCGCGATCTCGTTGCCCGCGGCAAGGGGCAACACGCCTGGGTGCTGGCCCACCCCGGGCCAGCTTCGTACGGCGAAGATCCCGGAGCACCTCCGCCGTCTGAATCTCTACCGGCCGAAGCGCGGCTGGCGCATGAGGGTTTCCTCTGGGGCGTCGAGCACGTCTTCGGCCCAGATGACAATGGCCGCATGCGTCTGGACAGTGCGGTCAGCGGCATTCCCGCCTCACCCGGCAGCTATACCGGCCCGGTCCGGGTGATCAGGAGTGAGGCCGAGTTCGACCGGCTTCGGGCTGGCGACGTACTCGTCTGCCCAATAACCTCACCAGTCTGGTCGGTGCTGTTCCCCAGCATCGGCGCTCTGGTCACCGATACCGGCGGAATCCTGTCCCACCCAGCAATAATCGCTCGTGAATACGGCATCCCCGCGGTCGTCGCTACAGGGAACGGAACCGTCGCCTTGCACGACGGACAGCTCGTCACCGTTGATGGCACTTTAGGGATTGTCCAGGTCGCGCCATGAACGACCGACGCCCGGCGGCAGGGCAGCTTTGGTGGCTATGGGAAGCATTGCACACCGAAGCTGTCTTCTCAGCGGCAGACCGGCTCGGCATCTTGGCCGTTCTCGAAGCCGGTCCGGCACGCGGCGATGAGGTGGCCCGGGACTGTGACGGTGACCCACGGAGCACTGCCATCTTGCTTGAGGCGCTCGCCGGCATCGGGGTGCTCGAGCATGATGACGAGGGGCGGTTCCGGGCCGCGGTGGCGGAATTGTCCACACTCCCCGTGCTGGCAGCAAACTCCGACCGGGTTGTCCAAGCAGTACGTACCGGCCAGGCGCCGTTAGACTGCGAGGCGCCAGCGGGAGCGACTCGGCTCTACCCCCTTGCGGTTACTCACCTGGCCGCCTTTCTCGCGCCGGCCGCTGAAGCCGTGGCTGCCCTTCTCCAAGGCGCCTCCCGGATCCTCGATGTGGGCGCCGGCGCTGCACCGTGGAGTATCGCGATCGCACGACGCGATCCAGCATGTCGCGTCACCGCACTCGACCTTCCTGCTGTGCTTCCCGTTACCCGGCGGTCGGTGGAAGCGACCGGCTGCGCCAACCAATTCGACTACGTCTCAGGTGACGTTTTCGAGCTGCCGCTTCGGCACAAGGCGTACGACCTTGTTCTGCTCGGCAACCTCTGTCACCTCTTTGACGGCGACGCGAACCGAACGCTGTTCCGGCGGCTACGACCAACGATCGAGGACGGCGGCCGGATTGCGGTCATCGACGTCACGCCGTCGCAGCACCCAGCCACCCAGCGATCCGTGACCCTGTACGCCGCGAGCCTCATGACACGCACGAGCGCTGGAGGCGTGCATAGTGCGGACTCGTACCGAGCGTGGCTGGGGGCGGCTGGGTTTCGTGACCTCCGCTGTGCCGAGGCGAGCCGTACGCCGCCCACATCCGTCTTCATCGCCAATGCGTGAATCTTCATTGATCATGACTGCCACCGAAGTTTGCGCGTCAACGGCGCGACGGGCTGCCGCGTCAGCCGTTCGATATGGTCGGCTCTCTGCAGACCGACCCCGTGGCCGTACGGCGAGTCGAGAACGACAAGCGCTGCTTCGACCGATGCGCGCACTCTCAGCAGGTCGGCGGAGGGACGAATTGGCGTGATCAGCGCTCACATGGAAGCCGGTGGGAAGCCACGCGGAAGGCGACCGTCACGTTCAACCATCGAATAGGTCAGAGAGGTGCACCATCGTGGTGGAGATGCTTGCGTGGTGCGGCGCCGCTCTCTCCTGCCTGCTCTCCGTCCCGCAGGCCATCCGGGTGTTGCACGCGGAGCGCCTCGATGGCATCTCCGCATCCACTTATGTGATCGTTTTGAGCAACGCTACAGTCTGGGCCGCCTGGTCGCTGTTCACCGGCGAATACGCTGCAGGGGTACCAGGCTTG
>JBKPTR010000314.1:0-6743 GCA_046735615.1 Actinomycetota bacterium
CTGCCACGGAAGCACGAGAGCCGGCGACGCCGAGCTGGTTCCTGAAGAAATGGGCGGCGGCTGGGACGTGATGCTCAAGATCAAGGCGGCACTCGATCCCAACAACATCATGAACCCCGGCAAGCAAATGCTGGACCAGGCGTACGAGAGCTAAGGGGGCACGACGATGCGACGGTTCGTTTACAAGCAGGAATACGTCCGCCCTGAAGCTACCCGGGTGTCCGACGGTGTGGTCATGCGGATGCAGCACGTCTACGAAGTTGACCCGGAGCTGATGGGTCAGCATTTCGCCCAGCAGAACATGCCGGTGTGGGACACGTTCAGGATCGTCGAAAGTCGGAACGACCATCTGAACTGGATGCACGAGCACTTCGCCGACGAGACGCTGGTGGCAGGCCAGGAGTCCGAACTGGACCTCGGGCCTGGCCAGCCGAGCGGCGAGGCCTACCCGGCGCCGCCGGATGCGCCGGCGCGTCACCCAAAGCCAATCCTTCCCTACTGACACTCGGTGGGATGCCCGCAGGACGTGGGCTCAGCCGGCGGGTGATCCCTGGCGAAGGCTCCGCAGTTGGTCCGCAACCTCGACCGCGTCGCCCTCGGGAACGCCCTCGGAGCGGTCGTACGGCTTGGCGATAAACATGTACGCCAGCCCGGTGATGAAGACAAGGACCGCACCGATGACCACGATCCACCGGTCGAGGAAGGTGTCGGCCGTGCCTGGCCGCGCCAACAGGAACATCGCGAAGATTCCGTAGGCGAGCGCGGCCACGTTGACGGCCATCCCGGCCGATCCAAGGTTCCACAACCCGGCGGGGTGCCAACCGCGGAGGCGCTGCCGCAGGGCCGCGAGCACCACCGCTTGGAAGGCGATGTAGATACCGAGCACCGCGAACGCAGTAACCCTGGCCAGGGTGTCGGGCTGCCAAAAGACAAACAGACAGAGCGCGATCGGCACCAGACAGGCTACGAGGAGGGCATTGGTGGGCACCGCGTGCTTCTCAGACATGCGCGAAAGCCAATTGCTGAACGGCAGCATCCGGTCGCGGGCCGAGCCGTAAAGCAACCGGCTGCCTGCTGCCTGCAAGGAAAGCACGCAGGAGATGAACGCTGTGATCGCGACGACCAGGAACACCTTCGATCCGGCAGTGCCGAGCGCGTCCTCGAGGATCGACGGGATCGGGTCGGGCTCATTGCCGTCCACGATCGCCTGGAGGTCCGGCGCAGCGAGCACATACCCGGCATAAGACATGAGCCCGGACACCCCGCCGATGAGAATCGTCATGATCATGGCTTTCGGGATGCGGCGCGTCGGGTCGTTGACCTCCTCGGCGACGCTGCCGCACGCCTCGAACCCGTAGAAGAGAAACAGCCCGGACAGCGAGGCCCCGAGGAACGTGATCAAGTACGCCTGATCCCCGCCTGCACCGAGGGTGTCGAAGAACACTGAGAAGGGCTGCTTGCGGTCGAAGATCAACAGGTACAGGCCCAGCGCGATGACGCCGGCAAGCTCGGCCCCCAGCCCGATCTTCGCCACTCGCGCCAGCATGTGTGTGCCGGAGAAGTTGAACGCCAGCGCGAGCAGCAGCAGCGCAACGGCCGTGATCAGGCCGACCAGGGGCGTGGCCTCGAGCCCGAACAGCGCGGCGACGAACCCACCACCGAACTCGGCTACCGCTGTCACGGTGACGATGACCGCCCAGAGGTACACCCACGAGACGATCCAGGCGTATCGACGGCCCCATAGCCGCCTGCACCACTGGTAAATACCGCCCGCCAGCGGGTACTGCGAGACGACTTCACCGAAGACCAGCGCCACGAGCATCTGGCCGCATCCCACGATCACGATCCACCAGATCGCGGGCGGCCCACCCAGCGACAGGCTGTACGCGAACAGCGAGTACACCCCGACCAGCGGCGAGAGGTAGGTGAACCCCAGAGCGAGGTTGGACCATAGGCTCATCGAGCGATGAAAGTCGCCGCCGTAGCCCAGGGCGGCGAGGTGTGCCTCGTCGGCGGCGAGAGGGGTGCTGGGCGAGCCTTGTTCGGTCATGACAAGTCCTCTCGCGGGCACGTGATAGTGCCGAACACAGGGTTGAAGGGTGATCACACAGTACCGCTTGTGACGTTCAAGAACGTCGACCATGTGATCCAGTGAGTTGGGGCCAAATCGATGCGACGGTTCGTCTACCAACCTGTTCCTGCGGGCGGTTAACGTCAAAGCGTGGACCGGGTTCGTCTACCAACCTGTTCCTGCGGGCGGTTAGCGTCAAAGCGTGGACCGGGAGACAATGCGTGGACTCGTCTCGCGAGCGCCGGTCGGCCGCCTGGCGACGGCCCGGGGCGACGGACGCCCGCATGTCGTGCCCATCTGCTTCGTACTCACAAACGACGTTGTCTACTCAGCCGTCGACGACAAGCCCAAACGACACCGACGCCTTCAGCGAATCAGCAACGTCAAGGCCACGGAGGCTGCGAGCCTCCTGGTCGACGAGTACGAAGACGACTGGTCTCGGCTTTGGTGGGTCCGACTTGATGGCCGGGCGCGCCTGGTCGACAACGCAGCCGAGGCTGAGCGGGCGATCAGTCTGTTGAGCGACAAATACCCGCAGTACGTCGAGCGGCCACCGTCAGGCCCAGTTCTCGCCATTGATGTCCAACGCTGGGTGGGATGGTCGGCGGCGTCTTATCAACGGTGACCCAACTCGATAGGGCCCCGGCGGCCGATCGCCGGCCGGATCGGCAAGGATCTGTGCTGTGAGGACGTGGCGTGATCCCGAGTTGATCAAACGGTTGTTGACGACGCCGGCTACCTGGGCCGTTGTCGGCTTGTCCGCCAACACCAAGCGCACCGCGTACAGCATCGGCCGGTATCTGCGCGACCAGCTCGGCATGCGCATCGTCCCAGTCAATCTTCGCGGCGAGGACGCTTTGGGCGAGCGGGGATATCTCCGGCTCGCCGATGTCCCCGGTTCGGTACAGGTCGTGGACTGCTTTGTGAATAGTCAGCGGGTCGGCGCGGTCGTCGACCAGGCCATTGCCGAGAAGGACCGACTAGGCATCAAGGCCGTCTGGCTTCAGCTTGGCGTAATCGACGAAGCAGCCGCCGAACGCGCCCGTGCCGCGGGCCTGGATGTCGTCATGAATACCTGCCCCGCCATGGAAGCTCCAGATGTGGCCGAGAACTGACCCCTTCATCGGCCAAATGCATCACCGGAGCCGGCGGCGACTGGTCAGATCACAGCTACTAACAAAGACTGCTCTGTGCCAAGGGTGTACTCGCTATCGTTGACGGGTGCAGCGGTCAGCCGGGGACGGGGCGCGGCGAGCAGGTCGCCGAAGCTTGATCACGTTCCTCGGCGGCGTCGGCCTTGTTGCCGTTGCGCTTCTGGCCAGCATGACGAACGTCGTTCCCGATCTGATCACCACTGTGGCCGCCATCGTGGGTGTTGCGGCAATGGTCTATGGGGTTGCCACCGGCACGCTTATTGTTCTCAATCGCGAGCCCGATGAGTGATCAGACCAGTACATAGTTGTCACCAGTCGTGGACCGACCCGTCACGGCGATGGTGCACCGGCAGATACTTCGGGTCGTACGGGTACCGTGTCGCAGCTTTCTCGTCAAACGTGACGCCGATGCCAGGTTGGTGGCCGGGATGCATGTAGCCGTCCTGGAACGTGTAGCTGGCGTCGAACACGTCGCCGACTGGGTCGCGGTGTCCCATGTACTCCTGGATGCCGAAGTTGGGAATGCTCAGGTCGACGTGCAGTGCGGCGGCCAAGGAGATCGGGGACAGGTCGCCTGCACCGTGGTAGCCGGAGCGGAACCCCGTACAAGTCGGCCAACGCGAAGATCCGGCGCAGATGGGTGATGCCGCCAGCGTGCGACACCGAGGTGCGGATGTAGTCGATCAGTCGCTCGATGATCAGCTGCTGGCAGTCCCAGATGCTGTTGAAGACCTCACCGACCGCTATCGGGGTCGTCGTGTACTGGCGGATCAACCGATACGCGGACTGGTCCTCAGCGGGAGTAGGGTCCTCGATCCAGAACATGCGGTACGGTTCCAGCGACGCGCCCAGCCGCCCGGCTTCGATCGGCGTCAGCCGGTGGTGCACGTCGTGTAGCAGGTGCACCTCGTAGCCGAATTCCGACCGGAGATAGGCCATCATCTGGGGGGCAAAGTCCAGATAGTAGCTGGTCTCCCAGATGTCCTCCTGGGGCACGTTGCCGCTCGCCGGCTCGTAAATCTTGCCGTCGGTCGGCGCAATGCCGTACGTCTTCTCCAGGCCGGGGATGGCGGCCTGGGCTCGGATCGCCAGGTAGCCAAGGTCGAGATGGCGCTGGAAGTCAACGCTGAGCTCGTCCAGCGTGGAACCGCTGGCGTGGCAGTAGACCAGCACGCGTGGAACCGCTGGCGTGGCAGTAGACCATCACGCCCTCCCGGGCCGCACCACCCAGCAGCTCGTACACCGGGAGACCGGCCAGCTTGCCCTTGATGTCCCATAGGGGCAATGTCGACGGCGGCGATGGAGGTCATGGTCACCGTGCCACGACGCCAGTAGGCGCCTTTGTACAGGTACTGCCAGGTGTCCTCGATGCGTGGGCATCCCGGCCGATCAGAAGCAGGCAAACATGATCACGAAGGTAGGACGCCACCGCCAGCTCGCGGCCGTTCAGGGTCGCGTCACCCACTCGGACCAGGCCGTCCTCGGTCTCGATGACTAAGGTGACGTAGTCACGGCCGGGCGATGACACGACCACCCGTGCGTCGGCGATCTTCACGTGAGATTGCTCCTTGTCGCGGAGGCGTCGAGGCTGTGAAGGATCAGACCAGTTTCGGCATCACGTTGCTCCTACTATCCGAAGCCGGGTCACCAGCGACACGCATAGCCGTAGTGGCCGCTGAGCTGAACCAACATCATCCTCGACGGTTCACCAATCGCCAGGCATCAGCTCTGTCCAGCTCCCTCGGCGATGACGACAGTCCAGGGTCGGATGGTCCATGAGGTGACCAAGCCATTGTGAACGTAAGGATCGCCGTCAATGAAGCGCTCAATAACGGAGCGATCGTGGGTCCGCCAAACGAGAACCGCTCGATCAGTCGGCTCCGCAAGGGCACCTGCGAGGATCAGGTCCCCACGGCGATGGGCTTCCCGAGCGAGCGCTAGATGCGCCTCCCGGAAGGCGGCGCGCCGAGCTAGATAATCATCAATCAGTACGTACTCCAGAAGGTAGTAACCCATATGGAAAGTGTGGTACGGCGGCGTGTGAGGATGGGCGGCCGGACGGCTGCCCTGGGCAACGCCCCGCGCCAGAGCACCCCAAAGCCCCACGGAGCCGAACGACGTGAGTGAAGCCTGCAAAGCCACGGTCGAGGGCGAATGGGGAGTTGATCTTTCGCTGCTCGGCCAAGCGTTCTCGGGATGCGCGGCGTTGCTGTCACCGTTCGACCAGCTGATCAACGGGGGCAAGCACGATCGAGGTCTTCGAGTTCGAGTACCAGCTTGAGATCTAGAAGCCGGCCGCGAAGGCGCCGCCGGGAATGCGCCCTGGGTGACCCATCGCAGAAAGGGCTGGCGCACGGTTGCCCATGCTTTGCAACCCCTGGAGCGATTGTCATGGTTGTCGGCTCGACCTTGATCATCTTGACATCACCGCCTGGTACCTCGTTGGCCTGGTATCGAGTGTTGGCAGTTCTCTCATATGGATCTGGCTGCTGGTGGCGAACCGCCTCCATCGGCGCGCAGCCGAGCTGCCGCGCGGCCTGATCATGCTTGGCATACGGCCGGATCTTCATGATCATTGGGTGGTTGGCTATCCCGGTGTGGTGGCGCGCATCCACGACCACAGTTGGCCCCGTGGTACGTAAGCGCGGGGTTGCTCAACTGGATGGGAACCTGATGGCTCTATCCCGCCTGGTGCCTGTGGCTCAGCTGCAGGTATGGAGGATGATTTCGCGGTGAACGGCTGACGCGTGCTCGTCTCGGGTGCCAGTGTCGCCGGCCCGGTGCACGCCTACTGGCTCAACCGGTTCGGGTTCCAGCCCACCGTCGTGGAGAGGACTGAAGAGGTTCGTTTCGGCAGTGGCGGCCATGCCGTTGACCTCTTCGATCCGGCTCTGCAGATCATCGATTGGATGGGCGCTCTGCCGCAGGTTCAGGATGCTGGCACGCACACCGAGATCATTTCCTTCATCCGAGACGGATGTCGCCCAGTCGATGTGCCGGCGGAGTTGGGGTCGGAAGGTGTATCTGAGCGCCATGTCGAGATCATGCGCGGCGAGCTGACCAAGATCATTTATGAGGCCGGCCGAAACGATGTCGAGTATCTGTTCGGAAACTCGATCAGCTCCCTTGAAGAGATCGACCAAGGGGTCGACGTCACGTTCCAACACGGATCGCCGCAGACGTTTGATCTTGTTATCGGGGCTGACGGCCTGCATTCGATCACCCGTCAGCTGGCGTTCGGTGAGGAGCACCAGTTCCTGCACTTCCTGGGCGGCTACCTCGCGGTGTTCACAGTTCCGAACTATCTCGACCTCCACCAGCAGATGCTGGGCTGCGGTGACGTCGGTCGCACAGCCGCTATCTACCCGGTTCGCGAGACCGGCCAGGCGCGGGTCATCTTCTTGTGGCGTACGCCAACGCTGCACGACTACGATCGCCACGACATCGCTGCGCAGCGGCGACTGATCCGCAACCTGTACGGCGACATGGGCTGGGAAGTGCCCCGGCTGCTCGCCGAA
>JBKPTR010000315.1:0-31088 GCA_046735615.1 Actinomycetota bacterium
TCACGGGTGGCGCCGAGCAGGCTGAGGGCCTCGTGCTGGCGGCGTCGCTGGGTCGCACCGATGAGGGTGGCGTTGACGACGGCGATGGCGGCGTAGAAGGCAGCGGGTCCGAGCACGATCATCAGGCCGAAGTTGTTGGACTGCCGAACCTGGTCCGTAATCGCGTCGATCCACTCGTCGGCCGTCAGCACTTGGCTACCGGTGCCGGTCAGTGTCTGGTCGAGCGAGGCACGCACCGCCGCGACGTCCGCCCCGGGCTCAAGCACGACGAACAGCTCGGTGGCCGGCGAGCCGTCGAGCTCATCGGCGACGAGGTCGGCCGGGAGCAGGACCTCGCCGTACAGGCCTGGCGCGTCGGGGACTATGGCCACGATGTGCAGATCGACGCGGTGGCCGGCGATCCACGCCTCGAGGTGGCCGCCGAGGCCGGTGCCGGAGTCGCTCACCCAGGTTTCGGAGACCGCTGCGGTAGGCCCGTGAAGCATGGTCAGGTCACCTCGGCCGCTGCGAAGCCCTCGGGCAGCGGTGGCGGTGGTGACATCGACGGCGTCGACCTCGATCTGGTCGAGGCCCTCGCCGCCAAGCTCCACCGTCAATGCGTGGCGCTCATCGATCAGTCGGATGGATGGGTCGGCTGAGAGCGTGGCCGCAACGTCGCTCTCGTGACCCGCGCCGGGTTGGACGACGAGCGGTGCATGGAGGTGGGCCCTGTCCTGGGCGGAGCTCCAGTCGGCGGTGAAGCTCAGCGCTAGCAGCATGGAGCCGGCGACGGCCGAGATCGCGATGACGGGTGCGGCGACCGAGGTGGTGGTGCGGACCGTGGCGCGCAGCTCGTCGCGGGCCAGTCGCGCGGCGACATCGCGGTGAATGAAGGGCCGGGCCAGGAGGGCGGCGAATCGTGGGACGAGCAGGGTGCCGAAGCACATGAGCCCAATCACGATGATCTCGGGGAGCAGGATCGAGGCGACGAGGGCGAAGAGTGCTTCGGCTTCCCTCGCCAGGACGATCGCAGCGACGACGGTCCCGAGGCACAGAGTGCCGACTATCAACTGAACGATGCCGGGGCGGCCGCGTTCGATGGCGGCCTCGCGCAGCGCGGCCGACGGAGGGACCTTGGCGGCCCGGCGCGAGGAGCGCCAGGCACCCATAAGTGCGACGACCATGCCGGTGGGCACAGCGATGGCCCAGGTCAGCCACGGCACGGGTGCGACGAGGTGCTGCTCAGTGATGCCGATGTGACGTAGGAGTGTGAGTAGGGGCGAAGTCAGGGGTGTCGCGATCAGGCACCCGACCACGACAGCGGCCAGGGCGACGACGGTGGACTCACCCAATACGCGGCGGCGGATTTGGCGTCCGGTGGCACCGATGAGCCGGAGTAGTCCGAGCTCTCGGCGTCGTGTCGCGACGACGAACCCGAAGGTGGAGCCGACCACGAAGATCGCCATGAACAATGAGACCGCGGACATCATGCCGAACATCGAGGTCAGATCGTCCAGCTCTTGGCGCTGCTCCTGGGTGACGCCGGTCGAGAGGGTGGCGTCGACCGAGCCGATCAGGTTGACCGTGGTTGCGATCAGCACGACACCGGTAGCAAGGGCGACGAAGGCGCCGAGGTAGGCCGGCCAGGAGGTGCGGACGGTCTGGCGGGAGAGCCGACTCATCGGAGCCGTAGGCGTTATGGCGCTCATCGCTGCTCCAGTTCACTCATTCGCTGGGCAATGGCTGACGCGTGGGTGTGCTGGAGTCGGCCGACGATCTGGCCATCAGCGAGGAAGAGGGCCTCGCCGGCGTAGGAGGCGGCGAGCGGGTCATGGGTCACCATCACCACGGTCTGTCCACCCTCGGCCAGGCCGCGAATCAGATCCAGGACGTCACGGCCGGTGTTACGGTCCAGTGCCCCGGTGGGTTCGTCGGCGAAGAGCACGTCGGGCTTGCCATAGAGGGCGCGGGCGATAGCGTCGCGCTGCTGCTGCCCGCCGGAGAGTTCGGGTGGCCGGCGCTCGGAGAGGTCCCGTAGGCCCACCCGGCCCAGCGCGTCGGTGACGGCGGCGCGGTCGACCGGGAGCCCGGCGAGGCGGGTCGGGAGTGCGACATTGTCGAAAGCCGACAGGGCGTCGAGCAAGTTGTAGGACTGGAAGATGAACGCCATGGCGGTCCGACGGAACTTCGTCAACGCAGTCTCGCGGAGCCCGCCAAGGTCGGTGCCGCTGATGTAGACCCGGCCACCGGTCGGCTTGTCGAGGCCGGCCGCGAGCTGCAGGAGTGTCGACTTGCCCGACCCTGACGGCCCCATGATCGCGGTGAAGGTCCCGGCGGCGAATGCGTGGGTGACACCGCGCAGCGCTTGGACGCTACCGGCTCGGGAGCGATAGGTGCGGGTCACGCTGTCGAGGGCGACGGCAGGTGCTACTACGGTTCGTATCGTCATGTTGCGAGTCCATCGGCCCGGCGCCGTCGGCGCACTGGCTCATGCGCGACATCAGAGGTAGCGCTGGCGCTACTCGCAGCGGCTTTCGCGCCTTCTACGCTGAGTGGAGTGAGCCGCTACACCGACGCCTGGTCCGCCGTTCGCGGCAACCCGTGGCGTTTCCTGACCTCGGCGTGGCCGTGGCGCTCACTGGCCTATCTGTTCTCGACGGTGCCGCTGGGGATCGTCGCCTTCCTGGTGCTCGCCGTCGTAGTCGGTCTCGGCCTGTTGACCGCGGTGATCGTCGTCGGGCTCGTGCTGCTCGTCAGCCTTCCCCTGGTGACCACCGTGGTTGCCGAGATCGAACGGGCGCGACTCCGGCTCGTCCTCCCGAAGCCATCCGCCCGCGAGACGCCCCCGCTGCAGGAACGACTGCGCACCTGGCGCACCCTCCCAGTGTCATGGTCCGAGATCGGTTATGTAGTGCTCCTTGCGACGGTCTTCTGGCTCGTCGACGCCGCCATGCTGATGCTCGCGATCTCGACCCCTATCCTGCTGATCCTCGCGCCCGTCCTGGTCCGTAACGAGACGATCGAGGTGGCCGGCTGGCGCATCGACACCACCGCCGAGGCCTGGCCAGCCGTAGCACTCGGGCTGCTGGCACTGCCCGCAGCTGCTTACCTGCTCACGGGGCTGGCGAGCGGCCAGGCCGCCCTCACTCGGTTACTGCTCGACCCACCGGAGGCGCGGCTGGTCGCCGCCGTGACCGAGTTGCGCCGTTCGCGTGCCGGACTGGTCGACGCCTTCGAGATCGAACGACGCCGCATCGAGCGTGACCTTCACGACGGAACCCAGCAGCGCCTCGTCGCCCTGACCATGACGCTGGGGCAGGCCGAGCTGGAACTGGCCGACGGACCTGCGCTCGACCTGGTAACCAAGGCCCACACTCTGGCCGATGACGCCTTGGAGGATCTGCGTGCCACCGTGCGCGGCATCCACCCCCAAGTCCTCACCGACCATGGTCTCGCCGCCGCAATCCACGAACTCGCCGACCGATCCCCGGTGCCGACCGACACCGACCTGCACGTGGATGGACGGCTCCCGGCACCGGTGGAGACCGCGGCGCACTTTCTCGTCAGCGAGGCCCTGACCAACATCGCCCGCCACTCCGACGCCCACACCGCGCAAATCCATGGCTGGGTCACCGACGCCACCCTTACCGTCACAGTCGTCGACGACGGCCACGGTGGCGCCGACCCCGCCCGCGGCACCGGACTCGCCGGCCTCGCCGCCCGCGTCGACGCCATCGACGGCACCCTCGACATCACCAGCCCGCCCGGCGGTCCAACCCAGGTGAGAATGACTTGCCCGATCGCCGACTACTGAGGATTGTGATCGCCGAGGATGTCGCGCTCCTGCGCGAGGGCCTCGTCGGCATCCTGGAAAAGGTCGGTCATCAGGTCATCGCCGCCGTCAGCGACGCCGACGCTCTCCTCGTCTACACCGCCAACCACCAGCCCGACGTCGTCATCACCGACATCCGCATGCCCCCCACCCATACCGACGAGGGACTCCGCGCCGCCGTCACGATCCGCGCCCAGCACCCCGACATCGCGATCGTCCTGCTGTCGGCCTACATCGCCGAGGCCTACGTCGCTGACCTGCTCGACTCGACCGCCGCCACCACCCACGCGGGCATCGGCTACCTGCTCAAGGACCGGGTCGGCCACGTCCGTGACTTCCTCGACAGCCTCGACCGCGTCGCCGCGGGAGGCACGGTCGTCGACCCCGACGTCGTACGTCACCTGCTCGCCCGACGTCGCAACGACGGGCCCCTTGCCGCCTTGACCGAGCGTGAACGCGAGGTTATCGCCCTGATGGCTGAGGGTTACACCAACCCCACCATCGCCCAGCAGCTCGTCGTCAGCGAGGCAGCCGTACGCAAGCACGTGGGCAACATCTTCGCCAAGCTCGACCTAGATCCCGATTCCGACCGCCGCGTTTCAGCCGTCCTGACTTACCTGCGCGGCGCGTCGTGATCGCGGCCGACTTCCTCGCGCTTACGAACGCCAGGCTGCTGACCGCTTGTCAATATTGCTCCGCCTCTCGGCGGTGACAAGGCACACCCTTGCGAGCGCTGGTGGCCGGGCAGCTTGCGATTCCTTTTGGGTTGGTTGGCGGTCTCAATTAGTGATTCGGTACCACCTGCGATCTACCGCCTGAGCCGAACCAGGAGCGCGCCGCATGCCCAGCAAAGAGTCCGAAGCAGTCAAGAGGTACTGGACTGCAGCCCGCCTTGCCGGTGATCAGCCAGGCTACGAACCACCGGACGTCGAAACATCCAACGATGCATGGGGCAGCCTCACAGCCGAGCCACGCGGCGTCGACTACCTGGAGACTGACGCGGGAGGGCTGCCCGCAATGTGGGCAGTACCAAAAAACAGCGCCGCGGATCGGGTCTTGCTATGCATGCACGGCGGAGGGTTCATCGGCGGCTCGATCTACTCGCACCGCAAGATGTTCGGCCACCTGGCCAAAGCCAGCGGTGCTCGGGCGTTGCTCTTTGACTATCGCCTCGCCCCCGAACACACCCACCCGGCACAGGTCGATGACGCGACGGCTGTCTATCGATGGCTGCTCGACCGCGGAATCAGGCCCGACCACATTGCCTTCACCGGTGATTCCTGCGGCGGCGGACTGGCGATCACTACCCAGCTGCGAGCACGGGAGTTGCGTCTACCCCTACCGGCCGCAGCGATGCCATTCTCGCCGTGGGTGGATATGGAGGCCACCGTTGAGTCGTACGTCACCAACCGGGACCGGGACGCATTCTTCTCCAGCGGCCTGGTACGCGGGTTGGCTGGCATCTTCCTGGGCGAGGGCGGCAACCCCCGCGATCCGCTGGCAAACCCCTTGTACGCCGACCTGTCTGGCCTGGGACCGATCTACATCCAAGCGGCAGGAGACGAGGTCCTCCTAGATGATGCCCGTCGCCTCGACGAGCACGCCCGCAAGGCCGGCGTCGACGTACGGCTCGATGTCTTCCCCGATATGCAACACACGTTCCAGATGGCCGCCGGTCGAGCGCTTGAGGCCGATGAGGCGATCCGCAGAATGGCCAACTGGGTACGACCGAAGCTCAACCTCCCCACTATCACCAGCGACCATGGGGGTGTCGCAGCGTGAGTTCACATGAGGCAGGGATGATGCAGAAGGTGGGCATTGACCCCGACGAGTTCGACCGCCGCACCCAGCCGTTTCGGCGCGAGTTGTTGGCGCACTGCTATCGGATGCTCGGTTCTGTGGACGAGGCTGAGGACCTAGTACAGGAGACCTACCTTCGGGCGTGGCGGTTCTACGACGGCTTTCGGGGACGGTCGTCGGTGCGGGCCTGGCTGTACCGGATTGCCACCAACGCCTGCCTTAGCGTGCTGCAGCACCGCGATCGCCGTGTGCTGCCCTCCAGCCTCGGCGACCCCGCTGCCGACCCTGACGCTCAGCCCGGTCCGGTCGATCTGAACGTGGCATGGCTTCAGCCCATCCCGGACACGCTGGTGACCACAGAGTCAGAGGATCCTGCGACCATCGCCGTCACGCATGAGAGTCTTCGGCTCGCTTTGATCGCTAGCTTGCAACACCTTCCCCCGCGGCAGCGGGCCGTGCTCATACTGCGGGAGGTCCTCGCATTCCCAGCCGAGGAGGTCGCGACGATGCTCGATACGACTACGGCCGCGGTCAAAAGCGCGCTGCAGAGGGCACGCGCCCGCCTCGACGATCTGGCCTCGACACGAGAGGAGCTAAGCGAGCCCACCGAGCCACGTGCCCGTGCGTTGCTCGACCAGTACATCGCAGGCTTCGAGAACGCCGATATGAATGCCTTGGAACAGGCGTTACGTACCGACGCCGCGATCGAATTGGTCGGAACCCGCACCTGGTTCTCCGGTCGGGCGACCTGTCTGCGCTTTCTTACGCACATCATAGAATCCCCTGGCGACTGGCGAATGATCCCGACGATCGCCAATGGACAACCCGCCGCGATCGCCTACCAGCGCGACCGGGATGGGAAGCTCCAGGCGTTCGGACTCGGCGTCCTCTCAGTGACCGAGGCGGGCATCGCGCGCATGTTCGCTTTCGGCGGTGGACCCGACCTCATTGCCAGGTTCGGCTTCGCTGCAGTCCACCACAGCACCAGCGGCCTGCGCGGTCTGCCCACGACCAACTGTTGAATCCAGCGCCGGCCCCAGCGAGCCGATCGGCCAGGCGAACCTCGTCCTGCTGAAGGATCGACCGCGCTTGGAGTCATTTCACCCTAGGGCGTACTCGTCATGACGAAATGGCCGAGCCGACCGCGAGACGCGATAGAGCGCCACAGGGGTCTGAACTCCCTTCAACCGGGCACCCTCGGTCCGCTCGAACCCGAACCGGTCGTCTGCGGCCGCCTCGACCACGGCCTCGCTCGCAAGGACCTCGCCGGGCCCCGCTACGTCTGCGATTCGCGACGCCAGGTTTGCAGTGTGTCCGAAGACATCAAGATCCCGCTCGATCACGGGACCGGCGTTGATCCCGGCGTGCAGCGATAGTGCGCCCTCGTCGCTCATCGCCTCGACGAGGTCGAGCGCGGCCTCCACCCCGGCGGTCGCGTCGCCGAGGTGGAGCATCGCTCCATCACCGAGGAGCTTGACAAGCCGGCCGCCGTACAGCCTCGCGGTGGCATCAGCGCGGCGCTGGAGAGAGGTTGCCATAATCACCGCGGACTCGTCCCCGCGCTCGCGTGTGAGGCGAGTGAAGCCGGACAAGTCCACGAAGACGATCGCGGGGGGACCGAGCGGGTCAGGGGTCGGCGCCAGCCCGCGGGTGGCCAGGTACCGCTCGAACCCTTCGACGATCCCGTTCACGCTCCGGTGCTCAAGGTACCGATCGCTGAGCCACAGGAACATCTCCGGCACGAGCCGCGTCAGCTTCCCCATAGCGACCGAGACGTCGTCTGGGAACCGCTCGATCTCGCCACGAAACAGCCGCTGGCGCGCCGGCTGGGCGAGCTGTTCGTCCAGCAGGTCCGTCCACCCCAGCATCAGCGCACGGGTTCCCTGCGCCATCAGACGGGCCGCTCGGATCAAGGAGTCCTGGTCGGGCGTCGCCCTCCACAGCTCCAGGAACCTTTCGAACATCGACTCCTCGTCGATGTGGATCGACGCCGACGGGTCGGGCTTCGCGAGCCCGAGGACCTCGTATACCGCCGGCAACTGCTCGGCCCCCGGACCGGCGTCCGCCTGGAACTCGGCGAATGTCCGCTCTGACCGTGGACCCGGCCGGTAGGGAAGGTACTCATCGGTCCGCTGGAACAACAGCAGGCCTTCGGTGGCGGCGCGCTCGATCGTCTCGGCCGGGAGACCGCTCTCAAGCAGGGCCGAGATCATCTTGAGGGCGAGCGAGTCACTGTAAGTGAACTGTCCCTGCTGGTCGGGCGTGATAAGGCCGGTGGCGGCGAGCCAATGGACCCGGTCTTCCGGACACGCCGCCTCCGCGGCGATCTCCGCAGCAGAATAGGCCTCGGCCACAGGCTGAATCGTAGCGAGCGCAAAAGACGTCAAATCAGCCCCAGGTTCTTGTCGCAGGACGAACGGATCGAGATCGCCGATCTGCGCCCACGCGTGCCTGAACATCCGACAGACGCGCCGCGGCTGCGCCGGGCACTGTCCACGTCTCGGGCGAGCTTCGCGGCAATGCGACCCAGAGAATCACCAGAGCACACCGACCCGGTCTTCGGAACCCGCGGGCGGCAATCTTCTTGATAGTGCCGACAGTTTAGAGGCTGCCATGACTTGCCATAACTACACATTGTGTGTATTTTTTAAAGTATACACAGTGTGAAGTTCAACAGCCCGCTGAAGTAGACAAGGGGCAAGAGAATCCGGCGTAGGAAAGGAAGATCTCGATGTATGCGGTGCTCAGAGTCAACTCGTTCGACCCCGCCAAGCTGGCGGTCGCGGCCGACAGGCTGGAAGAGTTCAACAGGATTCATTCCGCGCAACCGGGCTACGTGGGGAGTGTCGTGGTCGAACTGGGAGCTGGCCGCCGGTTCGCGCTTAACTTGTGGGAATCCGAACAGCACAGCGTCGCGGCTCTGCAAGTCCTCGGGCCGGAGGTCCGGCGGTTGCTCGGTCCGCTCATGGCCGCCCCGTCACAGCTGATTGGAACAGGTACCGTGCTCTGTTCTGATCTGGTACCGGCCGCCAGCGCCTAGCACCTAGTGGCACCGGCTCCCGGGACATATTCTGCTGCGCCGATCGAATGTAGGACGGCGTTTTCCTGATCAAGGTGGCCAATTCGGCGTTGATCACGCCGTGAGGCGGCAACCCGGCGAATGCTCAGCCATCCTCTGCGACCTCGTCCGTGCCGCTGGCAAACGTGACTCGGAACAGCAGCGCCAGACGCTCCCCGTAACGCTTGCGGGACCATCGTCTGTCCTCACAGATCCGCTCCAGCAGGTCGAAGGACATCAGCCCGTACATCATGTCGGCCGCCGTATTGACCGTCCACGGCGGCGCGAGATGACCCTCGTCATGAAGCCAGCCCATAAGCCGCCGACAACCTTTCAGCCAGCCATCCATGACCTCCTGCCAATACCTTCCGGCATCGGGATCGATGCGACGGAACTGGTCATGTGCGCGTGCGACGGCGAGGATGCGGGGGTGCGTGCGGGCGATGTGGTGTGCCCATTCATCTAGCGCGGCCAAGGCATCCGGTGAGGTCCACACACGGCTTAGCGACACGCGCAAACCCTCTGCCTCCCCCAGATATTCATAGAGCGCGCTCACCAGTTCAGCCCTCGAGGTGAAATGCAGATAGACCGCACGCCTCGTGACACCTGCCCGATCGGCGACTGCGGCCATGGTGAGCTTGTCGAAGCCGTCCTCTTCGATGATCTGCCGGGCCGCTTTCACCAAAGCGTGCCGAGTGCTCCGACTTCGAACGTTCTGCGGCTCCTGGATCGAGCGCACCGCTGGCCTACCTCTCCCGCAAAATCCTCCGTCTCGAACATCCCATGCTGAAGTACACAATAAGTGCAGTTCCAATCTTGGCTGCAGAACACCCTGACTCGCGGCCATGAGAAACGAGTTTGGCGAAACAGTTCCCCGACTGGCCTCGATGAGATCACACGCCCTGCCTGGGCAAAGCGGTCGAGCACTGGGCGAGCAGCTCAATGTTCTGGCCCAGCGCCGCCTGTGACAGAGTGAGTCCTAGCGTGTCCGCCGGAGCCCTTTCAGCGATGCCGTGTAGCAAGGAGGATCGTGTTCCGAGGATTTGCCACAGTCAGCTTCTATGCCACCGATCTCGCAGCAGCGAGCGCCTGGTACTCAGAGCTGTTTGGGATGGAGCCGTATTACGCCTTTCCTCCGCCGCCTAACCAGCCGGCGTACGTCGAATTCAGGATTGGTGATTCCGGCGACGAGCTCGGGATCATCGACCGCAAGTACGGCCCTGGGGGCGCGTCGAATCCGCCGGGTGGCGCGGTTCTGTACTGGCACGTCGATGATCTTGAGGCCACGGTGAGGAAGTTGCTGGATATGAAGGCTGCCGAGTACGAGCCGGTGACAGCGCGCGGCGAATCCGGCTTCACCAGCGCCTCGGTTGTCGACCCTTTCGGCAACATCCTGGGCGTTATGCACAATCCGCACTGTCTCGAGGTGTTTGAAGCCATGAGGTCGCCTCAGGCTTAGGCGCTGGCGGCCTGAATTAGATCTGCGGCCAGGACCCCAGGAGGTGCTGCTGAGCCTCAGGGACTCCCGGCAACGTCATGATCGGAGGTAGGACGTGGGCGGCCGGCCGACCGCGGCTTTGAAATCCCGCCCGAAGTGGGCTTGGTCGGCGTAGCCGAGCTCGAACGCTAGCGTAGATAGGTCGTTCGCCGCGGTGTCGAGCCTCTCGGCTGCCTCGTGCAGCCTGTAGCGTTGGATCACCCACTTCGGCGTGACGCCGACGTATTCGCGAAACAGCTTCTGCAGATTCCGTTTGCCAATCCCATACGGGTCGACGATGTCGTCCACTCTCAGGATCGCTCGATTGGCGAGGATGGCATCGACCAGGCCGTTGACGGTTCGTACTGTGGCCAGTGGGGCCCCGGGCAAGCGCCCACGAACGAAGTCCTCCGCGATGCCGATACGCTCGTCGACGTTGCGGGCGTCGTGGATCCGTCCGGCGAGCTCACTAGCGGCGGCGCCGAAGACCGCCGAGCCCTCGACGATCCGGTCAGTCAGCTCGGCGACCGGTCGCCCGAACAGCGACCGGAACCCAGCCGGCCGGAATGCGGAACCAAAGATGTCGCCGCTGCCATCAAGCGTGTGCGAGTACCTGCCGCGCAACACGCCGTGCACACGGCACCTGCCGTCCTCGACAACCAGTTGAACGGACGGGTGCGGCAATACCTCGACCGTGTGCGGCTCGCGCCCACGCAGGTCCCAACGCACAGCCCAATGCTGCGCCAATATGTCGCTGAGATCAGCGGCCGCCGGGTGAATGCCCTCCTGGTACACGCCGACACCGGTCTGCGGCCTAAGCAATCCACGTGGTATGTCCACCTGGCCAGTATCGCGGCTCGCGTTCGTGTTTCTTCAAGACGGTGACCGGCGGCCGTGCCTACTGTCGCGGCATGAACGAAACCACCAACGTGACAGCGATCGGCACCATCGAGTCGAAGAGTTGGGAACAGACACCGTACGCCGCCAGAGAACAGGCACCCGAGCTGGCCGCCGCCAACGGCGTCGACGTCTACCACCGCGACATCGAGGGTGAGGGCCACTGGCGGGGGCTGACACTCGCGGGGCCAGACGGTGCCGGCGACCTGCTCAGCATGCAGCGGATGATCTGTGTCCTCGGTGGCCAGTCAGGGACCTTCGTGCTAGGGATCATCGGGACCTTCGACCGCACTGGCTCGCGGGCGACCTGGGAGGTGGTGCCGGGCTCAGGTACCGGCGAGCTGCGCGGCATCAGCGGCAACGGCGGCTTCGAAAGCAGCGGCGAGACGACTAGCTACACCCTTGACTACACCATCGACGACCAGCTCGGCTGAGTCCTGGTGCTCCTGGGCACCAGGTCGAGGTTCGGTTCAATGCCGAAACTCGACCTGATCGAGGTTCGGTTCAATGCCGAAACTCCGCCCAGGCACCCGCGTCGAGCTGGAGCACCAACCGCCTCGACCGCCACGGACCCGGGTGGGAAGCCGTCGCAGACGGCGTGGACGGAGACGAGGGGTGGCCGCTCTGCCTGGCCCGCTACGCAGCCCTGCTCGCGAAGAGCCGATGGCACGGCTCCATTTGATCAGTAATCGGTGGACTGCCGCCGCGGAGCCTCGATATCGCGTTCGGTTGACAGAACCTTGAGCTCGCTGATGATCTGTTGGGTTTGCTTGAGATAAGTCGTGCAGCCGTCGCAGCCGCCGAGGTGTTCTTCGAACTTCGCTTTCACCTCCGGCGGGAGTGCATCGTCGAGGTAGTCGGCGACCAGCTCGACGAGTTGCTTGCACGCTAGTTGTTCAGCCGCCTGTGTCACTTCCACCGCCTCCTGCTTCGCGGTCGCCGCAACCTCCACCGGGGCCACGCCCCGGCTGGCCCGAACGCTGACGATGAGTAGCACGCTCAGCACCACCACAGCGCCGGCCAGCATGAACCCGGACCAGTTGATGCCGTTCTCGGCCGCTACCCAGCCAAACAACAGCGAGAACGGCAGGAACAACACCCAGGTCAGCGTCCCACCACCCGAGGACACGCCGGCCCGGACCGAAGACGGCACTGCATCGTGCAGCAGCCGGCTGGCGTGGATGCTAATGATCGCCAAGACGAGCGCGAGCACCACCTGAGCCGTTATCAGCCGCGGCAGCGACCGGGTCCAGGCCAGCAACAGCGCCGTGGCCAATGACAGAATGATCAACACCGCGAGCAGCAGCCGGCGCTCCAAGTTGAGCTTGCCGATCAACAAACCGGCGATGCCCAGGGTGGACACCAGCACAGCCCAGTACGGCCCGTAGAGCGCAGCCGGCGCCGTCAGCGCCACCAGCCACAGCGGCCCGAACTCGAAGACAGCCTGGGACAGCAAGCCGCCGGCCGCCACCAACAACAGCACGCACAGCACAACCCGAGAGGTGATCATGGTCCGGAAGGTAAGCGCGATGTGGCTGCGCAAGCTGTCCCGCTCGGCAGCCTGGTGCAGCCGCGGCTCGCTGAAGCGAAGGAACCCTATAACTGCCAGCCCGACCAACGGCACCGTGGCAAAGTAGGTGAAGCGTGCCGAGGTGTACTGGGCGAGCACACCGCCAGCCAGGGCGGAAAGCACGAAAGCGGCGCTCTCCACGGCGCGAGTCCGGCCAATCCACCTTTCGTACAGCTCGTTCGAGCCGGTCTCCTCGACAACAGTGTCGTAGACAACGCTGTCCACGGTTCCGGAGCTGAACGCGAAGTAGACCCCGAGGATCATCGCCGCAAGCACGTACGCGATCACGCTGTGGCTCAGCCCGCCGAGCAGCGAGCTGGCCACCAGCGCCGCGCAACCCAAGATCATCACCCAGCGGCGGCTCCAGCGATCAGCCAGGATCCCCGACGGCACCTCCAGCAACGGCACGACGGCGGCGTAAGCGGCGGCCATCGCACCCACCGACGCAGCGTCGAAGCCGATCTGGGTCATGAACAGCTTCTCGATCGGAACCCACAAGATCAGCCCCTGCAAGCCCACCCCGATCTGCAGCGGCAGCAGCCGCCGAACCAGCCCACGAGGCGCAGTAGTTCCAGGGGTGATCATGATCCCAGCCCGCCTCGCTCAAGCCGGTGGCCCAGGTCCTCCCGCAACAGTTCGCGCGCCCGGTTGAGCATGTCGCGCTGCTGCTCGGCGGTGAGCCCTGTCGCAGCCGAGACCTGGGCTGGCGTGCGACCTTCGACGTCCCGCAAGGTGACAACCCGGCGCCACGGCTCAGCAGCGCAGCCAGCGCAGCCTCGAGCGCCTCCGGCTGCACGGCAATGCCAGCAGGCCAGGGGCGCGGGAACTCCTTCCAATGATCGGGGTACGGGTCACCGTCCCCCTGGAAACGGTCGGCATCAACGGTCGTGGCGGGCGGGAACCACCGGCTCCACCACGCGAACCGGTTCCCCAGCACTCGGCCCCGCGCGGAAAGGTTGGCGATCATCCGCGCAATCGAGATCTTCAAAGCGCCTCCAGTCTCGGCGCAGTCTGCTTCACAAAGAGAGACCGCGACCGGCGCCCAAACTCATCGCAGATCATGTGGGGAAGTGGATTACGTCGGACCCGCTGCAAAGCCGCGCGTCGGGCCGCCCGCGCCGCTTCCAGCCAAGGGGGGCCACTCCAATGGTGTGGGACAGCTTTCATTGGATCAGGTTGAGCGCCACCGCAATGGCCGAGCCGCCGTTGAAGACCAACCTGGCCACCATGATCGGCAACAGCCGTCGGCCGAACGCGTAGTAGATCGCGGTCCAGACGGCCAAGAAGGGCAACACGGAGACCACGCGGTAGGCCGCGAAGGCCAAGTCGAGGCCGCCATCGTTAGTCAGCAGCGGGTAGAAGGCGTGCTCGGCAGCCCAGATGACGACTACTACCGTGGCGGCCAGCCAGGACCGGCTAATGCGCCGTTCCAGCCATGGCAACAAGATGCCCAGGTACGCGACCGGCTCGGCAAGCTCGGCGAGCAACGGGCCGACCAAGACGCGAAGACGCTTGCCCAGACCGGGACATCCACCATGGCGAACATTGGCAGGGTGGCATCACCATAGAAGGCCTTGGTGACCTCGGTTCCGTACGCGACGGCCGGTATGGTCGCCGCTAGCACGCCCAGCGCCCCGAGCGCGACCTGCCATACCGCAGCTGGCGGCCCGAGCAGGCTGCGGTAGGTGACACCTTGGCGGCGGATCAGCCAGGCGATGACACCGAGCGTCCCCAAATCGACGATAACGGCGTAGACCATCCACCAAGCTGCCGCAGCGTTGAGAGCGTCGCCAACCGCGGCCGCGCCGCCGACAATCAGGAGACCGGCTATCGCCAGCTGTATCCCGACCCACAAGCCAATCCGAATGGGGACCAGCAACGGGGCGCCTCTCAGTGCAACGGGCGCGGCCTCCCTCTCGGCGAGCGGGTGGCCCGACGGCTGCATGGCGGGCGGTGTTGCCCCAGTCATGGCCGGCCTTCCGCGTCCGTCGCGGGCTGGGCGGCGCGGCGAGCCTGATGCTCCTGCCACCAGACCCGCGTCTCGAATAGCGAGGTGACCGCCAGCACCGACACGAATGTCACCAGCAGGATGAATGCCAGCCAGCCCGCTATCGGCGAGTCGTACCCGTCGAGCATCATCGCTGGCGGCTCGACAGCGTGGGGGCCGAAGTGAACGGCGCTGACGAAGGCGGCACCGCCGCCGGAGACCAATGCCCAGAATCCGGGCCCGACCCGGCCTGCCTGGTACAAGACGAGCCCAGTGATGATGATCGGGTAGATGATCAGGCTCATCGTGAATGCGTTGACCTCGTCAATAAATGGCCAGCCAACCGCATTGTGACGGATGACATGGTCGATGTGATGCGCCAGCGACAGGGTCGCTGCGAGGTACGTCAGCCCGTAAAGAATCCTGCGATGCAATTGCCCCTCGCTTGAGTTTCTCTGACGACGTTTCGCTTGTCTGCTCTGTTGGCGATTCGTCGTGGTGTTTCAGCTGCGGGCGGGCGCCCCCGGGCGCCCGCAGCTCATCACCCTTCGTGCGTGCAATCCGGGTGAACTTTTGTTCAACGACGCGAGAAGAATCCAGGGGTACGACCCCCGACTTAAGGCATTCGGGTGAAGGTCATGTGCATCCACGGCTGCCACGTGACAGCGTCGTCGGAGCGCTCCCACTTGGCCCTCATGCTGCTTTTATCGGGACTCACTGTGAGCGTGGACCGGACAGCTCCGCTCGCGTCGGCGGTGGAGGGTCGGGCAACTGCGGCGACCTCGCCACCACCGGTGAAGGTCCAAACGCCTTGTTCGTCAACGCTTGCATGCATGATCGTGATATCGCCATGGTTGTCGTATGCATGGGCGGTGAACGAGTCAGTTGTCGGGTCGTATTCGCCGATCAGTTCGATCGCCTGGACTGTCTGCTCCCCGATCGTCACATCGACGTGATGAACGAGGAAGAATCCACCCGCGAGCCACTCATAGATGTCAGTGCCGACGATTGAAATCGGAACATCGCCCACGATGTGTCCCTCGGATCGCCATCGGCCGACGAGTGCGCCGAGGCGCTGTATCTCTGGTCCGGGTATGGGAACTCCGCTTGGGTCGTGAGTGTCGCTCGAGTCGGACATGTTCTTTCCTGCCGTATCAAGAGCAAATCACAGACGCCGAACGCGCCGCTACCCGGATCGACTCAGCGAGCTTGCGGTCTTGGCGCCATCCCGGTGTGCTCGGATCGCCTGGCGGGAGCCAAACTCGGATCACCGTGCTCCGTCAGTGGTCGGCTGGCTGTGCGCTGGCGATTCGGGATCTGCCGGGCCTGCATCCTCGACTGCACTCCCGCCGCCTCTCTCGGCCATATACGCGTCTCCTCCACCTGCGGGCGCTGTGTCGACCAGCTCGGAGACCACCCTGAGCAGCTCCAGCCACCCGTCGAAGCGCAGTGGCTCGCCTCCCTCAATCGCGGCCGTCCCGGCCAGCGGTTGACTGGCTTCAATCCAGACGCTGATCAGCACAGCGGACGCTCCCCGTGGACCCTCGACCCCGCACCCCCACTCCTTCCCTCCAGTGATCCTTCAGCTGCTTAGCAGGCGTTCAATTGGTGTGCACCGTTGTTCAGGCTGCTCTCGCTGAGCGTGGGGTTGTCAGCGGTTGACACCAGGTGATCGGCGCGTGCGGATCAGGGGTGTATGAGCAGTAGCGGCCCGTCCGTATCGTCGCAGCCAGATGCCGCCCCAGGGAGGGGTTTTCTCGGGCCAGATTGGCCATCGCCGCCCGGATAGATCTGGTCACATTCAGCCGGGCCCGCTCAGCTTGGGAAGCTGCCCGGCGGTCGCGGCCGCCCAACCCCACAGCCCGGGTGAGCTCGGCGACCAGAAAGTCCAGCTCGGCTCGTGCATTGGCAGCACGCCCGGGGTCGTTGAAGGCCTCGGCCTCCTCGAGCTCAGCGCGCAGGTCCCTGACTCGTGCCCGGTAGGCGGCTTTCGCTGTAGCGTCGAGCAGGACCCCCGCATCCCCCGGATCTCGGCGCACCGCCAACTCGCGCTCGCCACCGCCGGGCGTTGGCCAGCGGGGCGCCGCCCGTGCTGGCTGGCGGTCCGCGACCTCAAGGTCGATGGCGAGGAACTCCCGTCCTGGATGAGCCAGCAGCTCGGCCATGTAATGCAGGCCCTTGGCGTCACGCAAGCGCACCAGCAAACCGTCAAAGGAGATCGTCCAGTATTCGCCTTCGCGACGAAACAAGTTCTTTGAGAGCTCGGGCGCCGCAACATTGACGGCAACGGGCACCGCTCGCCCCATCCCGGCGGATTGAGCAGCTAGAAGCGTCCGGATCTCCTCGGCGACGGCGGCCATCCCCAGCGTGCTGGCGGTGCCAAGCGCCCGATCCAGAAGCCCTACGGCCCGATCCCTGTCCGGGGCCCGACCACGAACCAGCAGCATGCGGGCGTACTCATAGCGAGTACGGGCCAGCAAAGGCCCGGCCTCCAGCCGCTCATGAACTCTGATCGCGGTCTCGAAATGATCGCCCGCTGTCGCCCACTGGGCCGTCAGGGTGGCAAGCAGCCCAAGGTAGAACGACGCCGACCCGTGGCACGCGACAGGCTGAGGCGCAGTGAAAGAGATGACGTGTTGTGCATAGGGAGCTAGGAGCGAGTACAGGCCAGCTGCGGGCGCAGGCTCGTTTAGGCGCACTGCTAGCACCGAAGTCAGCGCCACCGCAGGCATCCAGATGCCGTCTCGAGGTTGCTGGGGAAGTTGTTCGGCCAGCGACCGCAATCCGCCATGCGCCTCGTCGATGTGATCAAGCTCGGCCTCGGCGAGCGAAAGCCATGCTCGTGCAAACGCGGCCCCGGGAAACTGCTCCACAACCCTCTGCAATTCGTCTCGCAGCTCCTCCAGGCGTCCCTGCTCCCACCGCAACAGGGCCACCTGAACCAGGTGGGTGAACATGACGTTGGGTCGCCCCGCCTGTAGGGACAGGGCCTCCTTTGCTAGCCGGTCGGCCTCATCGAACGAGCCGTACAAAAGCGCTCGCAGAGTACGCATCGTCATCGCAGCCCACCTATTAATGGCCGCAGGAAGCTCCTCGGCCAGCCGAGCGTGGGCAGCGATGTCGGCCTGGACCGTCTGAGCATCGCTCGATTCGAGTGAGCTGGCCGCCTGATGGGCCCGACCCAGCAATTCCAGCTCCCGATCACCCGTTTCCTGTGCCAGCCGGAGCATCTCTGCCGCCAGCCCAATACGTTCCTCCAACCCGTCCGGACCCCACCGCGCCATCCACCTCGCCTCGATTGCGCCGCGCAGCGCCACTGGATCTGCGAGCCGCCGGGCCATGGCGACTGCCTGCCCGCTGAGTGATTCGGTGCGCTCCAGTTCGTCGGAGAAGGTGAACTCCAACGACAGGCGTGCCAGCAGCCGGGCACGAAGTGCCGAATCCTGAGCGCTCAACCCGTCGAGCGCCTCTTGCAGCAGCGCGACGAGCTCTCTATTGATTAGGCCACCCTCGACCTGCCGCTCGCCGAACCCCAACGCGGCGCGGGCCAGCTGTTCAGCCGCGCCAAGCCGCCGGCTGATATCGGCGGCCTGCAGGCAACTTTCCCTGGCCTGCTGGTAGTTGCCCGCCCTCGACTGAGCAGCGCCCAACCGCAACAGCAACTCACAGCGACCAGGCTCGTCCGGGCCGACGAACCTCAGCGCCTGCAGGGCTCGCTGGTATTCGGCAGCCGCCTCCTCAAATGCGCACATGCCCATAGCCAGGTCAGCGGCCCGGCGAGCATACGCCAACGTCTTGATGGCCTCCCCACCCCCGGCCGCAACCTCGGCGAAATGGCGCGCCAACTCAGCGACGTGAGCTTCGGACTCGCGGCCGTACTCGCGCTCGATCGCTTCACCGACCAGCCGGTGCAGCTGGGTTCGGGCCGGAATCGGCAACCGGTCGTACAAGACCTCTCGCATTAGGGAGTGCGAGAAGCGGTACAAGCCAGTGACACCCTCGTCACCCTCATCCTCCGTCACCACACCAAGGGCTGCTGCCTCAGACAGCCCACCAAGCGCCCGCTCCACCGGCAGCTGGCAGGCGGGCGCAACCAGTGCTAGATCGAACTCCCGGCCCACCACCGCCGCGGCCGACAGCACCTGGACGGCATCGGCAGACAGCGGGGCGAGCCGTCGCCCAATCACCGCCCGCACGCTGCCGGGAATCGGCAGCCCACTTCGCCCCGCATATTGCGCGGTGGCCTCAGTGGCCAGCAGGCGCACGACCTCGCGGACAAACAAGGGGTTGCCTTCGGTCTGCTCATGAACGATTGCCACCTGCGCCGCGGAAGGCGCGATTCCCGAAAGCACCTCGATAAGGTCCTTTACGTCGTCGCGGCTCAGTCCTCCGAGGCTGAGTAGCTGACCTTCGCGGAGCAACCGGCCCACTGCGTCTGCGGTATCGGGGAAGCGCAGTGCCTCGGTATTGCGGAAGGTCCCCACCACGACCAGCCGGGAACCGCGCAGCTGCCGGACCAGGAACTCGACCAGCAACCTGGAGGGTTCGTCGGCTGCATGCAGATCGTCGAGGACGAGCAGCAGCGGATGTGCTGAAGCTGCGTGCCTGAGGAGGCCCGAAACGGCTTCGAATAAGTAGAAGCGCGCCGCGTCGGACTCACGCGATACAACCTCAGGGAGTTTGGTCGTCCCAAAGCGTTCTGCGAAGCCAGGGACTAGCTGAGCAACAAGGGCCAGCCCTGCGCCGAGCCAGGATGCAAGCGTCTGCTCGTCGTAGTCCTCAGCGAGTGCACCGATCACCTGGCCCCAGGGCCAAAACGGCGGAGCGCCCCCACCCTCCCAACAGCGACCCCAATAGACACTGATCCCTTGCGCGGTTGCCAGCGCCGCAAGATGCTCAACGAGCCAGGTCTTGCCGATCCCAGGTTCTCCGGTGATCAGGAACAATCGTCCCCGGCCGCCGATCGCGTCTTCGAGGCCGGCTACGAGTTCCGCCAATTCCCGGTCCCGGCCCACGAAGGCCCGCGAGCGCGGGGCAGGGCCGCCCAACGCAGCCATCCTGCCCGTCAGCGTATCGCTACAACGCCCGCCCGGACACTCTCCTCTACCGGGGTTCTGAGGCAGTTACGACGACTGTTGCGGAGTCGGAAACCTTGGCGCCAGGTCGCGGAGCGGGCGAAGGATTTGCCGCTGGAGGGGAAACAGCGTTCCCCAGACCACCACGAACGCGACTACACCGCCTGCGACGAGTGTGAACTCCCGTGCCGCGGCGATCTGCAGGAGCAGGACGACAATGGTCGCCGCCAGGGTTGCGTTCACAGTAGCGACGATGGTCGGTGTGTTGACCAGGAAGTGCAACAGCAGACGGGCTCGTGTGGGGTGGTGAAGCATATAGGTGGTCACCAGCCCCCGTTCATCATCGTTGTGGCCTGTGGTGAAGTAGGGCTCAAGCTCCGGTGCGATCGTCAAATACGCGCGCCGGAGGCGATTCATAGCCAGCACGAGCTGGAACTCTTCGGTGTTGATCTGCACCAGGCGGACGTAGGTCGCGATGCCGAGCAAAAGCACGACGGGCAGCAGCACCAGAGCCAAGGTCATGGTTTCGGGTCCGAAGCCGGTCGCGTCGGCAAGCAGCGCGAGGGCGATGATTGACGCCGACAACACGGTGAGGAACACGGTCGCCCGGCTCATCGCCTCGTTCCAGATCAAGGACCGGGAGGCGAGCAGACTCCAATGCTTTGTGGCCAGGATCGCGGCCGCGTGCGGCCCGAACGGCTGATCGTTCGCAAGAGTGGCCGCTGTCGCAGGCGAGCCAGCGTCAGCGCTGACGGGCACGCCAGAGCTGGCGCGGACATTGGTGGGATCTGCGGTGGCCATTACGGACCTCCTCGAGGGAGTGAGTGATCCGGTCACATTGCATGCAGGGTTTGTAGAGGTGTCATGACTCGAATGCTGTCTGCTGACAGTCGGGCGTTCAAAGCCAGGGAACTGTTGTTCAACCAGCGGTGACCAGGACTTCTGCCGAGTCCGGCGAACTTCCAAGGAGGGGCGACCAATATTCTCCGGCGTGATCCAGGGCAATGATCGCAGCGCCATTCGGAGATGCGCGCCCGACGACTTTCCTCAACGTTTCGCCGAAGCTGTCATATATGGCGTGAGCGCTAGTCGCTGATCTTCCTAAACGTGAGGTCCATCCAGGCTTGCCACTCGCCCTTCTCGTCGCGCAACCACCAGGCCACCGAGGACGTGCCGTCTGCGTTCGTCTTGATCTCTCCTTCCGCATCAAGCTCGTACTGGAAGCGCGCCGGACCGACGAACGTCAGCCTGCTATCGGCGACATTGCCCTGGTAGCGGTTGCCCTCCTCGGTGAACGGTCCGTTGTTGCTGAAAAAAAATGATCAGGAACCTCCCGGTCGCGCTGTCGTAGGACCAGTAGTTCACCCCTCGTTGAGCTGGCTCATCGCCGAACGTCGTCTCGTATTCCTGGACAAGGAAGTAACCTCCGTCCAGCCAGCGGAACGTCTCGGTGCTCGTGACCGGGACGCCGGGACCGAACACGCTCTGCTGTGTATGGCCCTCGGTCCTCCAGGTGCCCACGAGGGGCTCCAACCGCTTGAGCTCGGGATCGGGCGGTGGGGCGTCGAACGCTGATTGATATGACTGGTCTGACATCGTCGTAACTCCTTCGGCAGTCCGAGCAGTGAAATCTCTTATTCGGTAAAACCACGATCTGATTCGGAAGTCATCGCCGGACCCTTGATGGCGTCCACTCCGGGCCGTCGGATGCCCGAGTAGCCTTCCGGCATATGGCTGGGAATCGTGCTCCGGAGCCCGGGGTTCTCGACGCAGCCCGCCACGGGGACAAGGAGGCCTTCCGCCTCATCGTCGAGCCCTACCGCGCGGCGATACACGCACACTGCTACCGCATGCTCGGCCCGGTGTTCGACGCCGACGACGCACTCCAGGAGACCATGCTGCGAGCGTGGCGCGCGCTGCCGAGGTTCCAGGGACGCGAGCTTCTGCGCCCTTGGCTGTACCGGATTTCGACCAACGTCTGCATCGACGCGCTGGAACGAAGCCGCAGGCGAGGCCTCCCGATCGAGCATGGTCGTCCCGCCGGCCCGAACGACAAACCCGAGGAACGGCTTGCTGAGTCGCTCTGGCTGGAACCGTACCCGGATGAAGCCGTCGGACTGGAAGACGGGTACGCCTCGCCTGAGGCTCGCTATGAGCAACGCGAGGCCGTCGAGCTCGCATTTGTCGCGGCCCTGCAGTACCTGCCGGCATCGCAGCGTGCCGTACTCCTTCTGCGGGACGTACTCGGCTTCTCGGCCAAAGAGACCGCGAGCACGCTGGATACCACGGTCGCCTCGGTGAACAGCGCGCTGCAGCGGGCGCGGCGGAGGGTCCATGAGCGGATGCCGGCACGCAGCCAGCAGGCGACCGTCCGCTCGCTCGGGGACGAGCGCGTCCGCGCGATAGTGGAGCGCTACCTCGATGCCTGGGAGCGGGGCGACGTTGCCGCGCTCGCGGCAATGCTCGCGGAGGACGCCACATTCGCGATGCCACCGTATTTAACCTGGTGGCGCGGTCGGGAGGTCATCGCGGCCTTTGCTGTGGCGCCCTTCCATCGCTACCTGCCGACGCAGGCGAATGGCCAGCCGGCGAACGCGGCCTACCGCTGGGATGCAGAGAAGGGCAGCTATGTGGCGGAGGCGCTCGAGGTGCTCACGCTCGAGGGCGCCCAAGTGAAAGAGATGACCGCGTTCATGATGCCGGCGATCTTCCATCGTTTCGGCCTTCCGGACAATCTCCCAGGCAAGAATCCCGCTGCGCGTCCGCAACGCAATACAACGCGGTAGCTCGAGCTTGGGGCTCGTGGATCGCTACTGAGCCGTCCTCCTCCATTACGGCCTGGCGGGGCTGTCGCCATCTTGTCCCCGGCGCTGCTTCCATGCCGGCTCGCGAGACCTCAACGATCAGCGTTCGGGTAGCCGTATTCGTGGGCGGTCAGCTCGGTGCCGACCTTGCCGACCGCCCGACGGCTTCGACCGGACCTCCTGTTGGGTCTCGGGGGCAATCCGGCGAGCTACGCCACGCGGCGTCCACCGATGTCATAGGGAATGTTCACTGTCTCGTCGGCGCCGGGGTTAGGGCGCCAGCTCCCCCCGAAGCTCTGGCCGTCCTCGGAGAAGCTGCCTGTGAAAGTCGCATCCAGGGGGCCGTAGAACACCGAGATTTTCAGGGCGTCACCCTCCATCTCCCACCGGTACGGCAGCGGTAGTGGGCTCATGTTCGCGTAGACCGTCGAGGGAAATGTCCCTGACTCGGGGTCGTAGCTGATCAGCTCGAGGCTCTCGAGCTGCATCCCCATAAAGTCCATCGTGCCGCGCTGCTCGAGGAAGAAGCCCCCTGGCAGCCACCGGAACGACGTCTCGCCCTTGATGACGATCTCGTCCGAGCCCACGAGGTGCCCCTCTGTTTTCCATGTGCCGACGAACCGATCCAGGCGTCGAAGGGCCGGATCGGGACTTGGGAGCTGCTGCGTCTGCGCGTCGTCTGTCATCATTTCCTCCTCGCTCTCAGCCTTTTATGGTCGCATCTCATCCGCTCGCTTCACTCGGGAGCGGTCAGAACCCGGCTGTACATCCGTCCGGCGAGGTCGACACCCACGATCGTGCCGTTCTCGTCGCGGGTAAAGAAGCCGCGCTGCCCCTTCAGACCGCCCTCGGTGATGATGTATTCGTCCGTGTCACCGGGGAGCAAACCGATCGCTGCTGGGGCGTAGTCGGGCGGCATCTCGCCGTCCCATGAGGCGCGGATCTCCGGTTTGATCCGGGCCTCGAGGGTCAGGTTTGTCTCGTCAGTGACGATGACGAGGCTCATGACATCAATGTCGTAGCGCCCAACGACCTCAATGGCGCGCGCCTCGTCGTACGGGAGTGGCTCCGGATCTCGGTCCATCACACCGAGGTACGCCTCGAGCGCCCAACGGACGACGGCTTGGTTGCAGGGGATGCCGTCCGGGCCAGCGTTGGATACGGCGACAACTGCGAAACCCCGCTCAGGCACCGTAAGGCACTCGGCGAACTGGCCGTTCGCTGAACCGCCATGCCCGACAATGCGAACGCCGTCGACGTCGCGTAGGAACCAGCCGATGCCGAGGGCGTCGCCGAGCGTGCTCCCCTGCAATGCGACCGTCGGCTCCTTCATCCGATGCAGCACCTCGGCGGGCAGAACAGCATCACCGCTTTCGGCGCGGCCGTCACCGAGATGGAACCGGGCCCAGCGCAGCTGGTCGGCCACCGAGGAGGCGATACCCCCGCCGGGATTCCGACAACGCGGGCCCCTCCACAGCCGCGCGATGGAGAGCGTTCCATCCTCGCCACGATTGTGGCCGACGGCGAACCGCTGTGTCATCACGTCATCGAGCGCAAAGAATGTGTGCGACAGGCCAAGCGGCTCTAAGACGAGCAGGGCGACCGCGCGCTCATAGGTCAGCTTCGTAACCTTCTCGATGATGCGCCCGACCACGCTGTATCCAGCCTGGCTATAGGAGGCTCGTTCCCCAGGTGGCGCGATCAGCTCCAACTCGGCCAGCTCGGCCACAAATCTGGTCAAAGCGTCGTCCCCTTCACCGGTATCGACCAGAAGGTCCCAGCCCAGCCCCGAGGTGTGGTTGAGCAGCTGCAACACCGTGACCTCCGACGAGGCGCCCTCGTCCGCAAGCCGCAGCTCGGGAACATACCGACGCACCGGCGCGTCCAACTCGACCCTGCCTTCCGCGACCAGACGCATCAGCACAGTCGCTGTGAAGGTCTTCGTCGCTGAACCCAGTACGTACAGCGTGTCCCGGTCGACAGGCAGTGGGTTGTCCACACTTGTCACTCCGTGACACGCATAGGCCTCCTCGCCGTCTGCCCAGACGCCGACCGCAACCCCCGGAATGCCGAACCTTCCGGCCGTCACCTCAACGAAACCGGACAACAACTCGTGTGACAATTCCACTCTCCCAACAACTTTAACTGTGTTCAAGTGGGATGATAAGACGATAGTTGAACACGGTTCAAGCAGTTTCTTGAACTTTGTTCAAGATTGTCGCTATGTTGGGCGGGTGCCGCGCGACACGCTCACCCGCGAACAGATCCTCAAGACCGCGATCGACCTGCTGGATGCCGAAGGCCTGGAAGGCCTCAACATGCGTGCGTTAGGAAAGCGGCTGGGCTCTGCGGCCACTGCGGTCTACTGGCACGTGGGCAGCAAAGAGAACCTCATCGCACTCGCCGGCGACCAAGTATGGAATGAGATCCCGCTGCCAGACCTAACCGTGACGAACTGGCGCACAGCCGCCACGCAGATGGCCACCGAACTGTATTCGATGCTGATCCGCCACCCCTGGCTGCTGCAGGCCTTCGGCTCCTTCCTCATGGTCAGCTCGGGAAAGGCCCGCCACGACGACCACAACCTCGCCGTCTACGAGGCGGCCGGATTCACCGGCACGAGCGCCGACCAGGCTATGGCCTCCGTCTTCACCTACGTCCTCGGGAACGCCCTCGGCCCAACCGCGGCAGCCTCAATCACCCGGAAACTCAACCGCCACGGCGGTGACGCCGAAGCGCTGATGCGCGACCACATGTCGAAAGCCGGCCAGATCGCCACGCAGTTCCCCCGGCTACGCGCCCGCCTCGAAACAACCGCCGCCGACTACGGCGCGGCGCCCGAGAAAAGCTTCGAATTCGGCCTCCAAGCCATCCTCGACGGCCTGCAAGCCCAACTCATCACCCACCGCACACCATCTGAATAGAACACGCCCAGCCGCGCCGTCACGACCAACGACCCTGCCATTGCCCGCGCCTCCGGGGGCTCGTTCAGGCTGGTGGACGTCACATCAGGTGTCGCGGCGTCGCGTTCCGTCGCTGGCGTGGCCCGTGGGGGCATAGAACATCGATGTGCTAATCGCCCAAGCTCTGTGAGGTCGAATCGGGCGATCCGGTCGGGGTCGGCGAGGACCGCTCGGAGCTGGACAAGCTGATCAGGCGTAGCTGAGCAGCCACACTGCGGCAATCACAACGGTGGCTGCGAGGCCGAAGGCACCAACTGTGGTGACCACTCGTCCCAGCCGTCGGTTGCCCAAGGCAATGAAGAATCCGCCGGACTGGGCCAGTGCGAAGATAAACAGAGCAGCGGCGATCATCCATAGTCTCTGACCCGACGCTCCTGCGCGATCAGCAATGTCGACGACTACCAAGGTCAAGATCACCAGGACGCCAGCGTGAGCGTGTCCGGCGCGGAAGTTTCCCAACCTGGTCTCCCTGTAGCCGGTCGCGCAATAACCACAAGAGTGAAAAGCCGCCGAACATGACCGTGATCAATATCAGCAACAAAATGGCTGAAATGATGTGTGCGGTTGAACTCATGACTGCTCCTCGGTTTGGTATTGCCGAAGCCTAGAGTCAAATGAATGGCGACAAGGATGGCACCCGCCGATCGGGCGGGAGCGCTGTGGACGTCACCTGCCCTGATCGATGGCCTGCTCGCTCACGCCCGGTAGAGATGGCTGCTGCTGTTCCAGGTTGCCTTGCCCGCAGGATGGCGGCCCGGGACCGGAACGAGATATCAATCACGTGATCGGCGCCGAGATGTCCTACGTGCAAGCTCGGGTCGAAGCTCCAAGCAGCCAGCCATCGACGACATCGCCGCGAGCGAGGAGCTGCGCGAGGCGGTCGCTGCTGTGGTGGGCGCCCCTTCGGACGGCTCACCCGTGGTGCCCAACGGCTGGACCACGCTCTACGCCGCTCGCCGCATCGTCTGGCATGTCCTCGAGCATGCCTGGGAGATGGAAGACCGAGCCGAGAGCAAGGTGGTCCAGCCGGGCCTTACCACCAACGCACTTAGTCGATTTATGTGCGCTTCTGCCTTGCGCAGGTCCGTCGCGTTTCTCGGATGTAGGCATAGGCGGCAGGGTGGAACATCAAGATCAGCGCCCGCCATGATCGCTGCCAGATGCACGAGTCGGCTGGCCGCGAACGGCACAGCTCGATTTCTTCGCCCGGCGGCACGCAATTACGTGATCACCGTGACAGCAGACGCGTTCAGGCAGATCACCGAGGTACGGAAGGACAACAAACTCGGCCAGCGTCCACATTGTTGTCCGCAACAGCCGAGTCGACCTCAGCCAAGCTCGCCGCCGAGATGCCGGGGGTTGCACAATCCGCACCATTCCCGGCGAGCGCATCTTCGCTCGGAGTGACTGAGTGCGGGCTGAAATATGTCGACGTTGATGAACTCGGGTTCGAGTTCGCTATCCGGCGAGATCTACCGCCACGTCCTGGCGCCATCAGATCGGTACCCCGATGGGCGGCTAGACCCGTCGCACTGAAGCGCTGCTTCTCTCTGCACCAATGCCCGAATGCTGGTCAGCGAGGAGGCGCAGCCGGGTCACTTCCCACACTGTGGCGCCGCTGCCGTCCATTTCAACCGCTTCCCGCACGGACAAGCCCTGATCGCCAGCTGCGCACGGCCGGCGCGCAGCTCCGCATCCCGGACTGCTCCGTCGCGTTCACCCAGCGCAGTCAACATCTCTACCGCGAGCGCCTCGAGCCGGCGTTCCCGATCGGCACGTTGTTTGCGCGACGCGGCTTGGGCATTCAACCCCGACCGGTGCTCCTTGTCTCCCCGACTGCTGATTCGTCACTCGACTTCTTCCTGTTATAGATGTTCACGAGACCCAAGCCACAGACGAAGCGTTGAGCGGTCACCACCGACGATCTCGACCTGTTTCCCGTACCTCCACGGATTTCAAGATCTGATGTGCCACACACCGTTTGCATCGTCGGTGCGTACCCCCAATTTGGCTGACCGCTGGGTTGACCCGATCCCCTTCAGGGGTTGTGACGATGAGCATCCACAAGCTCAGCGCCGGGTCGGGGTACGACTATCTGACCCGGCAGGTCGCGGCGTTGGATGCCACCGAGAAAGGCCATCTCGGGCTGGCCTCCTACTACACCGAACGCGGAGAAAGCCCGGGTTCGTGGATCGGCTCTGGCATGGCCGGCATCGACGGCCTCAACGCTGGGGATGCGGTGACGGCGAAGCAGATGCGGTCCCTCTTCGGCGCCGGCAGGCATCCCCTCGCCGCCACGCGGCTGGAACAGCTGGACGCGGCCGACTTGACTGACGCAAACATCAAGGCAGCGACCCAGCTCGGCGCGCCGTTCAAGGTCTATGCCGCAGATGTCAGCCCCTTCCGGGCCGAGGTCGCAAAGCGGATTGCCGCGCAGCAGGCAGCCGCCGGACAGCTGGGGGGGAGGCCATTCTCCGCGGAACTTCGGGCGCGGGTCCGCACCGAGGTCGCACAGGAGTTCTTCCGCAAGCAGCATGGCCGCGACCCGATCGATGCCCGCGAGATCGCCGCCACCATTGCTAAGGAGTCGCGTCCGCGCACCCAGACTGTTGCCGGCTATGACCTGACCTTCTCCCCGGTGAAGTCGGTGTCGACGTTGTGAGCGGTCGCCGACACGCACGTCGCCGCACAAATCGAGGTAGCGCATCAGGCTGCCGTGCGGGATGCGCTGGGCTTCATCGAACGCCACGCATTGTTCACCCGGCAGGGCAGGAACGGGGTGCGGCAGGTCAACGTGACCGGTTTGGTTGCGGCCGCGTTCACCCACCGCGACTCCCGGGCCGGGGATCCCGACCTGCACACCCATGTCGCGGTTGCGAACAAGGTACAGACCCTCGACGGGCGGTGGCTGTCCATCGACGGACGGGTCCTGTTTAAGGCAACCGTGGCCGCGTCGGAGGCGTACAACACCGCCCTGGAACACCACCTCCGCGACATCCTCGGCGTCCGCTTCGCAGAGCGAGCCGACACAGATCCGCGGCTGCGGCCGATACGAGAGATTGTTGGCGTCGACCCTGCGCTGAACCGCCAATGGTCGGCGCGGCGGGCCAGCATCGAGAGCCGACGCGGGGAGCTGGCGCGCCAATTCGAGCGCGACCACGGACGGCCACCGACCCCGGTGGAGATGCTGCACTTGGCGCAGCAAGCAACGTTGGAAACTCGCAGCGCCAAACACGAACCCCGCAGCCTGACCGAGCAGCGCATCGCTTGGCATGATGAGGCCGCCCAAGTCCTCGGCAGACCCCAAGCCCTCGGTGTCATGGTGCAGGCCGCCCTCCACCCCTCCACCACGTCCGGCCCTAAGATTGACGCCCCATGGGTGGCTGCGGCGGCCGATCGGGTGCTCACGGCGATGGAGGAGCACCGCTCCACCTGGCAGATCTGGCATGTCCTGGCCGAAGCACAACGCCAAATCCGCGCCGCCAGCATCACCACCGACAAGGTAGATCAGCTTGTCGATCTGCTCGTCGCCGAAGTACTCAGCACCAGATCACTTCCGCTCACCAGCGCCGATGACACCATTGCCGAACCGGTGCCGCTGCGGCGGTCCGACGGCTCATCGGTCTACACCTTCGCCGGCGCAGACCTGTTCACATCAACCCGAATCCTGGACGCTGAGCGGCGGCTCGTCGCCACCGCGGGCCGCACCGACGGACACACCGTGGACCAAGTTGCCGCCGATCTTGCGCTGCTGGAGTCGGCGGCGAACGGGGTAGCCCTGGACGCGGGACAGGCCACTCTCGTCCGATCCATGGCCACCTCCGGTGCCCGGCTGCAGCTAGCGATCGCCCCAGCGGGCGCGGGAAAGACCACCGCACTACGGACACTCACTCACGCTTGGCTGGAGGGCGGCGGCCAAGTACTCGGGTTGGCCCCTTCCGCCGCCGCGGCCGCACAGCTCCGCGACCAGACCGGTGCACTAACCGACACACTCGCCAAACTCACCTGGTCCCTGCACGACCCGGACGGCGAACCGCCGGGCTGGGTCCACAGCATCGGCCCCTCGACGCTGGTGCTCATAGACGAAGCCGGGATGGCGGATACGCTCTCCCTCGACACCGCCGTCCAGTTCATTGTGGGCCGGGGTGGCAGTGTGCGGCTGATCGGTGATGATCAGCAGCTCGCCGCGATTGGTGCCGGTGGTGTCCTACGCGACATCCAAGCCAGCCACGGCGCGGTCCGACTGACCGAGCTGCACCGATTCCACGACCGCGCCGAAGCCGCCGCATCCCTGGCGTTGCGAGACGGCAGGCCGGAGGCGTTGGGCTTCTACCTCGACCGCCAACGGATCCACGTCGGCGACGTGGCCGCACTCACCGAAAACCTCCTCGACGCCTGGCGAGCCGACTCCAGCCGTGGACTGGACTCGCTCATGTTGGCCCCAACCCGCGACCTGGTCGCCGACCTAAACCAACGAGCCCGCGCCCACCGCCTGATCTCCGCACCGACACCTGGACCAGACGTTGCCTTGGCGGACGGAAACCGGGCCAGTGCCGGCGAGCTGATCATCACCCGCAAGAATGACCGTCGACTCCGCACCTCCGCCACCGACTGGGTGAAAAACGGCGACCGGTGGACCGTCCTCACCGCTGATCGGGACGGCGGACTGCGGGTGCAACACTGCCAGAGCGGCCGCACCATCCAGCTGCCCGCCGGCTACGTACGTAATTTCGCAGAACTGGGCTACGCCAGCAGCATTCACACTGCCCAGGGGATCACCGCCGACACGATGCAGGGCCTGATTACCGGCACCGAGTCGCGGCGGCAGCTGTACACGATGTGCACGCGGGGACGGCTCAGCAACCACATCTATCTGCAGCTAGTCGGGAACGGCGACCCGCACACCCTCATCGCACCCGACACGATACGGCCGTCGACCGCGACCGAGCTGCTCGAACAGATCATTGCCCGAGATGACACCCCAAGATCGGCTAGCACCCTGCTGCGGGAGCAGCAAGATCCGGCCGTCCGGCTCGGGCACTCTGTCGAGCGGTACATCGACGCCTTGCACCTGGCCGCCGAGGAGGTCGTCGGTCGGAGTCCCGCGCAGGCACTGGAGGGGTTTGCCAACCGACTGGTACCTGGGCTCACCGACGAGCCGACATGGCCGACCCTGCGAGCCGATCTGCTACTCCTCGGCGCCGACGGCGCCGATCCGCACGAACGTCTGCGGGCCGCGTGCGATGCCAGAGAGCTAAGCAGCGCCGCCGACCGAGCCGCCGTGCTGGACTGGCGCCTAGAGGACACCAACCCGCTCCGCGGTCGAGACGGTCCCCTGCCGTGGCTGCCCGGCATTCCCGACCGCATCGCCGCCGACTCCACATGGGGCCCATACCTGGCCGCCCGATCACACCTGGTTGCTGAGCTGGCCAACCAGATCCGCGACGCCGCAGCTGAAACGCCGGCCTGGACGGCCCAGCCGCACGCTCGAGTGTCGGCCGAGCTAGCCGCTAACCCGGCCTCCCGACCCAGAACAACAGCCCGAGGCTTCCGCAGGGTCCGCTACCGAAACACACCCTGATCTGTATCACGGGCCGGACTCCGCCGGCCACGCGGTGCGAGTCATCCCTACGGCCTGCGACGCGG
>JBKPTR010000316.1:0-13116 GCA_046735615.1 Actinomycetota bacterium
GTATGAGGTCGCCGAGTTCGTAGGAACTCCGGCCGCTCTGCACGTCCGGTTTGTGCGGAAGGGCTAAGTCACCTTGTCCGTCGGCATGGGCGCATCAAGGAACGATGTGATCATCGGCAGCAGCAGATCGGCGCGGTTCACTACCGTCACGTGAGACGTGCCGGGGAGTATGGCCAGCTGTGAATCCGGCAGGCCGGCAGGAGTATCACCAAAGACGCCGCCGCCCAGCAGGCGAAACATCTCCACCGCGTGTTCCGGGCGGACAAGGTCGGAATCTCCGATGATCAAGAGGGTAGGTGCCTTGATCGCGCTGATGGTCTCGGCTGGTAGATCTTTGATCTGCCGGTCCATCTGCGTCTTCTTGGCGAAGAGCCTGGGGAAGTCTTCCGGGCGCGGCGCGATCCGCAGGTATTCCTCGTGCCACGGCGAACCATGCATCATCTCCGGTGTCATCTCGCCTAGTCCCTCCATCAGGCCTGGATGGACGCCTGCCATGGTGTAGGTGACCGATGCGAGCACCAGCTTGCGCACCACATCCGGATGCCGAATGACGAGATGCAGGCCGACCGCGGCGCCCGTGCTGTAGCCAAAGATGTCGGCGGGTCCGGCCACCAGTTGATCGATCGCGGCGGCGACGTCATCCGCCATCCCTTCGAGGGTCAGCGGGCGATCAATGTCCGCGGTGCGGCCGTGACCCTGAAGCTCGAAAGCGATGACCTGCCGGGTCTCGGCAAGGCCAGGCAGCAGCTGTCCAAATGAGGTGCCGATGGCGGAGAACGCGCCATGCAACAGCACGAGCGGTTGCCCCGTGCCGTGGATCTCGTAATACATCTGGAGGTCGTTCACCGGGACATAGCCGGTCTTTGCAGGAACCTCGCTGATCGTCATGAACCCTCCCCGGATAGTCGGCGCCGAAGATTCAGTATCCCCACTTGCTGTCTGGTCAGGCTCGGAAGGTGCCTGGTTTTGGCTGCATCTCCGGTGCGGCATAGTCCGGCTCCCAGGGAAACTGGCCGGCTTTGTCGTCATAACTGAGGTGCAGCACGGGCACGGAGAACTCGGCTGGGCGCTGGTAGAACCGGTTGGCCGAGAACACGATTTCGCCGGGATTGGGCACTTCCTCGGGAATGACTCGGTGTGGCCAATTCTCGAACGTGATCAGTTCTCCCGACAGTAGATCATGGCCGGCCCGTACCTGCTCGCCGATGTCGTTGAGAATTCCGCCCGTCGTCTCCTGCGGAACACCGAAGATGAGCAACTCCGGGTGCTGCACGCCGAACAACCCGACGGTCTAGGCAAACGGCACCATATCTTGATCATCACTGCAGTCACATCCCGGCAGCGTGCACAGTTCGCTGCCGCCGACGTACTGGATGAACCAGCCGTAACGGCGGACCATCGCCCCTGTGTGTGCGTCCTCCTGATCAAGCCAGGCCTGTATTGCTGTGTGCAGGGCCAACCTTTCCCCAATGTTGTCCGTTCGGGACGACGCTATGGGTAGGCCTGACAGAAATGGCCGCTACGAACTGTCGTGCGGAACCCCTAGCCCGGCATCCCGCGCCCTCAGAATCGCCTGCGCTCGGTCCGCGACCTGGAGCTTGATAAAGATCGAGGACAGGTGGTTGGCGACGGTCTTGGGGGACAGCCCGAGACGAGTAGCGATCACCGAGTTGGGCATCGCCGCCGCTAATAGGTCGAGGATTTCCCGCTCCCGCGCAGTCAACTCGGGAAACGGATCGGCGGCCGGCGCCGGAGTCGCAAAGAACCGCAGCACGCGCTGCGCGATGGCTGGCCCGAAGATCGCCTCACCCGATGCGACGGCCCTGATCGCCCGGCCAATCTCCTCCTGCTCGGCACCCTTGACCACATATCCGCGAGCACCTGCCCGCATGGCCGCGAACACCGAGTCATCATCGTCAAACATCGTCAGCACCAAGACGGCAACCTCCGGCGCCACTCGAGCGATCTCCCGTGTGGTCGCGAAGCCGTCCTGGCCAGGCATCTGCAAATCCAGGACTGCCACGTTTGGGCGCTGCAGCACCACCTCCCGAACCGCCTCACGACCGTCGGCGGCCACTCCCACCACCTCGATGCCCTGCAGGGATCCGAGCAGCGCGGTCAGACCCGCCCGTACCACGGGATGATCATCGGCTAGCACCACCCGGATTTCGCTCATGACAGCGGAAACGAGGCCATAACCTGGCCCCCGCTCGGCGTCGGCCCGGCCTGGAACCACCCGCCCAGCTCCGCGGCCCGCTCGCGCATCGCGTTCAGTCCGACCCCTGGAGCCCAGGCACCATTGGGCGGACCATTGTCGGTGATCGACAATTCGACTTGCTCGGCGCAGCGCAGTCGGACCACAGCACCGGTGGCCTTCGAGTGGCGTACGACATTGGTGAGGGCTTCGGTCGCGATACGGTATGTGGCCACCTCAATCGCGGCTGGCAAGCTCGGCACCTCCTCCGGAACGTCGAGTCGAACATGCACGGACAGTCCATCGGCTCGCCAGGCAAGCTGATCGGCTCGCTGCCGCAAGGCTCCAACCAACCCGAGCTCATCGAGCGCCGGCGGTCGGAGATTATCAACCAAGCGGCGCACGTCGGCCAGAGCCGCTCGTGTGTCGTGGCGCAGGGTGGTCAGCAGGCGCTGGGACTGTTCGGGATCATCGTCAATGGTGTTCGCAGCTGCGTCGGCGGCAAAAGCGATGCCAGTCAGGGCCGGCCCTAGCCCGTCATGTAGCTCCCGGCGCAGCCGCCGGCGCTCCTCTTCCCGGGCTGCGATGATCCGCTCCCGAGAGGCCTGCACTTCCTCGGATACCACCGTCGAGTGCACCGCGACAGCGACTGGATCGGCGAGCATGGTCAGCGCTCGACGATCGGCGGCGGCCAGCTCTCGCTCGCCTGCGCGCAGTCCCACCATCAATTGACCCGCCGTCTTGCCGCCATGGGTGAGCGGCCACGGATGCACACGCTCTGACGGCTCACCGTCGCTGGCCAGAATGCTGCCGTCCCGCTCGATCGCGAGATAGGGCAGCCGGAGGGCCGTACGGATTGTTGTCACCACTCCTTGCAGTCCTGCATCCGGAGTGGCGAGCTGCTCACCGAGCCGGGACACGACCCGAGCCGGATCGCCCCGATCACCGTAAAGCGCGCCGTCGACCAGTCGTTGCAGCCGCGGCAGTAAGGGCACCGCGAGTATCACGAGCAGCACGGTGACAAAAGTTGACCAGCGCAACCCGACCGGCCCGAATCGGGCGATCAGCGCGGTGAGTGCCGCATAGGCGAGGACGACCACTAACAGCAACATCATCCATGCCAGCAGGCGTGCGACCACGAGGCGGATGTCCAGAAGTTCCTGCCGCACGATTGCGACCGTGACGGCAATCGGGATGAGCGGGATAGCGAACAGCACCTCGACGGGCGTGCCGGCAACCAAGCCCCAGGGCAAGATCACGATCAACGCCACAAGGACAGCCAGCAGCAGCCAGAGGAGCTGACGGCGCTCGACCTCTGATCCGCGGCGGTAGCGTACAACCAGCGCGGCCAGGCCAAGACCCAACGCGAGCAGGCCGCGAATCTCGGTAGCGATCCAGAGTGGTTGCAGTGCGGCGTAGCCAGCGAAGGTGAGAAAGCCGACCGGGACTCCTGGTTCAAGCGGCTCCGGGCTGGTGCCCATCTCGAGCGCGAACAATGGCGCGGTCACAATCACCGCAACAACCACCCAGTTCCACCGCCGTGACGGGGGTCGGCCGTCGGGAAAGAGCAGCAGCGCCAGCGGCACGCACAGCCCGATCGACCATGGCCATGACCAAGCGAACAGTGTGAGGAGCAGGCGTTGTGCTGTCAGCGGCGCCTCGGCCGTTATCAGTAGTTGGATCGCTGGCGCCGCTGCCGCCGTGGTCGCGTGGGCCAGGCCGGCGGCGACGAATAGCCAGCCGATCGGATTGCGTGGACGGTGCCACGCGAGGATTCCGCCACACCCGGCGAACGCCACCCCCATCAGGCTGTTGGTGACGACGAATGCCTCGAGCGCGTCCTTCCAGGACCAGCCGATGATGATCGACAGCAGTGCTGCGGTCATGACTTCGGCGATCGCAAACCCAGCCAGGACGGCCGCAAGCCAGCGGGCCCTACGGCTCGAGGGCTCGCGCGTCGTCATGCGCAGTACGCGCGTCATAGCCCAAGTTTGCGCCGAATACCCTCCCGGTGTCCTGGGAAGGTTTCCCGATCAGACCGGGGAACTTCCTACGTTGCCCGGACGATCGTCTCATCCGGCGAGCCAGCCTTGCCTCGACAGTGGAGACGTCCGGCCAAGTAGGTCGGACCAACTCTCGAGGAGGCTTTTTAGAGATGACTCGTCCCTATCGCGCCGGGCTGATCGTGCTCGGCCTGTTGTCGCTGGTGGATCTGGCTGGGCCGCTGATGACTGACGGCCAGCATCCGCCGATGGTGATCGCGCTGATCGGTGCTGGGCTCGGCTTGATCAGCATCATCTTGGTGATCTTGGCATGGCCTGGCCGGATGGTTGCCGCGATAGCTCTTGTCGTGTTGCGGCTGCTCTCGGCCCTGGCGGCAGTGCCAGCGTTTCTCGAGCCGGGCGTGCCGACCGGTGCGATGATCGCCGCGGGTTTCGGGATTGGGTTCACCGTGGTTGGTGCTGCGCTCGTATTGGCCGGTCTTCGGCATCCGACCTGGCGGGGGCACGATGACCGCGGTCGAGCAGAGCGCTATGCGCGCTGAGCCCGTTGAAGGGCACGCTTCGACAAGCTCAGCGCGCATGACCGGACGACTACGGCGGCTGGGCGGCGCACTCGCCCTCATCCTTGCGCCGTGGGGCTTCGTGATCACGAACGCCAGCTATGCCTGGATGATCCGCAATGGTGGCAGCGACGAGACCGGAGCCGATGCACTGGCTCTTGCAGCAACAGGTCCTGGGATGCTTCGGCTCTGCCTCGTTGCAGGAATGATCGGTTGCCTGCTGATCATTCCTGCCGTGCTTACGGCCTTGGGTCTGGCACGGCAGTCGCGGTTGGCCTTCGTAGGCGGGTCCTTGATGATTGCCGGCTACGTCTGCTACTTCGGTGTGCTACTCAGCAATATGATCATTTTCGCGATGGCGGAGCGCGGCGGACCGCTGGCCGATTATGCGGCGGTGATCGATGCGAGTCAGAGCGATCCTTCGACTGCTTGGGTGTTTCCGATCTTTATCGTGGGCAACTTGCTGGGCACGCTGCTCTTCGCGATCGGCCTGCTGCGGAGCCGTGCGGTGCCCATCTGGGCGACAATCTTGATCATGCTCTGGCCGCCATTGCACATCAGCGGTCTGTTCCTCGGCGGCGAGGTGCTCGAGGTCATCGGTGCCGTGTTGCAGGCTATCGGATTTGCGGGGGTCGCGGCCGCGGTGCTGCGTCGGTCCCATCAGGAGGTGTCCGTAGGGTAACCGGTATGGAAGAACGCGTTCTCGGTCGTACTGAGCGTCCGGTTTCCGTGATCGGACTCGGCACCTGGCAACTCGGTGCGGACTGGGGCGAGGTGAGCGAGACGGCGGCGCTGGAGGTGCTCGGCACCGCCGTCGAGTCTGGAGTGACGTTCTTCGATACCGCCGACGTCTACGGTGACGGCCGCAGCGAGCTGCTGATCGGCCGTTTCCGGGCTGAGAATCCAGAGCTGCCGATCATGGTCGCCACCAAGATGGGCCGGCGGGTTGATCAGGTATCGGAGAACTTTACGCTGCAGAACTTCCGCGCCTGGACGGACAGATCGCGGCGCAACCTGGGCATGGACCGACTTGATCTTGTCCAGCTGCACTGTCCGCCGACGGCCGTGTACTCCCAAGATCAGATCTACGACGCACTCGACACGCTTGTGGCTGATGGAGCGATCGCCAACTACGGGGTAAGCGTCGAGACCTGCGACGAGGCGCTCACGGCAATCTCTAGGCGTGGCACCGCAACAGTGCAGATCATCCTCAACGCGTTCCGCCTCAAGCCGCTGGAGACGGTCCTGCCCTCGGCGATCACCAATGGCGTGGGGATCATCGCCCGCGTTCCCCTTGCCAGTGGCCTGCTCAGTGGGGCGTACACGACCTCGACCACGTTTGCCGAGAATGATCATCGGAACTTCAACCGCGCCGGGCAAGCATTCGACGTAGGCGAGACCTTCTCTGGTGTCGACTACGAGACCGGCGTACGTGCTGCGCAGGAGTTTGCTGATCTTGTGGCCAAGCTGCCGTTCCAAGTGACGCCGGCACAGGCGGCTCTGGCCTGGGTGGCGCAGCAATCTGGCGTGACGACGGTGATACCGGGAGCGCGTACCGTCGCGCAGGCCACAGCCAATGCGGCAGCCGGCGAGCTACCGCCGCTCGGCGACGACTTCATGGACGGCGTACGCGCGCTCTATGACCGCGAGCTACGCGCGCAGATCCACGATCGCTGGTAACGCACTCACCGCCGACTGTCAGAATCCCGTTGACCTATGACTCAACTGGATTCTGACAAGTCGGCGGGTTATTTAGCCAACAGCTGGGCTCAGTGATCTTGACGCTAGTCAATCTTGTTACGGGATGACGTGGAATACCGCCCCCGTTCCGGGACAGATGGCAACGATCCTCTGGTTGTCCTTTGCGGCCAGCTCCACGATGTCCTTGGCGTCACGCTCATCAACGCCGCACACGTGAGAGACCAGCAGCTTCGCCGCGCTGCCGAGGCTCATGTTCTCGTAGGTGAGGTTATCGCCGATGACTACGGTGATCAGTGCCCTGGGGGCTTGCGCGGTGGCGTCCACTCCCAGCATCCCGACAGAGAGACATCCCGCCGCAAGCGTGAGTGCAAGCTTGCTGAGGAACTTAATCTTGATCATGATCGCGATTTCCTCCGGTCGTCGGCGATTTTACACCTGGCGGAGTAATTTGCCCTTTGATCTTGGTTTGGGCGGACGTCACCGAGATGTTTGGACAGACGTCACCGAGATGCTGGGGATTGGCGCGACGTTGAGAGCCTTACGGCGGTAGGTGCATTGTCTTATTGCCGCCAACACCACGGCAAGACCGGGAGCGCGTACCGTCGCGCAGCCACAGTCAATGCGGCGGGCCGGCGAGCTACCGCCGCTTGGCGACGACTTCATGGCCGGCGTACGCGACTTGTACGACCGGGAGCTAAGGGCCCAGATCCAACAGTTAGAGCGCCGCTGGGCCGATCAGCCGCCGTTCTGGGCGGGGGAGCGGCCCTGCCGGACTGGGCTGAGGTGATTGGCGGCGCGGATAACCGGCTGGCTTGCATTGTCGGGGTCCCGAGCCTCTAGGGCAGCTACGTCAGGCGCGCTGTCGAGCCTTTCCTTGACATCCGGCGACGCCTTGCCGACGTCGGTGGCCTGGTCCGCGGCCGCCTGAGCTGCGGAAATGGCCGACGCCAGGCCGGTGTTGTTCTCCAGGAAGCGCAACAGCTCGACAGGGAAGGGCAGTACCAGGGTGGAATTCTTCTCCGCGGCAACTTCCACGATGGTCTCCAGCAGCCGCAGTTGGAGCGCGCCCGGCGTGTCGGCCATCGTGGCTGCGGCCTGCGCCAGCCGGTCCGAGGCCTGCAGCTCGCCCTCGGCCGAGATGACGCGAGCCCGCCGCTCCCGCTCGGCCTCGGCCTGGCGTGACATCGACCGTTTCATCGTCTCCGGCAATGCGACATCCTTGATCTCGACCCGATCGATGTGGATTCCCCATTCGACGGCGGGATTGTCGAGCATGAGCTCTAGTCCCTCGTTGAGCCGCTCCCGATTGGTCAGCAGATCATCGAGATCACTCTTGCCGATGATCGAGCGCAATGACGTCTGAGCTACCTGAGAGACAGCAAACGGATAGTCCTCGACATTGACGATCGCTCGAACCGGATCAACGACGCGGAAGTAGACAACCGCATCCACTTTGACCGTCACGTTGTCGCGGGTAATCCCCTCTTGCGCGGGCACGGCCATCGTGACGACCTGCAGATTGACCTTGTGCAGCCGATCGGCGATGGGGACGATCATGGCCAGACCTGGGCCGCGTATCTGATCAAGGACCCGACCAAACCTGAAGACCAGGCCACGCTCGTACTGCTTCACGACTCTGAGACTCACCGCGGCTGCTGCGAGAGCAGCTCCACCCAGCACCGCCAACACCTCGAACAACATGACAACCTCCAACGTCAACGCCCGGAGCCGGCTGAGGAAGGTCCTTATGTGGAAACCAGTGCCGAGGTTGATCGCTCCATCCACGGTAGTCGGCGTCCGCCGGATCGGGCCCTTCAGAACCACGTTTCCCCGAAGCCCACCAGCTCAAACGCCGCTGCGTACCATCCGCTGATTGCTACAAGGCGAGGTGTAGCCGCAGCGCCTCATCGAGTTCGGAAATCGTAGCCGCGGGCAGGTGTCCGATGCGTGGCCCGAGGCGCCGGACGTCAATAGATCTGACCTGTTCAGCCTGTGCTTTCGACGGGCGTGCCAGTCCAGTCGCGCCCAGGTCAAGCAGCGTCTGAAAGGGAAGCACGCGTGCCACGTTGGAGGTCACGGGGACGACGGTCACCACACCATGGCCAAGAGTTGCCGCCCGCTGGTTGGCACCGTCGTTGCTCACAATCACCACGGGTCGTCGCTTGTTGGCCTCGGAGCCGCGCACGGGCTCCAAGTCAGCGAAACGAATTTCCCCGCGCCTCACGAACGCGACAGACCGTCAGCAACGGTGGGCTCCCAGAGCTCGGCTTCGCCGGATTGTTCCCATTCCTCCCAGGCCAACTCGTAGGCATCCCCCAGCTCTGACGCGCGGAGCAGTGCGATTGCTTGTTGGACGGCGGCCGAACGTGACTCGATGCCGTGCTCATGGGCATAGCTGTCCAGGAACTCCACATCGGCATTGGGGATGCTTACGCTAACCTTCATACCCTTATACTACCGGCAGTCCTACCCCCGGTAGCAATGATGCGTTATTGCACTTCGACAGGCTCAGGGCGCATGGGTCGTCCTCAGGGCGCATAGGTCGTCCTCAGGGGCACAGGTCGTCCTCACGGCACATGGCAGTCGAACCGTGCAGGTTACTTCTTAGCCGTCACGTGCTCGTGCAGCGCCGGCATGATCGTCTCGCCGTAGACTCGGAGCGTTTCTTCCTTGTTGTCGTGTTGCAGGTAGCCGGCGAACTGGTCGACTCCCACGTCCTTCAGCTGCCTCAGCTTGGCAATGTGATCATCGGCCCTGCCCAGCACACAGAATCGATCCACGATCTCGTCCGGCACGAATGAGGTGTGAACGTTTCCGGCCTGACCATGCTCGTTGTAGTCGTAGCCCTCGCGGCCTTTGATGTAGTTGGTCAGCGCCTGAGGAACTTCACCGGTGTCGCCGTACTTCGCGACGATGTCGGCCACGTGGTTGCCGACCATGCCTCCGAACCAGCGGCATTGGTCTCTCATGTGTACCCAGTCCTCACCGACATACATCGGAGCGGCGACGCAGAAGGTGATCGCATCGGGGTCACGTCCAGCATTCGAGGCTGCCGTACGCACTGAGTTGATCATCCACGCCGCGATGTCGATATCGGCGAGTTGCAAGATGTAGCCGTCGCCGATCTCGCCAGCGGCCCGCAAGGCCATCGGCCCGTACGCCGCCACCCAGACCTCCAGGGTTGAGGTACGCGCCCATGGGAACTGCAGCGTCGAGCCCTTGTACGCGACCGGGCGGCAGCTGGCCAACTCACGGATCACATGGGTGGCCTCGCGCAGCTCGCGGATGGTTGTCGGCCGGCCGTTCGTGACGCGTACGGCGGAGTCGCCGCGACCGATGCCGCAGATGGTCCGGTTGCCGAACATCTCATTCAGGGTTGCGAACAATGAGGCAGTTACGGTCCAGTCTCGCGTCGCCGGATTGGTGACCATCGGCCCAACCATCACCCGATTGGTGCGCGCCAGGATCTGGCTGTAGATCACGTATGGCTCCTGCCACAACAGGTGCGAGTCGAACGTCCACACGTAATCGAAGCCGTGTGCCTCCGAGAGCTCAGCGAGCTGGACCGTACGCCACGCCGGAGGGTTGGTCTGCAATACCACACCAAAATCCATGGATGATCACTCCTCAGAGCAGGTAGTCGCTGAGGCCGCGCTTGAGGTACTGGCCATGGCCCTTGCTGCCGACAAAGCCCGAATCGTCGACCAGCACCGTGCCGCGGGACATCACCCAGTCCACGTGGCCATCGATCTCGAACCCCTCCCAGGCGGAGTAGTCCATGTTCATGTGGTGGGTCTTCTCGTAGCCGATCGAGGTATGGCCGGCCGGGTCATAGATCACCAGATCGGCATCGGCACCCGGCTGAATCACGCCTTTCTTGCCTTGCAGACCGAACATCAGCGCCGGAGTTGTGGAGGTCAGCTCGACCCAACGAGGCAGCGAGATCTTGCCAGTGACCACGCCCTGGTACATCAGATCCATGCGGTGCTCGATTCCCCCGATGCCATTGGGAATCGCCCGGAAATCATTCAGCCCGAGCTCCTTCTGTTCCTTCATGCAGAACGGGCAGTGATCGGTGGAAACGATCTGCAAGTCGTTGGTCCGCAGCGCCTGCCACATAGCATCTTGATGACCATCGGCACGGGCCCGCAGCGGTGTGGAACACACCCACTTGGCGCCCTCAAAGCCAGGCGCGCCAAGTTGATCTTCTAGCGAAAGGTAGAGGTATTGCGGACAGGTTTCGCCGAAGACGTTCTGACCCCTGTCACGAGCCGCGGCCAATTGCTCGACCGCCTGCTTGGCGCTGACGTGCACTACGTAAAGTGGCGCGCCGGCCAGGTTGGCGATCATGATCGCGCGATGCGTCGCCTCCTGCTCCATCTGCCAGGCCCGCGCCACCCCGTGGTAATAGGGCGATGTCTTGCCGGCCGAATACAGCTGCTCGGCGAGCACATCAATCGCCGGGCCGTTCTCGGCATGCATCATGGTCAGCAGTCCGGTTTCGGCCGACTTTTGCATCGCCTTGAGGACCTGCGCGTCGTCGGAATAGAAGACGCCCGGGTAGGCCATGAACAGCTTGAAGCTCGTCACGCCTTCATCGATCAATCCGTCCATCGCCTTGAGCGAGAACTCATCGACGCCACCAATGATCTGGTGGAAGCCGTAGTCGATGCAGGCATTCCCCGCTGCTTTGGCGTGCCACGTTGCTAGTCCCTCCTCCACCCGCTCGCCGTAGCGCTGCACCGCGAAGTCGATGATCGAAGTTGTGCCGCCCCAAGCGGCGGCTCGAGTACCGGTCTCGAAGGTGTCAGAGGCCTGGGTGCCGCCGAAAGGCAGTTCCATGTGTGTATGTGGATCGATGCCGCCCGGGATGACGTACTTACCCGTGGCATCAACGACAGAATCAACGCTCCCTTCAAGATCAACTCCAAGTAATCCTGATCTAGGATTCAGTACGGCGGCAATGGTCTCGCCGTCTACCAGTACATCGGCGGCAGCAGAACCCGTGGCATTGATCACGGTCCCATTCTTGATCAAGGTTGTGGTCATAAGATTTCTTCCGATCATGGCTTGGTGATCGCGACGTAGGACTCAGGCCGTCGGTCCCGGTAAAACTGCCAGGTGTTGCGTACCTGCCTGATCATGTCCATATCGAGGTCGCGGACTACGACCTCCTCGTGCTCATCGCTCCCCATGGCACCGACTACGTTGCCCTGCGGATCGCAGAACTGGCTGGAGCCGTAGAAGGTGACGGCTAGCTCGCCGTACTCGTTGTCCTCCCGGCCGACTCGGTTGGGTGCCGCGATGAAGTAACCGTTGGCCGCGGCGGCCGCGGGCTGCTCGATTTCCCAGAGCCGGTTGGAAAGTCCGGGCTTCGTGGCGTTCGGATTGAAGACGATCTGCGCACCGTTCAGGCCGAGCTCGCGCCAGCCTTCCGGAAAGTGACGGTCGTAGCAGATGTAGATCCCGATCGGGCCGACAGCAGTCTCAAACACCGGGTATCCCAGGTTGCCCGGGCGGAAGTAGAACTTCTCCCAGAACTTGTCGAGGTTCGGTATGTGGTTCTTGCGGTACTTCCCGAGCACCCTGCCGTCGGCATCGACTACCACCGCGGTGTTGTAGTAGACGCCTGGCTGCTCCTCCTCGAAAATCGGCAGCACCGTGACCATCGACAGCTCAGCGGCGAGTGCGGCAAAGCGCTGCACGATAGGCCCGTCGGTGGGTTCGGCGTAGTCGTAGTACCTGATGTCCTCGGTTATGCCCAGATACGGCGAATAGAACAACTCCTGGAAGCAGATCACCTGCGCTCCCTGAGCCTTGGCCTCCCGGGCGAACTGCTCGTGTTTGTCGAGCATCGACTCCTTGTCGCCGGTCCAGGTTGTCTGGGTGATCGCCGCCCGGATCAATGTCACGCTGCTGCCTCCCTTGAGTGTCATTCATTCTGACTTGTCAGCGTCTCAGACGGCCATAGCCCTCTGTGGCGCTGGTAGGTCGGCGCGCAGCCGATAACGTGTCAGCCGTGCTTGACGGACTTCGCGCTGAGCTGGATGCGGTTGGGCTCACCCGGTTCGACATCCAGTTGCCGGGCGATGACTCGGCGGTAGCGCCGCTGGAAGGGGCGCTACGGGTACGCGCTGATGGGACGAGGTTCGTCCTGGAGACAGTGGACTACGGCGAGGCCTTCCGGCTACTCAGTGCGGATTCCGAAGCCGAAATCAGGCAGGCGGCAATCGGTTATGTATCTCGGCCACTGCCGCCCATACGCCCGATGTCGCGTCACGAGCTCGACACCATCGTGGGCAAGATCGCGCTGCACTACTTCGACCTCCGCGATCGTGCCCGGGAGGCGGGGCCGCACGGCATTGTGATCGATTTACCGTCGGCGCTGCCGATCGACAGGATCGGAGCGCTCGACGGTGTGCATACCTATCCGATCGACACTCCTTTTGAGTTCCGTTCACTGCCGCCAACCTCGTTGCGCCCCGAGAACGACGTTCACAAGTTCCTGACGATGGCCGATATCCGGGTCCGCGCAGCGATTACGCCGCCCTGGTTCGGACGCCCTGGTGGTGGCATGCGCTTCACCCTGCAACAGCCAGAAACCGGCCTGCGGGATCTGGTGGTCTCGGGGCGGCTGCAGCGCCTTCAGATCTTTGCG
>JBKPTR010000317.1:0-8445 GCA_046735615.1 Actinomycetota bacterium
TCACCGTCGCGGTAGCCGCCGGGCGATCCTCAGTCGCCGGGTAATTGAGCACGGCAGCGGCGTGGCTGTCCACACCCGTCGCCGCGTGACTGCCATAACCGACCAATTCCGCCGGCTCACCCAGGAAGAGATTGACCACATGCGCTGGATAGACGCCGGCGTCGAGGATTGCGCCGCCGGCCTGAGCAGGGTCGAGCAACCGATGGGTTAGTGGTCCACGAAACGCAAAGCCGAAATTGGCCGAGACATGCCTGATCTCACCAAGATCACCAGAGGCTGCCAGCGCCGCCGCCTTGCGAAGCAGGGGGTTCGTCCGGGTCCAGAGAGCCTCCATCAAAAATAGCCCACGCTCATCCGCCAGACTGATCAATTCTGCAGTGTCGTCGGGGTTGGTGGTCAGTGGTTTTTCAACCAGGACAGATTTTCCGGCTTCGAGGCACAGTTTCGCGGACACAAAATGATCATGGTGGCTGGAGGCGACGTAGACAACGTCGATATCTGGATCTCCGGCCAACTCTGCGTAGGAGTCGTAGGCGCGTGGAATGCCATGATCGGCTGCGAATCCCATCGCCTTCTCAAGCGTGCGTGAGCCGACGGCGACCAGTCTGGCCTCAGTCGGCAGCAGGGCAAGGTCACGGACGAACACCGATGCGATGTGCCCGGTGGCGAGGATGCCCCAGCTCGTGAGATCCGTCACAGTCCCATCCAACAACATGGCACCCTCGTCGGGCGGCGAGTAGCCGAACCGGCTACCAGCGGCTATCTTGCTCCCTTATGGCCAACGGCGAGCAGCTAGAAGCAAGCTGGGCCGAATCCCGCTGCGAGACGAATGACATCGATGTGATTTCGATCTACGATGACCCTATGATCCTCGCTTCGAGTCAGCACGACGGTAAGGAGCCGCTTGGTGAGTTGAGCGCGCGGGACACCGAGATCCTCACCTTCGAGCGTCAGTGGTGGAAGTTCGCTGGAGCTAAGGAGCAGGCGATTCGCGACAGGTTCCAGATGTCGGCTACGCGCTACTACCAGGTCTTGAACGCCTTGATCGATAAGCCCGAGGCGCTCGCCCAGGATCCGCTTCTCGTCAAGCGGCTGCGTCGTCTCCGGGCGACCAGGCAGCGCAACCGCTCAGCCAAGCGACTGGGAATTGATCTCACGATCGAGTGAGTTTCAGCTTGCCCAGGACTGCCTGAAGATTCTCTCCGATCGGCCTAACCGGATACTCGATATAGCCGCCCGCGGCCAGACCCGCTTGCCGCTCAAAAAAGTTCCGCGCGGCGCGGTCTCCGGTGCGCAGCACCGACCAGCCCATGAAGATCACATACGGGATGTAGTAAGGCAATCCGAGGCAGTAAAGGTACTGCCAGGTATGTCTCTCTTCGTGCTTGATCAATAACGGATAGGTGCGCAGCATGCTGTCCCAAGTCGTGCTAGTGGTGATCACATTGCCGATCGTGAATGCGCCAGCGATGGGGAACTTGAGGCAGTAGCCCTCCCCAAGAAACAGGCCACGCGGTCCGCGTCTGATGCTGGCCCGGCCGATCCGGGCAACCGCCAAACCGACGGGCGTACTGAGATTGATGAAGTTGCCGACGAAGCGCACCCATTGCCACCCGGAAGCCGGCCAGCCAGTTTTCACGGTCCCAATCCTGGCAGTGTGATGGCGAGATGGGTCCGAGCGGTGGCACTCCTCGGGGTCGCGTGCTTCGTGCTCGCACTGCGCTCCGGTCCCGAGCTGAAAGGTGGGGGGTCACCAGTGCTGCGTGTCGGTGCGGTCCGGTGGTCAGACTGAGTGGACCAATATCTGGATGTCGTTCCCAGGATTCGGACTTAGGGTGCCTCGTGTGTTATCCGGCGCCTACGCTGAGCCGTGTTCATCCAGAGGGGACGAGGGACCGGCCCGACGACTCCCCGGCAACCGACTGACCGATCAGAAACGGTGCCAACTCCGACTCCGCCGAAAGCCGGCTGAGAAAGATGAAGTGAGGACGACGATGACTGCGGTGGTCGACACCGATCCAGCTCCCCCTCCTGGCGTCCGGGCAGGTGCCTTTGGAAACGCCACCCACCTGGTCTGTCGGGAATGCGGGGCGCGCACAGCGCTCGGCACCTTCTACGCCTGTACCGAGTGCTTCGGTCCGCTCGAGGTCGGCTACGAGTTTCCGACCATCACCCGCGAACGGATCGAGGCGGGCCCGCGGAGCATCTGGCGATATGCCCCGCTGTTGCCGGTCCCAGCCGACATCGCCACCTTCCGCTCTACCGACCCCGGCTTCACCCGGTTGGTCGATGCCCGCCATCTTGCGGATGATCTTGGTCTGAAACAGCTCTGGATTAAGGACGACTCCGGCAATCCGACACATTCATTCAAGGACCGTGTCGTCGCAGTCGCTCTGTCGGCCGCTCGTGAGCTGGGCCTCAAGGTGCTTGCCTGCCCCTCCACCGGCAACCTCGCCAACGCTGTAGCCGCGGCCGCTGCCCGCGCCGGGATCAAATCGGTTGTCTTTGTTCCTGCCAATCTCGAGCGACAGAAGATCTTGGCCTCCGCCGTCTATGACACGACCCTGATCGCCATCGAAGGCACCTACGACGACGTCAACAAGCTCGCCAGCGAGATCGCCGCTGAGGAAGAGGGTTGGGCCTTCGTCAACGTGAACGTCAGGCCCTACTACGCGGAGGGCTCCAAGACTCTGGGGTATGAGATCGCCGAACAGCTCGGCTGGCGGATTCCCGACCAGGTTGTCGTTCCGGTGGCCTCCGGCGCCCAGCTGACCAAGATCGACAAGGGCTTCCGCGAGCTGATCAGGCTAGGGCTAGTCGAGGACAAACCATTCGCGATCTTCGGCGCACAGGCAACAGGATGCTCGCCGGTAGCCCAGGCCTATCGCGCCGGTCAGGACTTCGTGGCACCGGTGAAGCCCGAGACGATCGCCAAGTCGCTCGCCATCGGTAACCCGGCGGATGGGCCTTACGTGCTGGATGTCGTGCGGCGTACCGGTGGTGTGGTCGCCGACGTCGACGACGAGACCCTAGTTGCCAACATTCAGCGCCTGGCGCGGACTGAGGGCATCTTTGCCGAGACCGCCGGCGGCGTCACAGTCGGTGTCGCAGCAAAATTGCTGTCCGACGGTGTCCTCGACCCCGAGGCGGAAACGGTGGTGATCAACTCCGGTGACGGGCTGAAAACTCTTGATGCAGTTGCCGATCGCGTCGGGCCCAAGATCACTATTCCGCCACGCTATGAGGCGTTCATCGATTTCTGGAAGGATACGAACTCATGAGTGCCACCGTCCGCATCCCCACCATCCTGCGTACCTACACCGGCGGCGTAGGCGAGGTGAACGCTGACGGTCGCACCCTGGCCGAGGTCCTGGATTCCTTGGAGGACAATCACCCGGGTATCCGGGCGCGGATTCTCGACGATGCCGGCGCGCTGCGGCGTTTCGTCAATGTCTATGTTGGTGACGACGATGTGCGTTTCATAGGCGGCCTCGACGCCCAGGTGGCTGAGGGCACCAAGATTTCGATCATTCCGGCAGTTGCAGGCGGAACCCAACGCTAGCGGCTGCCACATCGCCGGCATGGATCTCGAGCGTTTCGTCAGGGCGCAGGACAGCGGCGGCACGTACCAGCGGGCGGTCGCGGAGCTGCGAAACGGGCGCAAGACCAGTCACTGGATGTGGTTCGTCTTCCCGCAGATCGCAGGGCTCGGGCGCAGTGCCATGGCCCAGGCGTATGCGATCAGCGATCTGGCTGAGGCGCAGGCTTACCTTGCGCATCCGGTGCTCGGAACACGGCTCGTCGAGTGTGCCGAGATCGTAGCGTCGCATCGTGGACTTACCGCCGAACACATCTTCGGTGGCATTGACGCGATCAAGCTGCGCTCCTCGATGACGCTCTTTGCGCATGCCGATCCTGATCAAACGATCTTCCAGCAGGTCATCGCTCAGTACTACGACGGTCCGGATCCAGAGACCGAGCGTCGCCTGTAACGATTCCTTGATCGACCTTGATGCCAGGACCAGTCAACGTGTGCAATATAGCTACACCTCGGCGCCGTAGTTTCAACGGCAGATCCGCAGCTGAGTAGCTAACAGGGGAGGCAGGCCTTGCCGGATCGGAGCCGCGCACTGAACGCGCTCACGATCATGATGACCGACGTCGTTGGATCGACCGCGCTGCGGCGTACGCGCGGTGACCGCGACGCTGACGACATATTGGGAGTGCAGGCAGCGATTGTGCGCGAGCAGGTCATGGCGTTTGGCGGCCAGGTGCGCAAGTCCCTGGGCGACGGGTTCCTGATTTCCTTCCCGGCAGCCGCGGCGGCGGTCCGATCCGCGGCCGCCATCCAGGATGCGTTGCTTGAGCACAACACCGCCGATCCGGGTCGCGCGGTCGAGATCCGCATTGGCATCCACGCCGGCCAAGTCACCGAGAGGGATGGCGATTTGCTCGGGCAGGCGGTGCACGTCGCGGCCCGCGTCATGGCCGAGGCGGTCGGTGGGGAGATCTTGATCACAGACGAGGTGCGTAAGCGCGCGGAGCCGCAGCTGGACTACTCATTTTTCGACTCTGGGCTCTTCTGGCTGCGTGGTTTCCCGGAACTGTGGCGGCTGTACGAAGTGTCCTGGAACGACACCTCTGTGGGAGCGGTGCGACCAAGTGCGGTGCCGGCACAGCTGACTCCGTACGTGGGGCGGGACGCCGAGAGAGCCCGCTTGCGCCGGCTGGTAGACGACACGCTTGTCGGGCACGGCAGGCTGGCACTGGTCGCCGGCGAGCCGGGGGTCGGCAAGTCGCGGCTGGTGGCCGAGATCGGTGACGTGGCCCAAGCGCGCGGGATGCGCCAGCTCACCGGGCACTGCGCGGAGATGAGCGGTGCGCCGCCGTACCTGCCCTACGTCGAGATCATCGAACAGGCGATCAACAGTCCCCGAAGCTCCCTAGAGTTATGGAAGGCCCTTGGTGATGTGGCTGCAGAGATCGCCCGTATCGCGCCGGCCCTGCGGCGAGCCTTCCCGAACATCCCGCCGCCGGTCGAGCTGCCGGCGGAGCTGGCGCGCCGCTATGTTTGGAACAGTTTCGGCAGTTTCATCGGCCGAGCCGCGCAGGGTCAACCGCTGTTGCTGGTCCTGGAGGATCTGCACTGGGCCGATGAGTCGACTGTGCTGCTCACCGAGTACCTGGCGCCACTGCTGCCCGAGATGCCGGTGCTGGTGCTCGGCACTTATCGGGACATCGAAGTAGACCTCCAGCATCCCCTGGCCCGCGTCATCGGCCAGCTGGGGCGGCGGCGTCTAGTGGAACGGGTGAACCTCCGCCGGCTCTCGTTCGAGGGCGTAGGTGCGATGCTGCGGTCCCTGGCCGGGCAGCCTGTGCCGGAGCAATTAGTGCATGTGATCGACCGCGAAACTGAGGGCAACCCGTTTTTTGTGGAGGAGGTCTATCTGCACCTCGTAGAATCCGGCGTCCTACTCGACGCGCATGGCCGGGTGCGTGCTGACCTGCAGGTGGATGAGGTATCGGTGCCCGAAAGCATCCGGCTGGTGCTGGGGCAACGGCTGGGCCGCCTGGCAGAGTCAACCCGTGAGGTGCTGGTGGCCGCCGCCGTGTCCGGCAGGGCGTTCGCCTCAGAGCTGGTCGGCGAGGTGGCCGAGGCTGGTCCGGACCAACTGTTCGATGCCTTCGACGAAGCCGAGCGAGCCAGGCTCATTACGTCCGGTAAAGCCGCCGGCGAGCTAATGTTCAGCCATGAGCTAATCCGCCAGACACTGCTGTCTGGTGCATCTGCGATCAAGCGTGAGCAGCTGCACCTACAGGCGGCCACGGCCATCTCGCGCCTCTACTCCGACGATCTCGAGGCGCACGCCGGAGAGCTCGCCTACCACCTGTCACATGCCGGACGCTCGGCGGATCGGGCCAGCTTGGTTCACTACCTGACGCTCGCCGGTGAACGGGCGTCCGACGCCGCCGCATTCGACGATGCGGTTGGCTACTTCGGGAAGGCGCTGTCGCTGATGCCGGACGATCGTCAACTCGGCCGTGCGCAGGTGCTGGAGCGGCTGGCGATGGCGCTCCGCAACGTGGGCCGCTGGGAGGACGCGCTGGGCACGATGAACGATGCGTTGGATCGCTACGAGATGCTGGGACAAGTCGAGGCCATCGGTCGATTGGGTTGGGCCATGGTCTACCAACTCGTGTGGACTGCCCGGTTCGTCGAAGGAGTGAATGTTGGGCGACGGACGCTGGCGGCACTCGGCAACAGCGTCAGCGCCGATAAAGCTCGCCTGCTATCAGCGCTGGCGTTTGCAATCAGCGTAAGTGGCGACTACGCCGCGGCGAGGGCCACGTTCGACCAGGGGCGCGCGCTTGCTGAGCAAGTGGGCAACGAGCGGGCCATGGCCGACGTGCTACACATGCAGACCATCCACCATTTCGTCTACGCCGAGTTCACGGAGGGAATCCGGGTCGGCCTGCGGGCCGCCGAGACGTTCGAGCGGGAGAGTGCCCTGTGGGATCTCTGTAGCGTGCAGGCGTTCGTGATCTATGAAGACGGCAATCTCGGCAGTCGCGAGCAGGCGGCACGCCTCGCCGACAAGACGCTTGGCCTCGCCGAGCGGCTGAGTCACCTCGGCGCGGCCTTCATGGTGCTCTCCGACCGGATTCGCTCCGCGGCGATGCTCGGTGACCTGCCGCAGGTAGAAGCGCTCGGTCCGCAGATCGTGGACATCGGCGAGCGGGGCGGACTGCCGTGGCGCTACTTGGGCCACCTCTACCTAGGCCTGGCTGCGCACCGACGAGGCGATGCCGAGCGCGCTGAGGCGCAGCTGCGAAGCGCTGTCGAGCTGGAGCCGCTGGGCGCGTTCGCCGGGCAAAGCGCCGCGGTGCTGGCGCGGCACCTCGCCTACTACTCCGGGCGCGCCGAGGAGGTGATGGATCTCTTCGAGTCAGCCCGGTGGAAGCTGCCCAGCCTCGATCGGGTGAATGGCATCGGCTCGTGGAGCTGCCTGCTCAACTTCGTTGAGGCTTTCTACTTGTGTGGCCTAAATGAGGAGCTGGCGGCGCTGGCTCCGCTTGTCGAAGGGGTACTCGAGCTCGACAAGAGATGGATCAGCTTCGACGGCCGGCTAGCGGTGACCCGTGCCGGTCTCGTAGCCGCGGCGGCTCGTCGTTGGGAGGAGGCTGAACGCCACTTCGGCGTGGCCCGCGAGATCGCCAAGCAGATGCGCAATCGGCTCGAGCTGGCCGACTTGGACCGCCTAGAGGCCGGGATGCTGCTGGACCGCGGCGGAAAGGGCGACCATGAGCGGGCTGCCGAAATGCTCCAGGAGGCTTTGTCCGCTTACCGTACGTTTGGCATGCCTCCCTACGCCGCTGAGGCGGAACGCCTACAACGTCTGGCCAGGGTTTAGCGGTGTTGCGCGGGCTGGTCGGTTACGTGCCGCAGCTTTACGTCGTAATCTGAACGGGCGGGTCCGCTCTAACCAGCTAACACGGAGGCAGGTCTTGTCGGATCGCAGCCCCGCAGCCAAGGTGCTCACGATCATGATGACCGACATCGTCGGCTCTACAGAGCTGCGGCGGGCACGCGGTGACCAGTACGCCGACGACATTCTCATGTTGCAGGCAGCGATCGTGCAGCACCAGGTCGCAGCATTCGGTGGCCGAGTACGCAAATCCCTGGGCGATGGGTTCCTCATCTCCTTCCCCTCCGATGCGGCAGCGGTCCGTGCCGCGGTGGCCATCCAGCGTGGGTTGGCCGAGCACAACACCGCCGACCCGCAACGCGCTGTTGAAGTCCGCATCGGGATCCACTCCGGCGAGGTCGCCGAGCTGGATGCCGATCTGCTCGGGCAAGCGGTGCATGCCGCGGCGCGGGTCATGGCCGAGGCAGTTGGCGGGGAGATTCTGATCACCGACGTGGTACGCGAGGATGCCGAGCCGCAGCTGGACTATTCATTTCTCGACTCGGGGTTGTTCTGGCTGCGAGGCTTTCCGGAGCGCTGGCGGCTGTACGAGGTGTCGTGGAACGACACCTCAGCGGGTGCCCGCAGCATTGCTGTGCCTGAGCTGCTCACGCCGTTGGTGGAGCGCGAGGCAGAGCGGGCCAGCTTGCGTCAACTTCTCGACGACGCGCTCGTCGGCCATGGCAAGCTGGCGTTGGTCGTTGGGGAGCCGGGCGTCGGCAAGTCCCGGCTCGTCGCCGAGATCGGAAACGAGGCTCAGGCGCGCGGAATGCGGGTGCTCACAGGGCACTGCGTGGAGATGAGCGGCGCGCCGCCGTATCTCCCGTACGTCGAAATGATCGAGCAGGCCATCAGCAACCCGCGGAGCCCGCTGGCGCTGCGGCAGGCACTCGGTGATGTGGCTGCGGAGATCGCCCGTATCGCGCCGGCGCTCAGGCGCGTCTTTCCGGACATCCCGCCGCCAGTCGAGTTGCCAGCG
>JBKPTR010000318.1:0-7717 GCA_046735615.1 Actinomycetota bacterium
GTACCTCGACGAGATACGGCAGCAACTCGACGCGCTGGCGGCTGAGTATGGAGATGGTGATCTTTCGCTAAGCGAGTGGAGGGCCGCGAGTAAACCACTCATGGAGCGGCTCAGACAGATCGAAGAAGCGCACCTGAGCCCCGGGGAGGCGCTCCAGAAGAGCGCGGCCGACATAGGGCGGGACCTCGTCGAGGTCGTGGCCGACTACGCCAGCGACAGGGTGTCGCATGCCGAGTGGCTGATCTTGCGCGAAGGACTCAAGAAACGAATCGACGCACTAGTAGGACCCCTGATCTAGACACGCACCTTTGCTGATGTCTCTGCAAGGGCCTTGTAACGTCAGCCGGGCCAGCACGATATGTAGGGGCACCACTCTCCCGTATCCAGGCTCTTCGCGAGAGCGCCTGGTGTCCCCAGCTTTCACTTGGTCCGCACCAAGGGTTCAACTCGGGACTCTACCAATCTGTTCGGTCGCCGGGTCCCGCCTGGGGGCTGACACGGCACGCGCGAACTGTACTCGCCAAGCCTGACCGCGAGGCTGTCCGAACAGACCCTGCTCGACCGGCTCCAGCAGCTGAGCTCCTCGACACCACGCCCAGTACCGCTGCCCGCCACAGGCTACGAGCATCACCTCCACGCCACAGCTCCCCACATCCATGTCGCGCGTGGCCGGCTGCGCGTACCCATGCCACGCGACTGGCTGGGACCAGGCGGCCGTCGCCGGCAGTCCAGTGCACTACGCGCCAGCGAGGTGCGGGCAGTCGAGTGCTAACCGGCTGGTTCGTGCTGCACCATGACAGCGCATCCGCCACGAACAGCCGACTCGACGAACCTCGTCGACGAGATAGTTCACTGATCGATCGGCCGACAGTTTCGAGATGGCGGTCGGCAGATGCGCCGTGCACCAGCATCCATTCGGGATCGTTTAATGCACCGGCCTATCCGCAATGGCGGAAAGTGATTGTCGGTGATCCCCGCGCCGATCGTGTCGTGGTGATCGATGATCGGGGATGCCAGGTGGTCGTCAATGGCTCGACGGCGGAGTCGGTGTGGCGGCGACTGGAAGCTCAGCGCGTTCTCTTCCGACGGTCGACTTGGCGCAGGGCGCAGCGTCAGGTACGGCTCCATCGGCATCATCGACCTGAGCACAGGCGAGCTGGCGCTCGGAATCGATGAAGGTCTCACCCACATCGCACCGCATATGGTGTTTGACGAGGCGGGTCGGCTCAACCTTCGGATGGGCAACCAGGTCCAGGGCTAGAATGTTGTGGTTTGCACCCTGGCCGGTCAGTGGTGGCACTCCACCGCCCGTTCCGCGGATCCGATCGAATTCGTGCTACCGAACCGAAAATGACACCTCGAGAACAGTCGCGAAGAGCGCTATCCGCTGCCCTTGGACCAACTCGCCGGGGCAGGGCCATCCAGCCCAGAGGAGAGGACATGGCTTCTTCGTTCAACCACATCACGGTGCTTGGCGCGGGTGTCCTCGGTGCACAGATTTCTTTTCAAATTGCCTATCGCGGCTTCGAGGTCACGACCTACGACGTCAGCGATGCGGCGTTGAAGCAGGCCCGGCACCGATTTGACGGTATCGCTGCGGCATACCCAACAGAGGTAGCAGGAGCTACAGAGGCTGCCGCCCAGGAGACCGTCAAGCGCATCAAGTTCACCACCGAGCTCGCATCCGCAGTGCAGGGCGCAGACCTGGTCATCGAGGCGGTGCCGAGAGCCTCGAGCTCAAGCGGGACGTGTTTGCACGGATCGCTGCCTTCGCCCAACCGGCGGCGGTCATCGTGACAAACTCGTCGACCCTACTTCCCAGCGACCTAATGGATTCGACCGGTCGCCCGGATCGTTTTCTGGCGCTGCACTTCGCCAACCACATCTGGGTCAACAACACTGCCGAGGTGATGGGTTCTCCCAACACCGATCCGCGCGTGTACCAGCAGGTGGTCGCATTCGCCAAGGACATCGGCATGGTTCCGATCGAGCTGCACAAGGAGCAGCCCGGCTACATCGTCAACACTCTGCTCGCGCCCTTGTTGAGGGCCGCAGCGGATCTGCTGCTCCGGGGCGTTGCCGACCCGGCCACCATCGATACAACTTGGCGAATCGCGACCGGCGCCCCGAGGGGCCCCTTCGAGATCTTTGACATCATTGGCCTACGCACCGCCTATGCCGTCGCCAGTGCGGGAGGCCAGCGCCGTCAAGCCTGGGCCGACTACCTCAAACGCAACTACATCGATCAAGGCAAACTGGGCGTCGAATCCGGCGAAGGCTTCTACACGTACACGACGTCAAAAGCGGCGAGCTGATCCCTCTCGGGTCGAGGCTCCACTGTCTGTATGCGCTTGTCGGTACAAGCGCAGCCTGAGGAGCTTCGATCGGTTCGGACGTTCCGTTAGCGACTGCGGCGCTTCCAAGTCCCTGGATTGCGGCCCGCTCCAGTACCCGGTTCGTCTTCTTGTCGATACTTACGAGATGGAGGCCGGTCAGCATCCACAGCTGCCCTCCACACGGCAGGTGCCCCGACATCGCCGCCGCGCTCGATCGTTGCGGCGACCTTCATCCGCTGGGTATCTACCTTTCGCACCTTGCGTGGGACAAGGGGCGATGCCGGAGTCGGCTCTGAGCTGGGCGACAAACTCCTCCGGGCCGCCCTCGACTCGTTGGCGCACGAACCCGCGGAACGCCTCAGCCTGGCCGCGTGGCACAAACCGTCGGGGTGAGTCACCGGCCATCGACACCCTCCGACTTGGATGGGCCTGGGCGCCCCGAGGCACTACCCGAACGCACCCGCCTGGTGGTCAACGTGTCGAGGAGCTGATTCGAACACTCGACGCATCGCTGCGACGACCGGCGACCGACCGATAACCGACCCTCCAGCGGGCATTGCAGTATGGAGAGTCCGAGCGCTGCTAGGCGTGACCGCAGCACTTCTCTGAGAAGTCCATTACCTGGGGCGATCCGAACGACAATGCAGATGATCGGAGCTATCTGGTGGTGGCCAGGCCGAATGTGATCATGACGATACCTGGCTCCGCGGACCTGCGGTTGGCGGCAGCCACGCGGGATGGATCTGCAAGATGCAGCCGTGACCTGATCAGCTGTAGGCGATCTACGCCGACTGCAGCAGGGCGGTGCTGTTAGGGGTGGCGGGTGACGGGCGAAGCCGAGCTGGTTGCAGCGGCTCACGAGGCGTTCGAGCGGCGGCAGTGGGCCGTCGCCCGCGAACGCTTCAATGCCGCCGGTAAGACAGCTCGCCTCACCGCGGATGATTGCTACGCCTGGGCGGAGGCGGCGTGGTGCCTTGGGGCGATCGATGAATCGTTGTCCACCTGGGCCAAGGCCTACGAGCTTTACCTGGAGGCCGGCCAGCCGCTCCGAGCCGCAATGTCGGCGATGTTTCTAGCGCTACATTCGATGGAACGCGGCGACACCGCTGTGGGCGCGGGGTGGATGAGCCGAATGCAACGACTCCTCGTCGGTGAATCCGAGGCCGCCGAGCATGGATACCCCTTTACTTCGAGATCTTCGCGTTGCTGGGTCGTGGGGACTTAGACGGCGCCATGGTGACCGCTCGGCGGATGCAAGACATCGGACGTCGGTTCGACGACTCCAATCTGCTCGCCATTGGGTTGGTCGGTGAAGGCCGGGTGCTGATCAAAGGGGGCGCGGTAAGTGACGGCAAGGCCCTGCTCGACGAGGCGATGCTTGCTGCGCTGTCTGACAAGCTCCACCCGGCATGGACCGCGCGCGATTTATTGCCAACTCATGGACGTATGCCATGAGTTCGTCGATCTCCGCCGGGCGGGTGAATGGACTGAGGCGGCGCAGCGTTGGTGCGAAGGCCTTCCCGACGCCGTGTTGTACCGGGGGATCGGGCGCAGGTACACCAAGTTCAGGGTGCTTGGGAACAGGCGACCGGTGCACGGCTTTGCGCCGCCGACGTCGAGATAGCGCTCGCGGCCGGCGACACGCAGCACGCCCGCGAGGCCGCCGATGAGCTGGCGGCCGCCGCCGCTGCCTACGACAGCTCCGGGCTTGAAGCGGCGTCGCGGCAGGCACAAGGCGCGGTCCTGGTTGCGATCGGGCAATATGGCGAAGCCTTGCGGCTCCTGCGCTCGGCGTACAAACTTTGGCAGGAATTCCCAGCACCGTACGACGCCGCGAAGACCCGGCTGCTTCTCGCCGAGGCCTACGCCGCGCTCGGCGACAACGACGCGGCGGCACTGGAGCTGGATGCAGCGCAACGGGTGTTCGATCAGCTTGGTGCGACCTTGGACGCGCGCCGAACGGCCGTGCTACCGAGACGGCCCAGGTTGCCAGGTGGGCTGACCGAACGGGAGGCCGATGTCCTTCGACTCGTCGCTGCCGGCCTCAGCAACCGAGAAATCGCGGCGAAACTGTTTCTGAGCGACAAGACCATCGCCCGGCACCTCGCGAACATCTACGCCAAGCTGGACCTGTCCTCACGGACCGCCGCAGCAGCGTATGCGTTTCAGCACGGCGTCGTCGCACCGAGATGAGGCAGCGCACCGGCTTGGTTACAAACATGCAGGCAACGCCGACCAAGATGCATAACCCGACCGATGTCGCGTTGCCTTCCGACGCCTAGCGTTTACCAAGACAAACCCCGATGGGCAGACGGCGTAGGAGGCGGCAATGCCAAGATTCGTGATTGAGCGGGAGATGCCGGGTGTGGGTTCACTCTCAACCGAAAGATCTGCGTGCCCGGGCGTGCAAGTCCAATGAGGTGCTTGTGGCCCTCGCTCCACGGGCACATTGGCAGCACAGCTATGTGACTAATGACAAGATCTACTGCGTCTGGATCGCGGACGACGAAGAGGTCATCCGTGAGCACGCCCGACGCAGCGGATTTGCATGCACAGTCATCGCAGGGTGAACACCCTCATCGACCCAACGACCGGTGAAAATCTGTGAGCCAGTCGTGGCGGGCGCAGGTGCAGCCTGGCCCGAGATGGGCTGTCTGTGCGTCAATTTTTCCTGCCCATGTCTGTAAATTCCTTTCGCTCAACTGATAGTCAGATCGCGCGTCTGAGATAACTTCGATGCGCAGCAAGGCCGCTAGCGACCCCTCGATAGAGGCGACCAGATCCGCTCTTATAGAGAGGCGCCGAACGGGGAATCTCTCTTCGGTCGCTCCGATCTGGAGGCGCCGCACGGGGCGTCACTTCGCGGCGATGACAACGACCTTTCCGCGGCGGCAGGATCCGGTAGGTCAGCTCGTCCTGGATCAGCGGAGGCATTTCCCTGCGGGTCGGTTTTGGAAGAGTTCGCGGAGCAGCAAGGCGGCTGGCTGTGGCCTCCACCGGGGATCCCAAGATCGTAGCGGCGCGCGCAAGAGGAACGCACAGAGGGGCGCATGGTACGGCCTGATAATGCACTGGCTGGAATGGGAAGTCTACGGACTGAGAATGGTGTTGTGACAGACCGTCGGCTGGTCGACGGGGCGGAACTCGAGGTCGATGTACGCGGCGTCGGCGAACCGGTCTTGTTCGTGCAGACAGCGCTGACTGCTGATGAGTTGCTGCCCATTGCCCGGCAGCCGGTGCTCGCGGACCGTTACCAGACGATCCTCTATCACCGCCGCGGCTACGCCGGCAGTAGCTCCTCGAGCGCTCCCGGGTCGATCGTCCGAGACGCCAAGGACGCTGCGGCGTTGCTCGAGGCCCTGGGAATCGAGCAAGCTCACGTTGTCGGCCTGTCGTTCAGCGGCGCGATCGCCCTGCAGCTGGCCTCTGCTGTTCCCGACCGTGTGCACAGCCTCACCTTGCTCGAACCACCTCCGGTGCACGTGCCGAGTGCGGCGGTGTTCAGGGCGGCGAACGCACGTCTGCAGGAGAGTCGCCGCAGTGCTGGTGTGGCGGCGGCGCTCGATGAGTTCATGACGCTTCGGATGGGCCAGCACTGGCGATCCGAGATGCAGCGCAACCTGCCCGGCTCAGTTACCCAGATGGAGCGCGACGCAGCCACGTTCTTCGACATTGACATACCCGCCCTGCTCAGCTGGAACTACACCGCAGCCGATGCCGCCCTCATTGCGGTGCCTGCGCTCTATGTCGGCGGCACCGACAGCGGTCGGTGGTTCGCCGAAGTCAGGGAGCTGCTGCTGAACTGGCTGCCACAAGCGGAGGATGTGCTCGTCGTCGGAGCCGATCACTCGCTCGCGATCACCCACCCTGATGTGATCGCCTCGAGCCTGGCCGCCTTTGTGGAGCGCCACCCCATCCCCCAGGGAAAGTTGTATGCGTGATCCGCGGCGAGCCAAGGCAATGAGCCGCCAGGGCGTAACGCTGAGCACCTCTGACTACAAAGCGCCTCTTTCCGCCCGAGTCGCGGTTCGGGGTCGCATCGGGCTCCGTTTGCCTCAGGAGAAGGAGGACCGTCAATCGGAACCAGCTTCCAGAGCTGAAAGATCAGCCTGGTTACCAGTCGACGTGTGCCGCCACCGAGCCGTCGATGTCAGCGGTACGGATGGCCCAGGTGACGATGCGGGGGGTGAGCCGGTCGATTCCGAACCACCGCCCGCCTACCGGCTGTGGCTGATCGGGGTCCGGGCCGATGATCTCCAGATAAGCACCGGCGCCCAGGCCGATGAGGAAATTCACAGTGCCCATCCCCTCATGGCTGCCGCCACGCACTGGCTGCGCCCCTGTGTGAGACCGGCGAACCACGCGACCGCCTGTGCCAGGCGGCGCGGCACCACAAACACAATGTGGTCGATCACGATCAGGCATCCACGTCGGGCTCGGCGTCGGTGACTGGTGCGTCGCGCTCATTTCACCGGACTCTCGCCTGCATCCTGCCACAATCAAACCAGCCTGCCTGATTGAGTACGCCGCAGCTGACAGCGCCGCGATTCCATCTCCGGACAGGCGCGGCCGTATCTGGTATCGAATTGCTGCATGCCTTGCAAACGGGAGGCCGTACAGATCATCAACATGCCCATCCGCCTACGTTCAGCGTCTGCACCGCAGCCTTGCGAAGCGCCCTCTCGCAAGAGGACCCCCTACCGGGCCCGTCATCGCTGGTGCTGCTCATGCAGCGCATGGAGTTTATCGACCCGTTCGAGCTGCGCTCGGACGGTGGCGTGGGCCTGGGAGGGGGCATTGACCACATCCCCTTAGCCGCTGACTACCTGATCGCCGAGCGCACTGGCAGCCGCGTCGAGATTCTCGGCACAGATCACGGCCAGAAACTCCTCGGCCGACACTCGAACCGGAAGAAGCAGATCGATGTTGACGCCAGCATCGGCGAGCCTCCGGAAAGCCTTCGCACCGGCCCCTGCCACGTTTTCCATGCGGATAGTGAGGGCGGGTCGCTCGTCGTACTCGATATCGGCGTCCTCAAGTGCAGCCCTGGCAGCCCTCTCGTCGTCAGCGATGAACGCAACCGTGCCCGTGTCGCCGTGCGTCGCACCACACACGACGATGTTCACACCGCGAGCAGCCATGGCCTCACAGAGACGGGCGAGCTCACCGGCCCGGTTCTCGAACTCGACAGTGAACGCACTCATGTCGTCCTCCTACTCCGCGCCGCATGACCGGAAATAGCTTCCGGTCGAAGGTACTCCCCGAGATGTCGGCTGAGAACGGGCTAGCGCCAAGATCACTGGCAGGCGGGGCGCCGCGTTCGGGCTCTGGACGGACACGCTTGTGGGCATCTACACCGATCCGCGGGATCCGCAACCTAG
>JBKPTR010000319.1:0-4805 GCA_046735615.1 Actinomycetota bacterium
GCTGGCTTTCTTTCCTTGGTCACGATCTCGATCGTCCGGTATCGTCCCCGTCTCGACTGGCTTCGGCAAAATCGGGTTGACCGAGTTCCGCCAAGGCAGCAGCGATCCGCGCGAGCGTGGAATTTCGACCCAGCAGCTCGATCGACTCGAACAGCGGCGGTGAGACCCGGCTCCCAGTGACTGCTGCACGCACTGGCCCAAAAGCGAGTCGCGGTTTCAGGCCCAACTTGTCGACAAGCGCCGTCCGCAACGCCGACTCAACGGCGCCATGATCGAAGTCCTTGACGACGGCCAGCACCTCGTACGCCGCCGTCAGCGTCGGTATCGAGTCAGCCGAGAGTCCAGCATCGGGGGCGATTGTGATCTTGTCATCTGGCAGGAACAAGAAGGCCAGCAGTCCGACTGCCTCCGACAGGGTGTTGATGCGCTCCTGGATCAGCGGCGTGGCTGCTGCGAGTTTGTCCCGCTCCGCTGGCTGCTGCGGCTCGCTGATCAAGCCGGCTGCGGCCAGGAACGGCACCAGATTTTCCGTCAGCTCAGCTGGGGAAAGCAGCCGGATGTGCGCAGCGTTGATGGCCTCACACTTCTTGGCATCGAAACGAGCGGGACTCGCGTTGACCCGTCGGATGTCGAAGGCTTCCACCATTTCAGCGATAGTGAAGACGTCGCGGTCGTCAGAAATGCCCCAGCCCAACAGAGCCAGGTAGTTCAGCAGCCCTTCCGGCAGATAGCCCTTCTGCTGGTATTCGGCGAGGCCGGATCCCTTGTCACGCTTGGACAGCCGCCGGTTGCCCTCGCCGAGCACGGTCGGCAAGTGACCGAAGGCCGGGGTATGCCCGCTGCCGACACCGATCTGCTTGAGCGCGTCGTACAGCACGATTTGCCGCGGAGTTGAGGGCAACAAGTCCTCACCGCGAAGCACGTGAGTGATCTTCATCAGCGAATCGTCCACGGGATTGACCAACGTGTAGAGCGGTTCGCCGTTGCCGCGCACGATGACGTAGTCAGGCACATGGGCGGCCGCGAAGCGTACTGGTCCACGAACCAGATCATCGAAGGCGATGTCTGCGTCGGGCACGCGCATCCGCACCACTGATGGAGTCGACATGGCTTCCAGCTCAGCGATCTTCTGCTCGCTGAGGTTGCGGCAGAAGCCGTCGTAACCCGAAGGCGCACCTGCCGGACGTAGCGCCTCACGCGCCTCGATTTCCTCACGCGTGCAATAGCAGCGGTACGCCAGCTTCGCTGTCAGCAACTTGCTGACTACATCGCGGTAGATGTCGCCGCGCTCGGTCTGGATATAAGGACCATACGGGCCGCCAACCAGTGGACCCTCGTCCCACGTCAGGCCCAGCCAGGTAAGGGAGTCATAGAGAACCTGGTACGACTCCTGAAGGTTGCGGCCCGCGTCGGTGTCCTCAACCCGGAGCACGAAGGTTCCACCGTAGTGCCTGGCGAACACCCAATTGAACAGCGCGCTGCGGACGTTGCCGACATGCAGGTTGCCAGTCGGAGACGGCGGAAACCGTACGCGTACCGCGTCGGGCGCCAGATCGCCGAGCACCGTCGAGTCGTCTCGGGCTTTGGTATCGCCCTCGGTCACTGCTCTGCCTCTTCCGATGTCTCTTCTGATCGCGTCCCTGCGATGGGGTTGGTGAGGGTGCCGATGCCCTCGATCTCGATACTGACCTGCTGCCCCGGCAGTAGGGGGCCGACGCCGGCCGGTGTGCCGGTCAAGATCACATCGCCCGGGAGCAGCGTGGTGTATGAGGAGATATAGGCCACTAGTTCGGGAATCTTGAAGATCATGTCACTGGTAGTGCCGTCCTGACGCGGCTCGCCGTCCACCGTAGTGCGAATCGCGAGAGCAGCAACCTCGTCCAACCCCTGATGGGTGGTGATCCACGGGCCGAGTGGACAGAAGGTGTCGTAGCCCTTCGCGCGTGCCCACTGCCCATCGGTCTTCTGCAGGTCACGCGCGGTGACATCGTTGGCAACCGTATAGCCGAAGATCACCTCAGGCACCCGTGATACCGGCACCTCTTTGCAGATGCGTCCGATGACCACCGCCAGCTCACCCTCGAAGTCAACCTGGCGACTTGCCGCCGGATAGATGATCGGCTCGCCCGGCCCAATGACGGAGGTATTCGGTTTGAAGAAGGTAAGAGGTGTCTTCGGCACCTGTTGGCCCATCTCGTCTGCGTGCGCGGCGTAATTGCGGCCGACTGCCACGATCTTGCTGCGCGGGATGACCGGTGCGAGCAGGCGAACACCGTCGAGATCCCTGCGCTCCCCTGTCAGTTGCACCGACATCGCGATCGGATCGCCGGTCAACACCGACACCGTGTCGGGATAGCGCCCACCGTCGCCCCCGAGTTCGACGACGCCGTACTGCGGGTCCCCACCTGCGACGAAACGGGCAATGCGCACCGGCACAGCCTAGCCAGCGCGGCGGGTCGTGCGAGCCAATGAACATCGGATCGCGCGCCGCCGTGGTGAGGAGGAGAGAGCAGATACGCACTTCGTTTGCGAACGACGACGAAGTAGGCGGGCTTCAAGCGCGATCCGCCGCGAGCGGAGCGAGCCAACGAACATCGGATCGCGCGCCGCCGTGCTGAGGAGGAGAGAGCAGATACGCAGTTCGTTTGCGAACGACGACGAAGTAGGCGGGCTTCAAGCGCGATCCGTCGCGAGCGGAGCGAGCCAATGAACAGGGCATACTCCATCCATGAGCGCGCGGGACGCGTCGTCCGAGGGCCCGGCATTTCATGCCGTCGATCTCATCCGCACCAAACGTGACGGTGCTGAGTTGAGCGACGCTCAGATCGACTGGGTGATTGCCGCGTACACCGCTGATGAAATCGCTGACGAGCAGATGTCGGCCCTCGCGATGGCAATCCTGTTTCGGGGGCTGAACGGCCGCGAGCTGGATCGCTGGACCAAAGCCATGATCAATTCAGGTGAGCGGCTGGACTTCTCTGGCCTCTCCAAGCCAACCGTCGACAAGCACTCGACGGGTGGCGTCGGCGACAAGATCACGCTGCCGCTGGTTCCCCTCGTCGCCGCCTGCGGAGTTGCCGTGCCGCAGCTGTCTGGTCGCGGACTCGGGCACACCGGCGGCACTTTGGACAAGCTCGAATCGATCCCTGGCTGGCGGGCCTCATTGACCAACGAGGAGATGCTGCACCAACTGGCTGAGATTGGTGCCGTGATCTGCGCACCTGGAGCGGGACTGGTGCCGGCCGACAAGAAGCTCTATGCGCTGCGAGACGTGACCGGAACCGTCGAGTCGATTCCACTCATCGCCTCGTCGATCATGAGCAAGAAGATCGCTGCAGGGGCTGCTGCCTTGGTACTGGACGTCAAGGTTGGCTCGGGTGCGTTCATGAAGACGCCCGAGTCCGCGCGCGAGTTGGCACAGACCATGGTCGATGTCGGTCGTGACGAAGGAGTGACCACGGTGGCACTGCTGACGGATATGTCAGTTCCCTTGGGCCTCACCGCTGGAAATGCCTTGGAGGTGGCGGAATCGATTGAGGTGCTGGCCGGCGGCGGACCCCCGGACGTGGTCGAGCTCACCGTAGCCTTGGCCCGCGAAATGGTCTCCGCCGCAGCACGAGATGATCATGATCCTGCCGAGCTGCTCGCATCTGGTGCTGCCATGGACGTGTGGCGGTCCATGATCAGGGCACAGGGCGGCGATCCTGACGCACCGTTACCGAACGCGCATGAGACCGATGTGATCACGGCCGAGCGAGACGGAGTTCTCCAGTCTCTGGACGCGCTTGCGGTGGGCGAGGCCGCCTGGCGGCTGGGAGCCGGCCGCGCCCGCAAAGAGCATGTAGTCCAGCCGGGGGCCGGAGTCGTACTGCACGCCAAGCCCGGTATGCGCGTACGAGGGGGTCAGCCGTTGATCACCCTGCACACCGACACACCGGAACGGTTCGCGCGCGCCCGCGAGGCACTCGCCGCGGCGTACGAAATTGGCGACATTGCTCCGAAGGAGCAGCCACTCATCCTCGACCGAGTGACATGACGGCGACGTCCACCCCTACTTCATCGTCGGCGTGGATGAGGCCGTAGAGGTAGGCGTCGCAGAGAGCCTCCCAGGAGGCCTCGATGATGTTCTGACCGACTCCGACGGTTGTCCAGGCGCTGAGGCCGTCGGTGGTCTCGATGAGCACTCGTACGGTCGCATCGGTGCCATGACCCTGGTCAAGGATCCGGACTTTGTAGTCGATGAGCTCGAATTTCTCGACAGCAAGATAGGCCGGGAGCAATGCATTTCGCAAGGCATGGTCGAGGGCATTGACCGGACCGTTGCCCTCTCCCACCACGCGCTGGGTTTGGCCCTTAGCCGTCAGCCGCACAGTGCATTCGGTGTCGGTCTCTTGGCCATGTGTCGACTGGGTGAAGACGCGCCAGGAGTGCACCCTGAAGTACTCCGGCAGCTGCCCCAGCTCACGCCGCAGCAGCAGCTCGAAGCTGGCGTCCGCCGCCTCATAGGTGTATCCGGCTGCTTCGGCGTCTTTCACCCGGTCGGTGATCCGAGCCGCGAGCTCGCGGTCGGACAGGTCGAATCCCAGCTCCTCACCCTTGATCTGGATGTTCGCCCGACCCGCCATGTCGGAAACCAGCATCCTCATGTCGTTGCCGACGATGGTAGGGTCGATGTGCTGGTAGAGGTTGGGATCCACTTTGATCGCGCTGGCATGCAGGCCCGCCTTGTGAGCGAACGACGACAAACCAACATAAGGCTGACGAGCGCTTGGTGGCACGTTCGTCACCTCTGCGATTGCATGCGC
>JBKPTR010000320.1:0-36383 GCA_046735615.1 Actinomycetota bacterium
AGCTCCCGGACGCGTACGAGCGGACATTGCCGGAGGTCTTTCCCGACTTTGCGCCCGGCAACTTCAGCTATGACGATGAGTCGGCTTCCTGGGTGTGGACAACCTTCAATACCTGGCAATGGGATCTCAATTGGCACAATCCTGATGTTTTCTACGAGTTCGCCGATTTGATCTTGTGGTTGGCCAATCTGGGTGTGGAGTGTCTGCGCCTCGATGCGATTGCCTTCATCTACAAACGGATGGGCACCAACTGCCAGAACCAGCCTGAGGTGCACGCCATCACCCAGGCATTGCGGGCCGTGGCACGGATCGCGGCGCCGGCGCTGATCTTCAAGGCTGAGGCGATCGTCGGCCCTTCGGATCTTGCGCCCTATCTGGGGGTGGGTAAGCACGCCGGCAAGGTCAGCGACATGGCGTACCAGAACTCCTTGATGGTGCAGATCTGGTCTGCGCTGGCCGCCAAAGACACCCGATTGTTCTGTGCGGCCATGAACCGATTCCCAGCCAAGCCGGCGACCACGGTCTGGGGCACCTATGTGCGCTGCCACGACGACATCGGTTGGGCGATCGATGATGGTGACGCGGCCTCGGTCGGGCTGAACGGTTACGAGCATCGACACTTCCTCGCTGACTACTACGCGGGCGTCTATCCGATGAGCGACGCCCGCGGCCTGGTGTTCCAGGAGAATCTCGCAACCGGCGACCGCCGGATCAGTGGCACCACGGCATCGCTGGCCGGCATCGAGTCGGCGCTCAACAGTGGTGATGAGATTCACCTGGACCTGGCGGTGCGTCGTTATCTGCTGACATACAGCCTGATTTTGGGCTTCGGCGGCTTGCCATTGATCTACATGGGCGACGAGCTAGCGCTGCGGAACTACTACGACTTCATCGAGGACCTAGATCATGCCGACGACAACCGCTGGGTTCATCGGCCACCGATGCAATGGGATCTGGCGGACAACCGGCACATCGAAGGCACGGTGGAGCATCGCGTCTGGCACAACCTACGGCACCTCATCGCGGTGCGATCATCACTGCCGAGTCTTGACGCGTCGGTCGAGAGTGAGATCCTCGATCCGGTGAATCCAGCAGTTTTGGTGTTCCAGCGTCGGTACCAGACCCAGACGATGATCGGCGTCTACAACATGAGGACGGAGCCGCAGAAGCTGCCGCGTTGGGTGATCCCGCTGGGCAACTGGGCCTGGGATGCGCTTACAGAGGAAACTCCGCTGACCAATGGGCCGCTCACTCTGGACGGCTACCAGGTGCGCTGGCTCGTGCAGCAGACGTGAGCACCGTCCGCGAAAACGCGATCAGTGAGATACGCGCCGAACTCTCCGAGCTTGACCTCGACTGGGCCGAGTCGGCGCCGGGATTGTTCTCCGTCAGCTTGCCGGGAACCCGCAAGCTGATCACCGAATGTGCCCTCCAGGTGGGCAAGCATGGCATGAACCTGCGGGCCTTTGTCGCCCGAAAGCCCGATGAGAATCACGGCGGCGTCTACCGCTGGCTACTCGAGCGCAATCTCAAAATGCACGGGATCTGCTTTGCACTGGACGCACTTGGGGACATCTATCTCACGGGCAGCGTGCCAGTTGACCTGGTCACCCGAGCCGAGGTCGACCGGTTGTTGGGAGCAGTTGCCGAGGCGGCCGACGACAGTTTCAATGTGATCTTGGAACTGGGTTTCGCCGAGAGCATCCGGCAGGAGTGGGCCTGGCGGCGCTCACGCGGAGAGTCGACGGCGAACCTGGCAGCCTTTACCCATCTGGACCCGGGCGAGCGTCCGAAAAGCTGATCTGGATAAGGCGGACAGGGGTGGTTGGCCACTAGGCTCGCTGCCATGAAAACGACGCGGGAGCGTGTGTCATGACGGGTACTCTGATCCTCTTGCGACACGGCGAGAGTGAGTGGAACGCCAAGAACCTGTTCACCGGCTGGGTCGATGTTGATCTGAACGCCAAGGGTGAGGCTGAGGCGAGTCGTGGTGGCGAGTTGCTGGTCGAAAGCAATCTGCTGCCTGATGTGGTACATACCTCCGTGCTCCGCAGGGCAATCCGGACTGCGCAGATTACGCTGGACATCGCCGATCGGATGTGGATCGAGACGAAGCGTTCCTGGCGGCTTAACGAGCGCCACTACGGTGCGTTGCAGGGCAAGGACAAGGCGGCGACACTGGCAGAGTTCGGCGAGGAGCAGTTCATGCTCTGGCGGCGCTCGTACGACGTGCCCCCGCCGCCGATCGACAACAACGATCAGTACGCGAACTTCGACGACCCGAAATATGGCGGTCTGCCAAGCGAGGCTCGGCCGGCTACCGAGTGTCTCAAGGACGTGCTGATCCGCGCGCTCCCGTACTGGTACGACGAGATTGTGCCCGATCTGTTGGCGGAGAAGGTGACGCTGATCGCCGCACACGGCAATTCCCTCCGCGCAATCGTGAAGCATCTGGACAACATGAGCGATGAAGCGGTTGTGGCCCTCAACATTCCGACCGGTATCCCGCTCGTGTATGAGCTGGACCACGATCTGAAGCCGATCGAGATCGGCGGCCGTTACCTGGATCCTGAGGCAGCCGCGGCGTCCATCGAAGCCGTCAAGATGCAGGGCAAGAAGTAGCGGCTGGGTTCTTTCTGCGGCGGTTTCCGGCGTAGGCCCTCCATCACAGCTGTGAAAGAGACGGCTAGGGCGGTTTTGACTGCACGTCTACGCAGTCGAGCCCGAGCGGCTACGACTGCGACCAGACCCGACCTCAGGGAGCTGGCCAGTCACAACGTAGATGATCCGCCGGCCCATCGATGCCGCATGATCGGCGATGCGCTCGTAGTAGCGACCAAGCAGGGCGACATCTACTGCCGCTTCCACGCCGTACGCCCAATCGTCGCTGAGCATCACCCGGAACTGCGTCCGCCGCAGTTCATCCATTTCCTCGTCACGAGCTCGCAGCTCTTGCGCGCTTTGGATGTTGCGGTCGTTCAGAGTCTGACCGGCCGTAATCACCATCTTCTCTGCAACATCGCCCATCCGTACGAAGTTGGGCCGCAGCGTCTCCGGCACGGCGGTCTCGGGATAGCGGAGTCTGGCGATCTTGGCAATGTGAGCGGCGAGATCACCCATGCGCTCCAGTTCGGTCACCATCCGCAACGTGGCAACGATCGTCCGCAGCTCGCCTGCCACAGGCGCCTGACGGGCCAGCAGTGAGAATGCCCGTCCTTCGATCTCGGCTTGCTTGGCGTCGATGAGCTCGTCCTCGCTGATCACTTGTTCAGCCAGGTGGATGTCGGCCTCGAGCAGCGCAGTCGTCGCGGAGCGAACCGCCGATGAGACGACCTGGGCCATGTGCACAAGGTCCGCAAGGACGTCGTCCAGCTGTTCCCGGTAGGAGTCCCGCATGAGTTATGTCCCCATCTGTCTTTGGGCTTCAGCACCAATAACCATATGCGGCACCGCTACACCGAATAGTGCGGATGGTTAACGGATCGTGAACATGTGCCAAACGCTTGAGGGCCCGCGTGCGCACCTGTTGGTCAGCTGGACCGATGGTGCTTGACAGGCCCCTACTATCTTCGTGTGAACCCGATTGGGGTCGCTATCGCGGCGCTTGTCGTCGGCCTTGCGATCGGTGTGCTTCTTGCGTGGGCTGTGCTTCGGACACGACGCGAGGAGCCAAGTCCGACCTTCGATGTCGCCGAGCCGGTGGTTCCGGTTGGTGTGGCGGAGGTGCTCTCGGTGTTGCCCTCTTCCGGTGTCGTGGTCGGTCCCCACGACGAGGTACTCGAGGCAACGGCGACTGCAAGGACGCTTGGTCTGGTCCGAGGCAGTCGGATTGCGATACCTGAGCTGCTCCAACTCGTGCGCAGCGTACGGCGCGAGGGCGATGGTCGCATGGTTGACCTTCAGGTCAGCCGAGGGGCTCGCGTCGCCTCCACATTCCTCACGGCTCGCGTCGCACCACTGGACGAGAGCCTTATCCTCATCCTGGCCGACGACCAAACAGCGGCTCGGCGGATTGAGGAGACCCGTCGTGACTTCGTCGCCAACATCAGCCACGAGCTCAAGACTCCGATCGGGGCGATCTCGCTACTGGCCGAAGCGGTGGAGGATGCGGCCGAGGACCCTGATGCGGTGCGCAAATTCGCTAGCCGCATGGGTATCGAGTCGGCGCGACTGAGCGATCTCGTGAGCCAGATCATCGAGCTGTCGAGACTCCAGGCCGACAATCCGCTCGTTCATCCTGAGGTCGTTGACGTCGATGAGGTGCTCACCGACGCGGTCGAAAGACGACGTATGGACGCGGAACGGAAGCGGATCACGCTGACCGTAGCAGGGGTTCCAGGAACCCGCGTGCTGGGTAGCGCTCGCCAGCTCGGCGTGGCGGTCGGAAACCTGGTTGAGAACGCCATGGTCTATTCCGACCCCGGAGCGCGCGTCGTCGTCGCGGCGCACGTGCAGGCCAGAAGTGACGATGATTATGTCGAGATCACAGTCTCGGACAACGGAATCGGCATTCCGGCGGCCGAGCTGGAACGGATCTTCGAGCGCTTCTACCGTGTCGACTACGCCCGAAGCCGGGCCAACGGGGGCACTGGACTCGGTCTTGCGATCGTCAAGCACATAGCGGCGATCCACGGCGGCGAAGTGTCTGTGTGGAGCCAAGTCGGCCAAGGATCAACGTTCACCATCAGGATTCCCGCGCATTTGCACGACATCGTGACAGCGGTGCCGGAGCACGCCACCTCGCCCAACAGCCAGCGGCCGCCGTATCAGCTCAGCCACGAACGTCAGGAGATCATCCAATGAGCAGGGTGCTTGTGGTCGAGGACGAGGAGTCGTACCGCGAAGCCCTGTCCTACATGCTCTCCAAAGAGGGCTTTGAGGTGATCGAGGCACCAGATGGTGCCACCGGGATCGCACAGTTTGATCGGCACGGCGCTGACATCGTGTTGCTCGACTTGATGATGCCTGGTTTGTCCGGGACTGAGGTCTGCCGCCAGCTGCGACTGCGCGGTGCAGTGCCGGTGATCATGCTCACCGCGCGCGACAGCGAGGTCGACAAGGTCGTGGGCCTCGAGCTGGGCGCCGACGATTACGTCACGAAGCCGTTCAGCCACCGGGAGCTGGTGGCTCGGATCCGTGCGGTACTCCGTCGCGGGCACGAGGCCGAACTGGTGCCCGACGTCATCGAAGCGGCCCGGGTTCGCATGGACGTCGAGCGGCATGAAGTATCGGTCAACGGTGAACGGATCAAGCTGGCTCTCAAGGAGTTCGAGCTACTGGAAATGCTGCTCCGTAACGCTGGCCGGGTGTTGACTCGCGCCCAGCTGATCGATCGGATCTGGGGCGCGGATTACGTCGGTGACACCAAGACCCTGGACGTCCACATCAAGCGGCTGCGGACGAAGATCGAACCGGATCCGGCAAATCCGCGATATGTGATCACCGTGAGAGGCCTCGGCTATAAGTTCGAGGCTTGAGCCGTCGCGCCTCAGACGCTGGGCGTAGGCGTTGGTTTGAGCGACACGTACTGAACTTCATTGCCATCGACGATTGGGACGCGCAAGGTCACTTCACCAGCGTTCTGGAACGTCAGCGTCACAATCGCTTCAAGACCCGCCATCAGGTCGGGACTCTTTACGGCGAGGGGCGCCTGATCCGTCAGAACGACCTGTGCGCCGTTTGCGATCGAGACTGTGTTCGGGATCGTAGCGGTGAATGGAGCGCCTTCAGTTCCATCCACCTTGATCGGTACGCCGCTGACAGCCGTCAACGCATCGCGGTCGGCGGTCACGATTGAGCCTGAAACGATACCTTCGCCGGGTGCAAAGCTGATGATGGCCAGGTTACGGACGTGCACCACCTTGTTGGGATTTGCTGGGTCGCCGACATCGATGTTGATGCCTTCAGCGGGCGTGTATGGGCGGTTCGTCTGCACGTCCATTCCGCATGCCCCTGACACCAGCAGCAGACCCATGACGAGAAGCAAGCTGGCGCCACCCCGCCGTGCCAAGCCACCCGCGCCGGCGCGGAACCTGATGCGGCCTGCTCGTTTTGCTCGACTCGGGTTCCAAGACACGATGGCCGACTCCTGCCTGGCGAGGGGATACCTTGCGATGCAGCCTATCGACACCTTCGCGGTTCGCGCATGTGTCGGCGAAGGGCCGTTTCTGCAGCTGCTCGCGCATCGCGCCTTGAATCCGCCGCCGTTGTCGTCGCTCGCGGAGGAAGAACGCCTCCTCACTCCTCCTCCGTGCGGCGGCGCGCGATTCCCGACGCCCGCAGCTGAGTTTGGGATGTCAGTGACACAGGGCACACTGCAGGCACATTCGGACCCGTTTTGTCAAGCCCAACACCAGCCCAATACTGCCCTCTGGCTAGCGCAAACGCTGCAAAAGCGAGGTTGCCATCGTGCTAAACTTGGCTGCGCGAAAGGGGTACAAAACAATATGACCTTTACAGTCGGCGAAACGGTGGTCTACCCCAATCATGGGGCCGCCGTCATCGAGGACATCGAAACCCGGCAAATCAAGGGTGAAGACAAGCTTTATCTCGTACTGAGAATTGTTGGCCAGAGTGATCTCGTAGTCCGCGTACCTGCATGCAACTTGGACCTCGTTGGAGTCCGTGACGTTGTTGACGCTGACGGTTTGGAAAGAGTTTTTGGTGTTCTTCGCGCACCCCACACCGAGGAGCCAACCAACTGGTCGCGCCGGTACAAAGCCAATCTCGAGAAGCTTCACTCCGGCAATGTGCTGAAGGTTGCCGAGGTTGTCCGGGACCTCTGGCGCCGCGAGCGCGAGCGCGGCCTGTCTGCCGGCGAGAAGCGCATGCTTGCCAAGGCTCGGCAGATCCTGGTCTCCGAGCTAGCTCTCGCAGAGCGTGTCGAGGAGGACAAAGCCGAGGTCCTGCTTGACGAGGTCCTTGCTTCCTGACTTCGCAGACCCCTCCTCGCACCGGAATCGGAATCGACGTTCATCGGTTGGCACCAGGCCGGCCGATGAATGTTGCTTGTCTGCTCTTTGATGACGAGGTAGGCCCCCACGGTCACTCGGACGGTGACGTTGTCGCCCACGCTGCCTGTGATGCGCTGTTGAGCGCCGCCGGGCTCGGTGATCTTGGCAGCAACTACGGAACGACTGACCCGGAGTGGTCCAATGCCCCTGGTGCAGCCTTTCTGACCGAAACTGCTGCCCGAGTACGAGCGGCTGGCTTTGCCATTGCCAACATTGCCGTACAGCTGATCGGTGACCGTCCCAGGCTCGGATCGCGGCGCGCTGAGGCAGAGCTGGCGATGAGTGAAGCTGTTGGCGCTCCTGTCAGTCTTGCGGCGACCACCACAGATGGCCTTGGGTTGACCGGTCGCGGAGAAGGCATCGCGGCAATCGCGACTGCGCTCCTGGTGTGAACCACGGCGCCCCTCGACAAGCTCAGGGCGCAGGAGGTCCTGGCTCAGACCGCACTAACTGGCTCAGACAGCATCATCAGCGCACCAACGTGGCCGGAGCGATGAAGGTATTGCACCGCCCAACGTCGTTACCTCCCAAGCCGATTTGTCCCCAGTATTTGCGGGATTGCCCCAGCCCATGGTTTCCCACGATGTTGGGATCGCCGGAGAGATTGTCGTCCCCGATGGCGACATAGATCTCCAGGATCCCGTCGAGGTCCTGCCGCTGTACGCCCATCGATTGTGAAACCGCACGAATGAACATCCCTGAGAAACAATCCGCCTGCGTTTCCAAGCGTCGGATGTATCGCAGATCGGTGCCCTCGTCACCAGAGTTCTGACCTAACGCGTGTGCCGAGATCAAGATGCCAGTTCGCCCCTGTAGCGCATGACCGAACTCATGCGCCATGACGATATCGGCGGTCCACTTGCTCTGACGTACAGGCAGGGCCCGCGGCAGCAGCCTGCTGTAGTACACCTGCTGATCGGCCGTGCAGTAGAACGCGTTGATCCCGGTCTTGCCGCACTTGGTTGTGAGCTCCTCGCCGTAAATAGTGACTGATGGCCGAACGATGATAAAGCGGGCGTTGGTGACCGGTGGCTCCCAGACGCGTACCAGGCACTCCATCAAGCCTTCGAAATGCGACTTGAGCTGGGCATCACTGGCAGTTGCGACGTTGATCGGCTGGGAGTTGCAGCGTACCGGCACGGGCACCGTCTGCGGGTAGAACCGGCTGTCGGTGATCCACTCCTCGGCCTGCTCGTACGTCTGCGGCACGGGGAGCGGCGGTGGGGTGGTGTCTGGCGGTGGCACCTGGTAGTTCTCGTTGGCGTAGGACGTCGTGGCGGGTTCCGAGCTGAGGCCGGTGATGGCGAGTCCAGCGACCGCCACCAGTGTGACGATGATGATCACACCCAACAGCATCCGAAGTGGATTTCTTCGTCGAGGTGCGGGCATTGGCGGCGTCGGACCGTACTGCGGCACCCCACCGCCGAAAGACTGCCGACCGAAGCCGGGGGGCGGGTATCCCTGATAATAGCCGCCAGTCGGTTGCCAGCTGCGAGCCGAACCGTACGAGGAGTACGACGGTGAGCCTGCTGGTGGACCGCCTCGAGGTGGTGCGTACTGAGGGCCGCTCCACTGCTGTTGGCTCACACGCGCTACGATAACCGCGCACACCAGGCCCAGGGGCTGCTTTTCAATCAGACTTGTCGGTCAGGCCGCCACAGTCTCCACAAGATCGCGAATCTTTCTAACTCGCCCGCCGTTTTTTTGGCATGCAGCGTCAACCCCGCATGACTAGTGGGAGGCTGTATCTCGTGCTCCCCAACCTCCCAAGGACGCTGCGTCGGGTCGGGTCGCTGACTGCGCTCTGCCTCTTGACCTGTGGTCTGCTCGCCGGCCCGCTGGCCTTGACAGCACATGCCGAGGGCACGGCGTCGACGTTCATCGCCGAGGGCAATCTGGCTAAGGACGGCACGCTGACGGTGAAGCAGACGATCACCCTGACCGGAGCCGTACCAGCTGAGTTGTCGCAGAAATTCGAGACCCGCGAAGACGTGGTCGGAGACCGCCAATATGTCCAGACGCTCTCCGGGATCACGGCTACAGTCAAAGGCGCGGAGGTACAGCCGACGATCACGACGGATGATCGCTTCACGACGGTGACAGTGCCCACGAACGGGTCGACCGAGATCATGATGAGCTACACCGTGACCGGCGCGGTGGTCAGCATCGACAGTGGTACGGCACTGCGCTGGCAGATGCTGCAGGGGCTCAGTGCACAGGTCGATATGTTCAGTGCAACTGTGCAGATCCCCACGCTCTTCAGCTACATCAAATGCACGGCTGGCAGCCCGAACTCCACCGTTCCCTGCAACTTTGCCGCCGCCGGCACCGAGGGTTCCCAGATCCCCACCTTCCGGGACGGCCCTCGCGGTGAGGGCGAGGTTGTTGCAATCGACATCGGATTTCCTCCTGGCGGCGTCGCTACAAATGAAATGATCGACTATCGATGGACGCTCGGGCGGGCCTTCTCAGCCGAGCCGGTGCAGCTGGCCCTGGCCTTGGGCCTGCTGGCCCTTGGCGGCGTCCTGCTGTACGGGATTCATCGACGCGTCGGCGCCGACAGGAGCCCAGACGGTCAAATCAGCAAGGCCGGCGAATTTGTGCCGACTGGAGCGGGCCAGTCTGAGTTCCGAGTGGTCGGCGATGTTCGGCCAGGCCACGTCGGCACGGTGGCCGACGAGCGTGTCGATCCGATCGACGTCACCGCAACTCTGGTCGACCTGGCCGTGCGCGGCCATCTGGTGATCAACGAGCTGCCTCGGGAGAATGAGTTTGCCCGAACCGACTGGGAGATCATGCGGGTGAACGGGAATGACAGCTTGCGACCGTTCGAGCAGCAGCTGCTCGACGGCATCGCCGCTCCTGGATCGAGCGTGAAGGTGTCTGAACTGGCTGGCAGAGTGCAAGAGTCCATCGGCGGAGTTCAGAATGCGCTCTACGACGAAATGGTCAGCAATGGTTGGTTCGAACGCCGACCAGATGACATCAGGAACCGCTGGACCCTGCTTGCGCTGGCTGCGCTGATCATTTCCGTGGTCGTGACTGGTGTGTTGGCAGCGTTCACCACCTTCGGGTTGGTGGGATTGGCACTCATCGTGGTGTCACTGGGCTTGGTTTTCGTCGCGCAGGAGATGCCGGCTCGGACCGCCAAGGGAGCCGCGCTACTCGGCGGCCTCGGCGCTCTGCGGTCGGACCTCATGAGTCACCCGACCAACCAAATGCCGCCGGGCAGCGAGTTGCGGGAGATCTCTGAGGTGCTGCCGTACGCGATTGTGCTCGGTGGTAGCGACCGATGGTTGGATGCCATGGTCTCCAGCGACGCTGACGAGCACCCAGACTCATACGACCTTTCCTGGTATCACGGCCCGGAGAACTGGCATCTGCGCGACCTACCCGACTCGATGAGGAACTTCGTGACGACCGTGTCAGGGAGTTTGTTCTCTCGCTGATTTCCCTAGTAGCTGCGAGCTTCGGCAATCGCGCGCCGCAGCACGGAGCCAGGCTGGCGCGCCGCTGTCCTGGACGATCGAGCGAGCAGACACGGAAAGGGTCGATCGTCCGCTGGCCTCGGCCGGTCAGCCGAGGTTGTGCAGCGGATACCCGTTCTTCGCACAACCGTCAATGATCAACTTTTTGGCGTCAGACGAAGCATCGTTCGGGTTGTCGGACTCCAACAGGCTGATAGTCGCGTCCAGCCATCGCTGGGGCTCGGGGTCGAGCTTGCCCGACTCACTCAGCTTCTTCAGTCCGGCCAGCGTCACCTTGCTGACCATCGAGCCACCCCCTGCTGCGGCGTCGACGGCGGGACAACCGATCTTGTAGACGTCTGATGCCTGGACATCAGCGGCGCAGGAGGTGAGTCCTAGCAGCGCGGCAACGGCGAGGACAGTGGCAACAACGACACGGCGCATACATCGAGCGTATGTGAACTGGGTTCACCACCCGCCTGACGCAGGAACGACGGGCTGGCGCTGACGCACTCGAAGCGCGACCCCCAACCTCGATGTGACCACCTCAGAGGTGTCGCTCACCTCGCTCGTAGTCGTCAATGGCCTGACGCATCTGCCGTACGGCCGCCTGGATCTCGGCCTCCATCTGCTCTTCGGGACTCAAGTACCGCCGCACAACGGGCTGCCAATCGCTGAACCAGCAGTAGGCGGCCCAACTCGTGACGCCGATGGCAAACAGAATCATGAAGATCGTCGTGATGGTCGTCGGCTCCATGCCTGAGTCCTTCGGCAGCAGTGTCTATAGAGCAAGCCCTGGGTAGAGCGGGTTGGCGTCCAGCAGTTCGGCTGAGGCAGCCTTGGTGGATTCGGCTACGCCTTCGGCGAGCACATACTTAGCCTTGCCGGGCTGTCCGCTTGAGGCAATCGCAGCCGTGGTGTTCTTCAGTACGTTCACGATCAGCTCAGCCACTTTGTCGAACTCGTCCGCACCGAATCCGCGAGTAGTGAGCGCCGGCGTACCGATCCTCACGCCGGATGTGTACCAAGCGCCGTTGGGGTCGGCAGGAACCGCGTTCCGATTGGTGACGATGCCCGCATCCAACAGTGCCGCCTCGGCCTGTCGGCCGGTCAGCCCGAACGATGTCACGTCGATCAGCACCAGATGGTTGTCAGTACCGCCGGTGACCAGCTTCGCGCCACGCCGCAAAAGACCATCGGCCAAGGTCTTGGCATTGGCCGCGACCGCCAGCGCGTATTGCTGGAACTCCTGAGTCCGCGCTTCAGCAAGTGCCACAGCCTTGGCCGCCATCACGTGGCCGAGCGGCCCGCCAAGCACTAGCGGGCAGCCGCGGTCGACCGAGTCCGCATACTCTTTGGTGGCCAACACCAGACCGCCGCGCGGTCCACGCAGGGACTTATGTGTCGTCGTCGTCACCAGATGCGCGTGGGGAACCGGATCCTCATCGCCGGTGAAGACCTTGCCGGCTACCAGGCCAGCGAAGTGCGCCATATCGACCATGAAGGTCGCGCCGACCTCGTCGGCGATCTCACGCATCGTGGCGAAATTGATCCGCCGCGGATAGGCAGAGTAGCCGGCGATCAAGATCAACGGCTTGAACTCCCGCGCCGCCGCTCGGACTGCGTCGTAGTCCAGCAGCTGCGTCTCCGGATCAGTGCCGTAGGAACGCTGATGGAACATCTTGCCGGAGATGTTGGGCCGGAAGCCGTGCGTCAGGTGACCGCCGGCATCGAGCGACATGCCGAGCGCCCGCTGGTTACCGAACTTGTGCCGCAGCTTCTCCCACTGCTCCTCGCTCAAGTCGTTCACGCTCTTCACGCCCTGCTCGGCCAGCGCAGGCACCTCGATCCGGTTTGCCAGTATCGCCCAGTAGGCAACCAGGTTTGCGTCGATGCCGGAGTGCGGCTGAGCGTACGCGTACTCGGCGTCGAAGAGTTCGCGCGCATGCTCGGCGGCGACCGCCTCGACTGTGTCGATGTTCTGACAGCCGGCGTAGAAGCGGTGCCCGACGGTGCCTTCGGCGTACTTGTCGGACAGCCAGCTGCCCATAGTGAGCAGCACTGCGGGCGAGGCGTAGTTCTCAGACGCGATCAGCTTCAACGAGCCACGCTGGTCAGCCAGTTCGGATCGGATGGCGCCGGCGATCCGTGGCTCGACGGCTTCCACGATCGAGAGTGTGGCGCGGTAGGCCTCGGATGCCGTGGCCGAATAGTCGGTGCCTGAGCCTTCGGTCGGTGGGGCTGGGGAGAGGATGTCGGTCACGAGAGTGCTCCTGAGGTGAGAACGGGGCCGCCCGCCTAGACTAGTCCAGCCCTCCGGCACGACGTCGTGACAGTTCATAGAGTGCAATGCCCGCTGCCACTCCGGCGTTCAGAGATTCGATGTTCTCGCTGATGGGAATTGAAACGAGAGAGTCACATGTCTCACGGACCAGTCGGGACAGGCCGGCGCCCTCGCTGCCGACGATGAGCACGACGGGTCCCGAAGTGCCCGCCACGTCGGAGATGCTCATAGCGGCATGACCGTCCAGGCCGATCAGGCTCAGCCCGGCGTCCGCGTACGCGCGCAAGCTGCGGTTGAGGTTGGTGGCGCGTGCGATGGGTATCCGAGCCGCCGCTCCGGCCGAGGTCTTCCAGGCGGCAGCGGTCATGCCGGCCGAGCGCCGTTCCGGGATGAGGACGCCGTGGGCGCCGAAAGCCGCAGCAGAGCGGACGATTGCGCCGAGATTGCGTGGGTCGGTGATCGAGTCGAGGGCCACGATGAGCGGCTCGCGATCGGAATCGAGCGCGGCCGCCAGCAGGTCGTCTGGATGGGCGTATTTGAAGGCCGGCAGTTGCAGGCCGATGCCCTGGTGCACGGCACCGCCGGTCAGCCGGTCTAGCTCGGGTCGGGCGACCTCGAGCAGCGCGGTGCCTCGGTCTGCTGCGATCTTGAAGATGTCGCGGAGCCTGTCGTCGCGTTCAGTGCCCTCGACCACGTATGCAGCGCGGATGGGGATCCCCACCTCCATTGCCTCCAGCACGGCATTGCGTCCGACCACCCATTCCGGGCCTGATCCCGGACGGCCGGTCTTCGGAGCCGACGAGCGGGAGGACCTGCGGTCGGCTGCCGTCTTCTTCGCACGGTAGGCGGCGTGATAGGGCCGATCTTCAGCTTTGGGCGTTGGACCCTTTCCCTCCAGCCCCCTCCGCACCCGACCACCCGAGCCAGCCGTGTTGCCTCTGCCCTTACGCCGCACGGCGCCCTTGCGCTGGCTGTTGCCCGGCATCTCCCGCTTACCCCACCTCTTTCGCCGACTTGCCAGAATCCAGACGTGCTCCAGCACTGCTGGATTCTGACAAGTCGGCGTGGATGGACCACCGGGTACCTGAGGGAGTGTCGGAAACCTCGACACCCAGGTCTGTCAACGAGCTTCGGATGGCATCGGCTGTTGCGAAGTCCTTACGATCGCGGGCTGCGGCGCGCTGCTTCAGCAGCTCCTTGACCAAGCCCTCGACCACGGCAGTCAACTGGTGGTTGTCGGTATGCCAGACCTCGCTATCAGCGTTCAGGCCCAAGATCATAAGCATGCCGTTCACCTCGCCGAGATGGCATGTAATCTGATCACGATCATCCGCTTCAAGGGCCTGGTTTCCTTCTTTGACTGCGTTGTACAGCGCGGCCACGGCTGCCGGCGTGCCAAGATCATCATCCATCGCGGTGATGAACTCATCGGGCACCTCGGGCGGTCTGGTGCCCACCTGCTCGGTGGCGCGCTCTACGAAGTTGTCGATTCGGGCGAGCGCAGCGACCGACTCCGCAATTGCAGCATCGGAATACTCGATCGGCGAGCGGTAGTGCGGCTGAATCAGGTACAGCCGCACCGCGCGCGCCGGGAACCTCTTGATCACCTCCGAGACAAGTGCACTGTTGTCCAGCGACTTGCTCATCTTCTCCCCGGCAGCGGTCACTAGCGCGTTGTGCATCCAATACCGTGCGAACCGCTGTCCTGCGGCGTTGGACTGAGCCAGCTCGTTCTCGTGGTGCGGGAAGCGAAGATCAAGACCGCCGCCATGGATATCGAACTCATCGCCCAGGTACTTGCTGGCCATGGCCGAGCACTCCAGATGCCATCCCGGCCGGCCGCGTCCCCAAGGTGTCATCCAGCTAGCTGTCTCCGGCTCGTTGTCCTTGTGCCCCTTCCAGAGTGCAAAGTCTCGTGGATCCTTCTTCCCGCGGGGATTGGAGTCGGTGGCTGGTTCCATGTCGTCGATGTTCTGGTGAGACAGCGAACCGTACGCCGGCCAGGACTTGACGTCGAAGTAGACATCGCCGGTGCCGTCGGGAGCCGGGTAGGCGTGACCGCGCTCGATGAGCACCTTGATCATTTCGACCATCTCGGGAATGTGCCCAGTGGCTCGCGGTTCGTAAGTCGGCGGCAGGCAGCCGAGCGCGGCGTACGCGTCGTGCAGCTCCCGCTCGAAGCGGTAGGCGTGCGCGAACCACGGCACTCCGGCCTCAGCTGATTTGATCAAGATCTTGTCATCGATGTCGGTGATGTTGGCGATCACGGTGACCTCGTAGCCAGACCATGTCAGCCAGCGCCGGAGTACGTCGAAGACCACCTCCTTACGGATGTGTCCCAGATGCGGACCTGACTGCACCGTGAGTCCGCAATGGTAGATCGACACCCGGTCAGGGACGATCGGCTCAAAAGGGCGTACCGATTGCGTGGCGGTGTCGTAGAGCCGGAATGCGCTTGACGTCGCCTCCGGTTCGGTTCGCTGGGTCACGACCGTCGAGTCCCCATCTCTATCGCCATTAGGCGGTGCATCGCCTCCACGCCCTCACGCAGCGCCTTCAGGTCGCGTCGGGACATCGTGGCCAGGTAGGGCTCAAGGCTGGTGCCGATCGAGTCGCGCATCATCGTCAACTGCTGGTTGCCTTTCTTTGTGAGCTTGATCATCCACGCTCGGGCGTCGCGCGGATCGGCGGTGCGGTCGACGAGGTGCGCCGCCTCCAAACGCTTGACATGGTTGGTGATGGTGGGCTGGGAGCAGTTCTCGGCCACCGCCAGTTCGCTGATCCTTGTCGGCCCGTTGTCCTCCAGACGAGCCAGCAGCCGGGCCGCCGCGAAGCTGATGCCGAAGCCATTCTCTTTGGGCACCCAGCGCACTACGCGTGCGGCGGTCGTGATGAGGTCCTCACCGAGCGCGTGCAAATCGTCGTCCATTTTGGCAGGATATTCGGTTCTGCTGGTTAAGGGAGCCGCGTGTCACCGGCGGATGGCGGCGACTACGAGCTGGGCTAGCTCCGAGTAGGCCTCAGCGTCACTGAGGCCGGTGACCGCGGCGATCTCGCCACTGGTAATGCGGCGCATCGTCGCCGTCACCACTTCACCGACGAAGGCCGCCGGGACCCTCCGAAACGCACCGACTCGGGTGCCCTCGTCGATGAGCTCGCGCACCCGCCGCGCCGCACTGAGTGTGTTCTGTTCGTAGATCTCCGTGGCTGGGCGGAAGTTGGCGATGTCGTCGCGGAAGGCGCGGCTGGCTGGGCGCAACGCCTCGGCAACGGCCTCGAGATAGCGAGTGACACGCTTCGCGGGCGCCCGGGTGCGGGCAATCGCCACCTCCACCTGTTCTGTGGCCCGCTTGAAGAAGTGCCTAACGGCCAACACCGCGAGCTGTTCCTTACTCGAGGCAAGCGCATAAAGCGTGCGTTTCGAACAGTTCAGCTGTGCCGCGAACTGGTCCATCGTGAGGTGGCTGAATCCCTGCTCAAGAACGAGATCGACGAGCGCATCACGCAAGTGCGTCTGGCGACTTGTTAGTCTGCGCTCCAGCAAGGTGGCTACCATAGTGGTACTACGGTACTATCACTAGTACCGGTATGCGAGTGGCGACGAGGAGTCAAATGGCGGTCGATCGCCTGCTGCCAACCGAAGAGGCCGCAGAGCTGGCGGCGTTGGTGCGTGAGATCGCGCAGGCTGAGCTGGCGCCACGCGCGGCTGGCGACGAGGTGGCAGGACGATTTCCTCGCGATGCGTTTGCGCTGTTGGGCGAAGTGGGCCTGCTGGGCCTGCCGTACCCCGAGGAGTATGGCGGTGCCGGGCAACCATACGAGGTTTACCTGCAGGCGCTTGAAGAGGTGGCATCGGCGTGGATGACGGTCGGCATCGGCGTCTCGGTGCACGTGATGGCGTCGTACGCCATGGCCGCATTCGGGACGCCAGAGCAGCGTGCAAGCTACCTCCCGGAGATGATCGGCGGTCGAATGCTGGGCGCGTACGCGTTATCGGAGGCGCAGGCTGGATCGGACATTTCTGCCATGACCACCCGTGCCAAGCGTGCTGATCATGGATACGAACTCAATGGTGCGAAGGCATGGACTACTCACGGCTCGTACGCCGACTTCTATACCACCTTTGCGCGGACTGGCGATGACCCACGCGGTGGCGTGAGCTGCTTCTATGTGCCTGGACACGCACCGGGGCTGACCTTCGGCAACCCTGAGCACAAGATGGGTCTGAATGCATCCCCGACCACCGCGCTGTACTTCGATGCGGTTCCCATCGGGGATAGTCAGCGCATTGGTGATGAAGGCCAGGGTGCGCGGATTGCCTTGTCCTCGTTGGATTCCGGGCGGCTTGGAATTGCCGCGTGTGCGACCGGACTGGCCCAGGCGGCGTTGGACATGGCAGCGGATTATGCGACCAAGCGTGAGCAGTTCGGGCGTCCGATTGCGGAGTTTCAGGGGCTTCGCTTCCTGCTGGCCGACATGGCTGCAGCGGTTGATTCCGCCCGGGCGACCTATCTCATGGCGGCCCGAAGGCGGGACGCCGGCCGGCCGTTCAGCCGCGATGCTGCGGTGGCGAAGTTGATCGCATCGGATGTGGCCATGAGGGTGACAACCGACGCAGTCCAGGTGCTCGGTGGCTACGGCTATACCCGTGACTACCCGGCCGAACGTTATATGCGTGAAGCGAAAGTGACCCAGATCTTCGAGGGCACAAATCAGATCCAGCGGCTCGTCATCGGTCGCCAACTCCTCAAGTAACCTCCGACTTGTCAGAACTGAGCTGTGCTATAGCACCGCTCAGTTCTGACAAGTCGGAGGAGGGAGTGGCGGGATGAGGTTGGGCGAGAACGAGGTCGTGCTGGTGACTGGAGGTGCATCGGGACTCGGGGCCGCCACGGTACGGGCAGCGGTTGCTGAAGGAGCGTCGGCTCTCATCGTTGATCTACCTAGCTCATCCGCGTCCGAATTAGCAGCTGAGTTGGGGGAGCGCGCGCGGTTCGCCGCGGCTGACGTACGCGATGAAGATCAAGTGCAGGCGGCCGTCGCGGCGGCCACACAGCTGGGAACTCTCCGGGTCGTGGTCAACTGCGCGGGGGTGGCGACGCCCGGACGTGTGATCAGCAAACGCGGAGTACTGCCGCTGGAGACTTTTCGGACGGTGATCGACATCAACCTGGTCGGCACATTCAATGTGCTGCGACTGGCAGCCGCGGCCATGATCGACAATGAGCCGCGCGACGGCGATCGCGGATTGGTGATCATGACTGCCAGTGTCGCCGCCTTCGATGGTCAGATAGGCCAGGCAGCGTACGCGGCAAGCAAGGGCGGCATCGTCGGCTTGACATTGAGCGCGGCAAGAGACCTTGCAGACAAGGCGATCCGGGTCATGACCATTGCGCCAGGTGTCATGGAGACCCCAATGCTGGCCAGGCTTCCAGGAGAGACAAAGTCGATCTTGGAGGCTCTCGTGCCCCATCCGCCGCGGCTGGGCCGGCCCGAGGAGTATGCGATGCTCGTCTCCTCGATCATCGAGAATCCGCTGCTCAACGGAGAGGTGATCAGGCTCGATGGGGCGCTGCGGATGCCGCCGCGTTGATCATGAGCTGGATTGCCCTGAGCTCGGGCGAAGGGGGGCGCCTCTTATTTCTTGGCCTTGGCGCGCAGGGCGGCAATATCCAGGTATGCCGCGACGGGCTCTTCTTCTCCCTCGGACGCAGCCGCCTCATCTTCCCAGGGGTCGTAAGGCTTTTCCTCCTCATCGTCGGCGAAACCCTGTGAAGGTTCGAATGGATTGGCCAGCGGTCCCATCGAGTCCATCCCCGAGACGGCGATCGCCTCATCCGGCAGGCCCTGGAGCACGGTATTCATGTACAACTGTGCCGCCTCCTCCATGGAGATCTCGGAACCAGCCGCTTCACTGAGGAACCAGCGATGCTCCAACACTTCGTGGTAGAGCTCGGCCGGCTCCAATTTGGACCGTAGCTCCAACGGCACCGACTGCACGACCGGCTCGAACTGCTCGGTTAACCACTCGTGCGCCACGATCGCCTCGTCGGCACCCTGCTGATCAGTGCGCGCGCGGTAGTAGTCGAGATCATTGAGCAGCCGTCGAGCCTGGTTCTCCTCGGTGTCCATCCCGGTCAGCCGGATCAGCCGGCGCTGGTGATGGCCGGCATCCACGACCTTGGGCTGGATTCGGATGGTCGAGCCGGCGAAGTCGGTGGTGATGTCGAGCTCGGCGACGTCGAAGCCGAGCGCGTTCAGCCGGCGTACCCGGCTCTCGATGCGATGCATCTCGCCGGTGTTGAACTCCTCGACGCCCGTCAACTCGTCCCACAGCTCCCGATACCGGCTCTCGATGGTCTCGACCAGCACCAGCGGATCCAACGCCTCGTCCAAGAGACCGCCGGCCTCCAGGTCGCTGAACTCCCCGTACAGGTTGGTGCGTGCGATGGTCAGGTCGTGTTCCCGCTGACCCGGGGTCAGAGTGTCGTGTAGCTCGCTGGTCTCGGCATCCACCAGATAAGCCGCGAACGCACCGGCATCGCGGCGGAACAACGTGTTGGAGAGTGAAACATCACCCCAGAGGAAGCCAATCAGATGGAGCCGCGCCAACAACACCACCATGGCGTCGACCAACCGGTTCACCGTGTCCTGCCGTACGCCGCGGTTGAACAACGACCGGTACGGCAGTGAGAACTGCAGATGCCGCGTGATCAGGATGGGGTCGAGCGGCTCGCCCTCTCCATCGACACGCGCCGTGACCACCCCGACCGCTTCAACTGAAGGAGTGTCGAGTCGAGTAAGGTCACGCAGCAGCTCGTATTCGTGGAGTGCGAGGTGCTCCATCACCTCCTTTAACGCGTAGACCTCGTTGCCCACCCGGACGAAACGTACGACGTGTCGCGAGATGCCGCGCGGGAGCGCGACCAGATGCTCCTCGGGCCAGTCGGCGAGCGGGAGATCCCACGGGAGAGTGATCAACTGGGTGTTGGGCCGTGCCGCCAGGAACCTGGGCATGAGCCAATCTTGACATCAAACAATTCGGCCTCCCGCGCGATTGCGGGAGGCCGAATGTTCTGATCACATGTTGGTGCTGTGCTCTAGCTCAGGAGAAATGCGGAGGCCGGTATTCTTCGAGAAGGCGTGCACGTGAGTTTCATCGACCAGCAACCGCACGCTCTCGCCACGATGGGGCGGTACGGCGCCGTGGATCCGGGCGACTATCTGCTGAGCGCTGATCAACTCGTCCTCGGCGATGCCGGACAGGGTGCCGTAGATGAACGCGTCGGCTCCCAACTCTTCCACAACGCCGATGTCGATCGGAATGCCCTCGCGACTCTCAGGATTGTCTGAGAGTCGGAAGTTCTCCGGACGGATGCCCAGCACGAGGGTCTTTTCGTCGGGCGCCTTGGCGAGGGTCTCGCGAGGCACCGGAACGGTGTAGTCACCAAGGTGCACGCCGTCCGATTGCACCTCGCCCTCAATCAGGTTCATGGCGGGCGAGCCGATGAAGCCGGCTACGAAGAGGTTGCGCGGAGCGTCGTACAAGGTCAGCGGGGTGTCGCATTGCTGCAAGAGGCCATCCTTCAGCACCGCTACGCGGTCGCCCATGGTCATGGCCTCGACCTGGTCGTGGGTCACATAGACGGTGGTCACGCCGAGGCGGGTCTGCAGGGCGGCGATCTGGGTCCGGGTGGAGACGCGGAGCTTCGCGTCGAGGTTGGACAGCGGCTCGTCCATCAAGAAGACCTGCGGTGAGCGCACGATGGCACGACCCATGGCGACGCGTTGCCGCTGGCCGCCGGAAAGTGCCTTCGGCTTCCGGTTGAGGAAGTCCTCCAAGCCGAGCAGGTGGGCGGCCTCTTGAACGCGCTGCTGACGCTCCGTCTTCGGGACCCCGGCCATCTTGAGAGCGAAGCCCATGTTGTCGCCGACTGTCATATGGGGATACAGAGCGTAGTTCTGGAAGACCATGGCGATGTCGCGGTCCTTGGGAGGGAGGTCGGTGACGTCGCGTTCACCGATCCAGATTGCTCCGGCGTTGATTTCCTCCAGGCCGGCGAGCATCCGGAGCGAGGTGGACTTCCCGCAACCGGATGGTCCGACGAGGACCATGAATTCGCCGTCGCCGATCTCCAGATTGAGTTTGTCGACGGAGGGGTGGTCTGCACCCGGGTAGACGCGTGTTGCGTCCTTGAACGAAACAGTGGCCACGCCACACACTTCCTTTCCACGGGCAGGTACGTGCCCGACGATCCGTAGTGGAAATTCACAGCCCGGGGACAGGGACCCCGCGCTGGTGAGAACACTAGCGCAGCAGCGCCCTCATGGGCAGTGGCTGCGCCTGCCGGCCTATCCGCCGCGTATCAAGATCAGCTAACGACCGGAGTGAGCCCAATCGGCGCAACGGCGTACCCCAAGGTCCCTAGAGCGTCAGCACTCCACGATGTTGACCGCTAGGCCGCCGCGGGCAGTCTCCTTGTACTTGACCTTCATGTCAGCGCCGGTCTGCATCATCGTCTTGATCACCTTGTCGAGGCTGACCGTATGGGTGCCGTCGCCATGGAGTGCGAGCCGTGCCGAGCTGATTGCCTGCACCGACCCGACTGCATTTCTCTCGATGCAAGGAATCTGCACCAGACCGCCCACCGGATCGCAGGTCATGCCCAGATTGTGCTCCATGCCGATCTCGGCCGCGTTCTCCGCCTGCTCTGGCGTACCGCCGAGAATTTCAGCCAGCGCACCTGCGGCCATTGAGCATGCTGTCCCGACCTCCCCCTGGCAGCCGACTTCCGCGCCCGAGATCGACGCCGTCTGCTGGTAGATCGCGCCGAGCGCCCCGGCAACGAGCAGGAAGTTGATGATGGTGTCGTCGTCGGTGCCAGGCACGAACTTGACCGCGTAGTGCAGGACAGCTGGGATGATGCCGGCCGCTCCGTTAGTGGGCGCTGTGACCACCCGACCACCGGAGGCGTTCTCTTCGTTGACCGCGAGCGCCCACAAGGTCACCCAATCCATGGCGGCGAGAGGATCGACTTCATCACGCGCTGCGCTCTGGGTGAGTCGCTGATATATCTCGGCGGAGCGGCGCCGTACCTTGAGGCCGCCGGGAAGCACTCCACGTGTGGAGTAACCGCGCTGCACGCACTCAACCATGACCGACCAGATCTTCAGCAGGCCAGCGCGAACCTCAGCCTCAGACCGTCGTACGCACTCATTGGCAAGCATCACCTGGCTGATGCTCAAGTCTTCCTGGTTGCAACAGTCCAGCAGCTCAGTGCCGGTGCGGAACGGGTACGGCACCTGCGTCGGATCCGGCATCAGCTGAGGGTGTCCAGAGTCGTCATCATCCAAGACAAACCCGCCGCCGATCGAGTAATAGGTACGCTCAGACAGCACCTTGCCGTCGCAAAACGCGGTGAAGGTCATGCCGTTGGGGTGGAAGGGCAGCGACCGGCGCCGGTACAGGATCAGATCATTCTCGGGGTCGAACGCAACGGGATGCGTGCCATTGAGCCGCAGCTGACCGGTTCGTCTGATCTCGTCGGCTCGCACTGGTCCAGTGTCGGTGTCGACCGTTTCCGGATCCTCCCCCTCCAAGCCCCACAGCACAGCGTTGTAACTGCCGTGCCCGTGGCCCGTTGCGCCCAGCGAGCCGAAGAGTTCCGCGCGGACCCGTGTTGTGCGGGCAAGACGATCTTCGCGGTCCAATGAAGTGACAAAACGGCCCGCGGCACGCATCGGCCCAACTGTGTGGGAACTTGATGGACCAATGCCGATACTGAACAGATCGAAAACACTGACCGGCATCGTTCCAGTTTGCCTCAGTGCCAGCAGGAACGTATGAGCCCTGCCGGCTCATACCCGGCAGGGCCCGGGAAGGGCACTCTCAGTCTCCTGCTTGGGTCCTGTTGAACCCTGCATCGACACGCCCCCGGGCCCTCACTTAGGTATTAATTATCTCGACACGCCGTTAATTCCACGTGACACGCTGGTGACGAAAAAAAGGCAGCGCAGCCTATTGCCAAGGGGTCCCTGGAGGCATATAACGGATCTACGCCACATCGCGATCTTCGGTTCGCACAGTGGCTACGAAGCTCCGGTCAACTCATACTTGACCGGAGCTTCACCCATTTGTTGAGGTTGCGCTCGCGCACGGGCGCTGGGAGCTGAGTCGTTCGTCACGCCTCGCGAAACACACCCATTCGCGGACCGAGCTTCTGGCCTTGGTGTGTTTCGCGCATCGCTCCTGCATTCGTCGGCGGCGCCCCTCCGACGCTTGCGCAACGGGCGGTAACCACTCGCGCACGGGCCGCTGTATTTGACGCCCTGGAGTTCCTCCGCCACACGCCACATTCGAGCCGTGTGGCAATGTGGCGCTGTGGGAGGCAGCCGGTGAAAGCCCTCGTGAAGACACAACCTGGACCAGGGCTGGAGTTGGTCGAGCTGCCGGTGCCAGCGGTCGGGGCAAGCGACGTGCTGGTCAGGGTGAAGGCGACGGGCATCTGCGGCACCGATTTGCACATCGACTCTTGGGACGAATGGGCGCAGAAGGCACTGCAGCCACCTGTGACGGTCGGCCATGAGTTCTTTGGCGAGGTAGTTCACATCGGCTCCAGCGTCAACGACGTTGCCGTAGGCGATCTCGTCAGCGGCGAGGCTCATTTGGTCTGCGGCAGGTGCCGCAACTGCCGCGCTGGCCGGCGCCATCTGTGCATTCACACCCGGGCCATCGGCGTACACCTCGACGGTGCGTTCGCCGAGTATGTTGCGCTTCCATCCGGGAATGCTTGGGTGCACCGCGATCCGATCGATCCGGGTGTCGCGGCGATCTTCGATCCATTCGGCAATGCGGTGCACACTGCACTGGCATTTCCGATGCTCGGTGAGGACGTCTTGGTCACTGGAGCCGGACCGATCGGCATCATGGCGGCGATGGTGAGCAAACACGCGGGTGCACGGCATGTGGTGATCACCGATCGCAGCGACGAGAGGCTGGCTCTTGCTAGCAAGCTCGGCGTGACGCGGGCGGTCAACATTGACCGCGAGGACGTTGGGGACGCTCAGCGGGAACTGGGCATGCGAGAGGGTTTCGATGTCGGGCTTGAAATGTCCGGCAGTTCGGCGGCGCTGCGCGACATGATCACGCAGATGACCCACGGCGGCAGGATCGCGATGCTCGGCCTTCCGTCGTCAGAGATCAGCGTTGATTTCGCTGCGGTGGTGCTCAAGATGCTGACCATCAAGGGCATCTATGGCCGTGAGATGTATGAGACGTGGTACGAAATGTCGGTGCTACTGGAGAGCGGCCTCGACATCTCCGGAGTGATCACCGATCGCTTCCACTACACCGAGTACGAGAAAGCCTTCGCAGTGGCGCGTTCAGGTCACGGTGGGAAGGTGATCATGAGCTGGGAGACATAGGAGCAATCATGTACGCAACGCTGAGAGATCAGCTCGCTGATGACCTAGCGACGATCAAGGAGGAAGGTCTCTACAAGGCCGAGGCAGTGATCGGCACTCCCCAGTCGGCGCGGATCGCAGTAGGCGACCAGACGTTGATCAATTTCTGCGCCAATAACTACCTCGGCCTGGCTGATCATCCAGCGATGATCACCGCTGCCCAACAAGCGCTTGATCGTTGGGGGTTCGGCATGGCTTCGGTGCGTTTTATCTGCGGCACCGCCGAGATTCACAAGGAGCTCGAGCGCCGCATCGCGCATTTTCTCGGAACTGACGATGCGATCCTGTACAGCTCCTGCTTCGACGCGAACGGTGGACTCTTCGAGACGCTGCTCGGTCCTGACGACGCCGTCATCTCCGATGAGCTGAATCATGCCAGCATCATCGACGGCGTACGCCTGTGCAAGGCCGTCCGGATGCGCTACGCCAACAGAGACATGGCGGACCTGGAAGCAAAACTGCGCGAGTCGCAAGGTGCACGGCATCGGCTGATCGCAACCGATGGAGTGTTCTCTATGGATGGCTACGTCGCCCCCCTCGACGCCATCGTCGAGCTGGCCGAGCGCTATCGCGCGTTGGTCATGGTGGACGACTCTCACGCCGTCGGGTTCGTCGGCCCAAAGGGGGCTGGGACGCCGGAATTGTTCGGTGTTCAAGATCGGGTGGACATCGTGACCGGCACGCTGGGCAAGGCCATGGGGGGTGCTAGCGGAGGGTATACCGCTGCCCATGCGGAGATCGTCGAGATGCTGCGGCAGCGGTCGCGGCCATATCTCTTCTCCAACTCGCTGGCACCTTCTATTGCAGCTGCAGGCATTGCCACGCTGGATCTGCTCGAGACATCAGGCGAGTTGTTGCAGCGGCTACGTGAGAACACGGCGTATTTCCGCTCCGAGATGGCTGCGCGCCAGTTCAAGATTCCCGAATCTGATCATCCAATTGTGCCGATCATGATCGGCGATGCGGTCGAGGCGGGCGCGATGGCAGACCGGCTACTGACCGAGGGGATCTACGTACGCGCGTTCTCCTACCCAGTGGTACCGCGTGGCAAGGCGAGAATCAGAACCCAGATGTCGGCCGCACACTCCCGCGAGGATCTTGATCAGGCGATTACAGCGTTTGAGAAGGTTCGCCAGTAGGCGTCGAGCGCGCGACCGGCACGTCCATCGAACGGGAGGGCTTGCGGACGATCTGCTTGCCTAGCGGCATCAGCGAAACTGGGATCAGCTTGAAATTGGCGATACCCAAGGGGATTCCGATGATCGTGATGCAGAGCAGGATCCCCGTGGCGATGTGGGTTAGCGCAAGCCACCAGCCGGCGACGATGACCCAAATGACGTTGCCGAGGAACGACCAGATCCCTGCGTTTGGCTTGTCGACCAGCTCACGGCCAAAAGGCCAGGCGGCGTAGTTCGCCATGCGGAAGGAGGCAATGCCCCACGGAATGGTGATGATCAACACGCAGCAGATGATCCCTGCCAGCATGTAGGCCAGCCAAAGCCAGAAGCCACTGAAGACGAACCAGATGATGTTGAGCAGAGTACGCACATGTCAAGGGTCCTACCGGCGCCCGATACAGGCAATAGGGCGCTTCCCGGGGCTATCCCTCAGAAGTTGATGCTCGCGCGGTGAACGCGTCGTACGCGCGCTGGTCAAAGAGCACGAACCTCACCTCATCAACGCGCGTGTCGCTGCTCCGCACTGTGTCCAGGGCTATCCGAGCTGCGTCGTCGACCGGCCAGCGATACACGCCTGTCGAGATCGCGGGAAATGCGACTGTGGCGGCCCCGAGCTCATCAGCAATCCTCAGCGAATTGCGAAAGCAGTCAGCGAGCAGCTGCGACTTGTCCTTGGACTCGGCGTACGTCGGACCGACGGTATGAATGACCCACCGTGCCTTGAGTCGACCAGCGTTCGTCGCGACAGCATGGCCGGTCGGCAATCCGTCGGGATATCTCTCCTCACGGAGCTTCTGACACTCAGCGAGAATCTCCGGACCGCCCCGGCGGTGAATTGCCCCGTCCACCCCGCCGCCGCCCAGCAGCGTGTGGTTGGCTGCATTGACGATCGCATCGACGTCTTGTTCGGTGATGTCGCCCTGCGCGAAGGTGATCTTCATTCCCTCAACCTAATCCTGCGACAGGGCTTACCAGCATCTGCGATGACTTTGACCCATGCGTCGAGTCCAACCACGGAGAGGCGATGCTTGTCATCGGCTGGACCGTCAAGTGACGAAGGAGTGAAGTGATGGACGCATTCACCACATGTCTGTGGTTCGACACCAAGGGCGAAGAGGCAGCGCACTTCTATGCCGGGATTTTCCCGAACTCAAGTGTCGGCAAGGTGACGCCGTACCCCGACGGGGAGCGGGCGGGTCAGACGATGACCGTCGACTTCGCGTTGAACGGAAGCAATTTCGTAGCTCTCAACGGCGGACCCGACTTCAGATTCAACGAGTCCATCTCCTTCATGGTGCCGTGTGAGGACCAAGCTGAGGTAGATCGTTACTGGACCGCGCTTACCAACGACGGCGGCGAGGAATCCATGTGCGGCTGGTTGAAGGACAAGTACGGCGTCTCGTGGCAGATTGTGCCCACGCGGCTTGAGGAGCTGTTGTCGAGTAGCGATCCCGAACAGGCGCAGCGCGTCACACAGGCGCTGTTCCAAATGAAGAAGATCGTGATCGCCGACCTGGAGGTTGCAGCGGCGGCCTAGTCGTAGCAGAGGATCCCCCGGGAGCCTGCGACGTGCGCAGTGCGGGAAACTGGTGGAAGGTCGCAAGCGCACGGTGACGTCACCCGCAATCTGCCAGCACTTACTTGGAGGAGTCGAATGGATCCCGCCGATTCAGGACTTACTAGCGCGACCTTGGTCGCGACACGACGCCAATTGCATGGGATCGCTGAGTGCCTGTTCGCCGGACCGGAGTATGAGGCGACTGGTGAGATTGCGCTGCGAGTGATTCCTGGAGGGTTTGGGACCACCGCTGGGTCCGACCTCAGGCTAGAGGGTCTGGAGTTGGTCGCCGAGGATCGGCGGGTGCCAGCGGCCGGGTCCTTCGGCGATCTTGCTGATCGACTCGGTGTCAAGTTCGGGGCGCCGGCGATCGGTTATCGCGATGGTAGTGGCGCGCAGCCGGATGACATTGTTGATCTTGATCCGGCGGCGGCGCTGCTCATCCTTGACTGGTACGCGCTCAGCGACGTAGCACTGCGGGCGCTCGATCCGGACCAACAACCGATCTTGTGGCCGGAGCATTTTGACGTGGCGATCTTGCTCGATGATCGGTCATACGGATCATCACCGGGAGACGACTTCCATCCGGCTCCGTACGCCTATGTCAGCGCACATGATCATGATGGCGGTCGCTTCTGGAACGCGCCGTTCGGCGCGATCCGGGATGCGGGCGAGTTCGGTTCGAGCGACGATCTGGTGGCTTTCTGGCGCGAGGGTCGAGCGTTGCTGCGCGGGACTTAGCCAGAACGCCCGACTGGAGCCGCGGGTTACAGTGAGAACCCGAAAGGATCCACGGTGACCATTGATCTCGAGGGCATCAGTTCGCCTGCCCGAGTTGCAAGTCCCGAGGAGGGCATTTCGCCCGACGAGCTGCAGCTGGCCGCTCGCAATCACGGGATGCCGTTGGAGTCCTTGCATTGGGACATCACCCCGCCCGGATTGCACTACCTACTGACCCACTACGACATCCCCGCCATTGATCCGAAAACGTTTCAGCTAGTTGTCGACGGCCTTGTCGGCACGCCGCTGTCGCTGGATCTTGACGCAATTCGCAGCGGGCCCCAGGTATCAGCAGTGGTGACGCTCGAATGCGCGGGAAATGGCCGGGCCCAGCTGCTACCGCGTCCGGTAAGTCAGCCGTGGCTGACCGAGGCGGTCAGCACAGCGCGCTGGAGCGGCACACCACTGTCGAGTCTGCTGCAGGAGGCAGGAATTGCCGAGGGTGCCGTCGATGTGGTCTTCACCGGCGCAGATCACGGCATCGAGCGAGGCGTCGAGCAGGACTACCAGCGGGCGCTCCCCGTCGCCGAGGCGATGCGTGATGACGTCCTGCTGGCGTACGAGATGAACGAAGCGCCGCTGCCGCCGCAGCATGGGGCGCCGCTGCGGCTGGTTGTTCCTGGCTGGTACGGCATGGCGCATGTGAAGTGGCTGCGCAAGATCACCGTCGTTGCCGAGCCGTTCGAGGGATTCCAGATGCGGGCGTACCGATTGCGCGACACTCCTGACGAACCAGGTGTTCCACTGACTCGGATCGAGCCCCGAGCACTGCTGGTGCCGCCCGGATTCCCCGACTTCATGTCACGCAGGCGTGTTGTCAGATCTGGTCCGGTGAGCATCGAAGGTCGGGCCTGGTCGGGGTGGGCGCCGGTCAGTATGGTCGAGGTCAGTATCGACGGTGGTGACACGTGGGAACCGGCTGATCTTGAGCCAGCGCAAGCGCCACACATCTGGGCACACTGGACTTGGACCTGGCAATCGGAGCTGGGCAGCTATGTGTTGTGCTGCCGTGCGACGGATTCCGGCGGTCGGGCTCAGCCGCTTGGGCAAAGGTGGAACCGCGGTGGGTTCGCCAACAACACCATCCAACAAGTCCCGGTTACGGTGATCAGTTCAGAAATGTGACTCGCGACATCCTGGACCTGCGACGTCCCTCGGAGTTCCAAATATCCGACCGCTGCTGGGCGATCGGCCGGTCGCTGGTGTTCAGATACCACGAGATGGGTAAAGGATGGGTGATCCGGTCGATCCTGCCGGGCAGTATTTGCGATGAGGAACTGGGAGGTTCTTATGGGTCTCGCGGACAAGGCCAAGAACAAGGCTGAGGAGCTTGCCGGCAAGGCTAAGGCAACGACGGGCGATGCAACGGACAACCGGGATCTCGAGGCCGAAGGCCGTATGCAGGAGTCCAAGGCAGACGTCAAGCAGGCTGGCGAGGACGTCAAAGACACCGGCGATGATGTTGCGGATGCCCTCCGTTCGGCAAGCGGCGCAACGAAGTTTGACAAAGAGTAAAATCCTGGAGTAGCCAATCGCCTAGCCTGAATTTGGGCTCAACTGACCGGTTGCCCAAACACCACAGTGCGCGCCCAGGCCAGGACTCCTTGCAGGAGACCAATCCCGGAGCGCGCACTTTCTCTGTCTGGTGGCTGCAAGGGCGCAGTCTCTGGCCAGGTGTGCTAGAACCCTGCCTGTGGAGTTGATTCGCCAAGGCAAGGTACGCGATGTATACGCCGACGATGAGGACCTGATCTTGGTCGCCTCGGATCGGGTGTCGGTGTACGACGTGGTGTTGCCGACACCGATTCCGGACAAAGGCGCGATTTTGACGCAGCTGTCCTTGTGGTGGTTCAGTCAGGTCGCCGATCTGCTTCCCAATCACGTGCTGAGCGAGGATGTACCACCGGAGTGGAAGGGTCGGGCGATTCGCTGCCGCCGACTCGACATGGTTGCTGTGGAATGCATCGCCCGCGGTTACCTGACGGGGCTCGGTTTGGAGAGCTATCGCGCGACGGGCTCTATCTCCGGCGTGCGGCTTCCGCCTGGTCTGGTTGAGGCGGACCAGCTGCTCGAACCGATCTTCACTCCGACGACCAAGGCCGAGGTAGGGCATGACGAATTCATCACCATGGATGACGTGCGCCACGCGGTTGGCGAGGAGACTGCAAATGAGCTTGGTCGTCTGACGCTGGCAATCTATTCGCGAGGTGCGGCGATCGCGCGGGAGCGCGGCGTGATTATCGCGGACACGAAGTTCGAGTTTGGTACGGACGCCTCGGGAAGGTTGATCTTGGCCGATGAGGTGCTGACACCAGACTCGTCACGTTTTTGGAAGCTGGCCGATTATGAGCCGGGTCGGCCGCAGTGGTCGTACGACAAGCAGTATCTACGGGACTGGTCCTCATCCTTGGGGAATTGGGACCGAACGTATCCAGGGCCGGCAGTTCCACCGGAGGTGGTGGCGGAGACCCGCGCTCGTTATGTGGAGATCTTCGAGCGGCTCACGGGCGAGAGGTGGAGTTCCTGAGCTAGGGCCGCATCTTTGAGGTAGGCGTTCACCTGATCTTCGTGAATTTGCCGATAAGCCTCGCGGTAGCCAGCGAGTTCTGTTCGGCGACCTGCCTGAATGCCTCCAACGTGGCTCCCGGCCGTACGCCGAGCCTGTCGGACCTCAGGGCGTAGAGCCTGAACTCGTAGTCGTGCGTCCCCGACGGTGGGAAGGGGCCAGCGTACGGCTTGAGCTCGGTAAAGCCTGAGTTCCGGCCGCCCGCCGCACCTTCGAGCAGTGAGCTGAGCTCCGGGTTAATATCCGCGACCAGCCAATGCAGGTAACCTCTCGCGACTGGATGTATGTCGACGAACGAGAGCGCAAAGGACCTGGTCCCCTCCGGCGCGTCCTCCCACTCCAGCGGAGGCGACACGTTCTGGTCTTTCTTGCCATACTTCTGAGCCATCTCCTGGCCATCGTCAAACGCGGGCGAGTTCAGCCTGAACATGCAACCATCCTCCTCTGCTCATGGAGGATTCTCAGCTTGGGCTCTCGGTGATGAGAAGGGCAGCTTTTCGTGGGAGCACTGAGTCGCTGATCATGAACGAGGAAGCCAGCTGGCGGGCGTCACGTGGCTACAGCGGGCGTGTTGAGCTTCGGGGCGTTGCGGAACCACCACAGCCACATCAATGGTGAGTGGTAGCCGGTCGGATCCTTTGGGGACAGGCCGTCCTTGGTCGGCGTCCGCAGACGCCACCAGGCAAACGCGATGCCGAGAAGCAAGATGCACGCTGCCCCCAGCCCGCCGAACTCGCCGAGCAGATATCGGCTCCCGGTGAAACCCGGTCCGCCTCCGCACCGGACGAAGAGAAGTACGACTGGACCAGCGCGTTCCAGGAGCCGTGCGCTAACACGCTCGGCCAAACCGATCGGGATCGCTCGGTGAGCACGCCGACGAACAGCACAAAACCGATCGGGATCGCTCGGTGAGCACGCCGACGAACAGCACAAAACCGACCAGCGCCACCGAGAATGCGGGGATTCCTCCGTTGAACCCGTACCAGCCAGCAAAGGTAAGCACGGCGTGGTAGATCCACCAGACGGCAACTATGATCACGCTGCTTACGACGAAGGTGAGACGACGCGCATCAGTGGCCAAAGAACCCGGTGGTCCCAACGGAGATCATCAATCATGGCACTGTCGTTCGCTGGAGTTACTGTGCGTCGACGCAGTCCAGTGGCACCACAACGCAATCCGTTGGCCTCCCGAGCAACGGCGAGCATTTACGCACCATTTGCCCCGGTCAGAGAGCTGGCGACGGGACTCGAACGTCGGCCCGCACCGGGTGGGCGGCCGCACTGGGGGGGAGAACGACAATGACCTCTACGGCGCAGGTGCTGTAGTCGGAGCTTGATTCGAAGCCGGAGGATGAGCAGCGGTCACCGGGCTAATGGGTCCCAGCCGCGCAGGTGCGTAACGGATTGGCGGTACTCCCACTCGATGAGGTCCTTGAGCAGGTGGGCCAGCCGCCCGCCGCTGGTGATGCCGGCGACGTCGGCGACCCCGCGGCGGGTCCCGACCGAGACGACGAACCCCTTGTCATGGAAGGTGAACGCCTCCAGCGGCCGGCCCTCCAGCTCCGCGTCCAGGTTGCGGGCCACGGTCTCGCCCTCCTCCAGCGCCACCTGCGCCAGCGGTGGCAGCACATGCCCGCTGCGCGGATCCACTACCGAGGCAAGGTCGCCGGCGACGTAGACCTCCGGATGGTCCAGCACGCGCAGGTACCGGTCGACCTTAACGCGGCCGTTGTGGCCGATCGGCAAGCCCGAACCCACCACCAGCTCGGGCGCCTTTACTCCACCCGCCCAGACGAACACGCCACCCTCCACCAACTGGCCGCCCTTGAGCCGGAAGCCGTCCTCGGTCGCGGCCGCGACCATCGCGTTGGTGCGGACCAGCACGCCCAGGTCAGAAAGGATCCTCGTGGCATTGTCGATCAGCTGCGGCGAAGAGCCGGCCAGGATGGTGGGACCCGCCTCGATAAGCAGCACGGCGGGCCGGTCCGGCGCCAGGCCGTGGCCGCTCGCCACCTCGGGCAGCATCTCGGCCAGCTCACCGGCCAGCTCGACCCCGGTGGCGCCGCCGCCGCCGACCACCACGGTCGCCAAGCGGCGCTGCCGCTCGGGGTCGCTGGCGGCAGCGGCGTCGTCGAGCGCCCTGTTGACCGCCGCCCACACCCGCTGGGCATCGCTGGCCGAGTACAGCGACAGGGCCCGCTCGGCCAGGCCGGGGATGGCGAAGTCGTTGGGCCGGCTGCCCAGCGCCAGCACCAGCCAGCTCCAACCGATCGGCCCAGTTCTGGTGAGCACCCGCCGGCCAGGTAGGTCGAAACCGCTGATCTCGGCCTGGACGAAGCGGACCCGCTCGGCCAGCACGTCCTGGAGCTGTATGCGCACCGCGTCGGCGGCACGAGTGCCGGCGGCGACCCGGGGCAGCTCGGTGAGCGCCTGGTGGTAGTCATGCCGGTCGACCAGGGTCAGCTCCACCACGGGGTTGTTGCGCAGCTTGGCCGTCAGGCGCAAGGCGACGTGCAACCCGGCGTAGCCCGCCCCGGCGACCACGATCCGGTCGCCATTCCCGGCGCTGGATGCACTCACGGCGTCCTCCAGTGGGGTCGAGTGAGCGCTCAGGTTGCGGTCGCCACCGCCTCGGCGGCTGTCTTGATGAGCTGCAGCACCTGATCTGGGTGGGAGACCATGGCCACGTGGTTGGTCGAGACCTCCACGGTGGTGGCGCCCATGCGAGGGGCGAACTGCCGCTGGGCATCGGGCGGGATCGCCTGGTCGCCGTCGGCGATCAGAAACCAGGACGGCAGCGATTTCCAGGCCGGGACGCCCATCACCTCCCCGAGAGCGCTCCAGTGCAACGGCTGCTGGACCGCGAACATGACCTTGGCCGTGACCGGGTCGACGTCGGCCGCGAAGTGGTTGACGAAGTCGTCCTCGGGGATCCAGGCGAAGCCGTGTTGGTCAACGTCGAGATGCGCCAGGGCGGGACCTGCAGGTGCCTGCTCCAGGAGGGCGCCGATCGATTCACCCTCATCCAGCCCGAACGCGGCGATGTAGACCAGACCAACGACGTTGGGCGTGTCGGTGCCGAGCGCGGTGATGATCTGGCCGCCATAGGAGTGCCCGGCAACAAGCGTTGGCCCGTTCTGGCGGACCAGGACCTGGCGCAGCCGGGCGACGTCATCCGCCAGCCTGGTCATCGAGAACGCGGGTGCGGTGACGCTGTACCCGTCGGCCTGCAAGTGCTCGATCACGGCGCTCCAACTGGAGCCATTGGCCCAGGCGCCGTGCACGAGGACGATGTTGGGCAGCGAAGTCATATTAGGGCTCCTTCCCAGTCTGCGCTCGACGATGACAACCCGCTGACTCCCAGGACTCCCCAGAGCACCCTACCGCGTTACCCGTCTTGAGGGCTTCTGCCGGGTGACCTCCACGGGGCACGCTCGTGGGCCATGAGGCTGCGGCGATCCACTTCCTGGCCAGCCTTCGCGGGCGGCCCCGAACTTGAGCGCACCAAGATCGAAAAGCTGGCGCTTTAAGCAAATACCTACTCATACACCAAGCTCCTCGGGGCCTCGCGAGGCTCACCGAGCTGAGGCTGCTGAATGGCGACAACGCACACACACCGTGACAAAAGTCCTTGTCAGAGAGCTGGCGACGAGACTCGAACTCGTAACCTGCTGTTTACAAGACAGCTGCGCTACCGATTGCGCCACGCCAGCATGACGGCTATTTGCCCTAGTCGGAAGCCCCCTAGCCGCTCAGGATGAAATCCGCTTCAGGCGTCCGCCCCGTCGGGTGTGTGCACTGTGTGCGATCAGGTTGGCGGCACCGTCCACAGCCTTCTGGGCGATGGTACCGATTAGATGTCCGGTTACGCAGCGGTGGTCGCGATGCTCGCGTGGCCGAGAAGCTTGCGCACCACTGCGATGTCAGCACCCAGAGGCCAGCATCAGGGACGCAGCACAATGCCTCAGACCCGTGGAAGTTGAGCAGGGGCAGCTTCTCACCACGGCCTTTGCGGAGCCACTGAAATAGCGCGTCGGGTGACGCATCACCGGCGCCCCCGCGGGTCACGGCGCCAACACGCCGCGCACCCAGGACTCGCGCGTCTGCACGGCTCTCTGCGACACCGCCGCCGTCGGCACGATCGTCTGGAACCCGTGGAAGCCGCCTGCCCAGATGTGGAGCTCGGCGCTGCCGCCCGCTTGCCAGATCCCGCTCGCGAGGGCGACGGCCTCGTCGCGGAACACCTCGGCGCTCCCCGCCTCGATGTAGGCGGGCGGCAGGCCCGTTAGGTCGGTCGCACGTGCCGGCGCCGCGTAAATTGACACGTCGGCGGTCCCGCGGCGATCACCGAGCAGCGCCGTCCACCCGGTCTCGTTGCTAGTGCGATCCCAGATCCCAACGCCGTCGATCTGCTGCGATGAGACGGTCTCGTTCCGATCGTCGAGCATCGGCCACATGAGCAGCATCGCGGCCGGCATCGGCTTACCGCGATCACGGAGAAGCAGCGTCGTCCCGATGCTGAGACCCCCACCGGCGCTCTGGCCTCCGATCAGCATCCGTCGCGGGTCGAAGCCGAACACGTCAGCGCGGCCTGCGAACCACTCGAGCCCCCCGTAGCAGTCCTCGAGGGGGACCGGGTCGGGGAACTCAGGTGCGAGACGGTAGTCCACGGCGGCCGCGACGGCGCCGTACCCAAGGACCCACTCGACGAGCATCGGCGCGACCGCCCACCGGCTCCCGCCGACCATGCCGCCACCGTGGATGAGATAGACGCCCGGACCCGCCGCAGCCTGGTGGCCACTGCGCTGCAGCACCGTGACGACGATCTCACCGCCACCGTGACCGGTCACGGCGTGATCAGTAACCTGGACCGGCCGCCCCGCGATGACCTCGTCGAGCGACGACGGACGTTTGGTCGCCGCCCGGAACTCCGCAATGGAATCGGGCTCGAGCGTAGTGAAGAACGGGGGCACCGCCTCGAGTGCGGGTTCGAGCTCAGCGTCGAACGGTGGACGGGCACGCGCGGTCATCTTGATCCTCCTGTCCCGATCACTGCCACGTGACCGATGCCATCACCCGGTTGACATCATGGGAGCACTGTCAAAGCTTGACGTAGCACCTCGAGGCTTCGCTCCCAAGCACCGGCCTCTTGCTCGTCCATCCTCGGCTGAAGTGGCTTGCCCGCACCTTCGGAACCAAGCACGCATGGCAAACTCGCGCAGAGCCGATCGGCGACGCGGACCGAGACGGGAACGATTCGGCCGTGGTCTCGGACGATGTTGCGCACCAGAGCCGCGACAGCAAGTCCGATCGCGTCCCATGTCGAGCCCTTCAGTTCGCGCACTCGATATGCAGCAGTTCGCACCGTATCGGCAATTGTTGCCAGCCGCTCGACGGACAAATCGACGCCCGTCTGCCGAGCGAACTCGTCCAATGTGAGGCCGGCGATTGTTGCCGAACTGAAAAGCAGCACAGCGGAGTCGCCATGCTCGCCCACGACCCATGCGTGCACCGAAGCCGGATGTACGTGGCAGACCGAGGAAAGCTCCCCGCGAAGCCGCCACGTGTCGAGCGATGTCCCGGAGCCGATCACATTGACCGCGCGTCCCGCCCAGCGCCGCGTGAGATACTCGGTAAGGACATCGAGCGGACTTGTCGCCACGAGACAGACGCGAGGAAGTCCACCCACCTCGACATGGCCCGCGACCTCCTCACAGATATCGAGATTCGCCCGTGTCAGGTCGAGGCGGGTCTGCCCGGAAGCGGTATGACGACCGAACGCCATAACGAGGACATCTTCGGGTTCGACGGCAGTCAAGGGTCGCCCGCGAATCTCGCACGGCTGGAGCATGGGCAATGCGTGACTGAGGTCGAGCGCCTCTCCTAGGGCATAACTCTCGGTTCGGTCATAAATCGTCATTCGTGTGACTAGTCCGTCACGGACGATTGCCCGCGCACACGACGCCCCAACGCGGCCTGCGCCGATAACCCCAACAGTGGTCATGACTCGAGAACCATCCAGACTCGTCGTCCCTGTACCGATTGCGCCACGCCAGCAATGCCGGAAAAGCCTA
>JBKPTR010000321.1:0-4229 GCA_046735615.1 Actinomycetota bacterium
ACCTCCATGGTCGCCGGTGATGATCGAGAGGTTGAGCTTGGGCCGTACCCAGTCGGCCATCCTGCGCATCGCCTCGTCGGCCTCGGGCGCTCGACCGGCGGCCATCTGGAAGGTGTGCTGCATGTCGGGGAAGACATCGAGCCGCCATCGACACCAGCTTTTCGGGCGTGCACCTCGAGGCGACGGGCGTCATCCAGCAGGACCTCATCTCCTGCCGCTTGGATGTAGATCGGTCCCAGGTCAGACAGGTCGGCGTACAGCGGGTTTGCCAGCGGATCGCGCGAGTCGCCGCCCTCGCCCAGGAACGTGCCAGCCAAGCCGCGGACGAGGTCGCTGGAGAAGAAGGCGTCCCGATCCCGGTTGGTCACATACGACTCCCCGCTGGCCTCCATATCCACCCACGGCGAGAACGGCATCGCCGCGGCCGGTAGCGGAAGGCTCCGCTCTCGTGCCCGCAGCTGGGCGGTGATCGCCAGTCCGCCGCCGCAGGAATCACCGGTGAACGCGATGTGCTTGGGGCTGATTCCGTGGTCGAGCAGCCACCGATAGACATCAGTCGCGTCATCGACCTGCGCCGGATGGGTGTGCTCGGGGGCGAGGTGGTAGTCGAAGATCAGCGCCGGAGCCCCGGTCGCCTTGGCCAGATGGGCGAACATCTTGCGATGTGAATAGATCGAGCCGCTGATGAACCCTCCGCCGTGCATGCACAGCAGGACCCGATCCCCGGCGCTGTGTTTTGGTACTGCCCACATTGCGGGCAGCCCGCCCGCGTCAGTCTCGAGGTAGTCGACCCCGCGTGGCTCGGCGGTGAGGTTGCCCCAGGCATCGTTGGATGACTCGATGTCTGGTTGTTCATCGTCTGGCCGATCACCGGCCAGGCGGGCTGCGGTCCAGTGCCTCTTGACCGCTTCAGACTGTTTGCTGGGCATCGCGGCGGCTCCTGGCTCGGTCAGACGGTAGTCGGCGGTGGTACCGAATCACTAATTCAGACCGCGAGCCGACCCAAAAGGAATCGCCAGTGCGGTGGGCGTGCTGAGGTCGACCTCTGAATTCGCCTCACGCGATGCGAACCCGAGGTTGTCAGTTTGACTTGACAGTCCTTGCTGTCAGTCTAAACTGACAGCCATGGAAAGTGCGCAACTCTCGGCGGTGTTGACATCAGAAGACCCGGCGACTGGGTTACGAGCAGTGTTGGCTCTCCGGCGGCTGGCCGAACAGTTAGAGGCGACTCAGGTCGCTGCAGCCCGAAGGCAGGGCTGGTCCTGGCAGCAAATCGGAGACGCCTTGGGCATCACCCGCCAGTCGGTGCACGCCAAGTACGGGAAGTGAGCTGGGATCAGGATGGGTGAGTCGAGAGGCCAGGTTCGGGATGGGACGCGTCTACGACGATGCTGTGGCAGAGGCCTGGCGCCGTGGTGATCGTCGCGTGAGCACTGAACACGTGGCGCTGGCACTGCTGACCGACGCCCACTCGGTTACCGCGCGGGCGCTCGGTGTCAGTCTGGACACGGCACGCAAGACCCTGCAAGAGCTGGACCGCGACGCGCTTGCAAGTCTCGGCATCGAGGCGTCCTTTGACGGACCGTTCATCCCGGGACGCCCGAAGGAGCGGCTACGGCTAACACCCGCAGCCCGTGAGGTCTTCACCGGACTACGGCGAGAAGCTGATGGTGAACGACTCAGCTTCAAGCACGTCCTGCTCGCACTCCTTCGACGTAAGCGGCCTGACCCGGCCGCGGAGCTGTTCGACGCGCTCGGCGTCGACCGGGCCGCGGTACGGAACCGGCTCGGGCAGCTCTGATGTCCATCCCTGCTTCGTGGCGGACCCGGCTGCTGCGCTGCGGCGTGCTGGCCGGCCCATTGTTCGTTGCTACCTTTACCGCGCATGGCGCGACCCTGCCCGGTTACCAGGCTCGACGTCATCCGGTCAGCTCGCTGGCTCTGGGTCCTCATGGCTGGATCCAGAGAGCCAACTTCGTGGTTGCAGGATGCTTGTGCGGCGCTCTCGCCGTAGGCCTATGGCGCTCCGGGGCAGGGTCATCCCGTGACCGCCTCGGCCCGGCTCTAGTCGGTGCCGTCGCTGTCGGACTCCTCGGCGCTGGAGCTTTCACCACCGACCCGGTCAGCGGCTACCCGGTCGGTACGCCTAACGCATTACCTGGCTACAGCGGCACGGCGGCCGCCCTGCACGATCTGCTGTCGATCCCGACGTTCCTCGGTCTCCCCGCAGCCGCGGCAGTCTATGCGCGAGCCTTTGTCCGCAAAGGCCGCCCCGAATGGGCGTTGTACTCCGGCGGCACCGCCGCAACAATGCTCACCGCGTACGGTCTGGCCAGCGCCGCTTTCAACCAAGCACCCGCTCTCGTCGCCAACGGCGGTCTCTACCAACGAGCCGCCATTACCACAGGCGTCAGCTGGCTCACCGCGCTCGCCGTCTACACGCTGCGCGGAAGCCAACATCAGAGCATCCGGACCTCGAATCTTTAAGAGCTTGCATGAACGGCGCGATCCCGACGATCTACGAGTGGGCCGGGGGCCGACCGGCCTTCGAGCGTTGGTTGGGCAGGTTTTATGACCTCGTGGAGGACGACGAACTGCTCGCACCACTCTTTGGCGGCAAGGTACGCGATCAACACCGCCGCGATGTTGTGACCTGGTGGTGTGAGGTAATGGGCGGTCCTGCCACCTACACCGATCACCTCGGTGGATATGAGCACATGCTTTCGAAGCACCGCGGGTTGCACATAACCAGCCAGCAACGCTTGCGTTTCGTCACGTTGCTGTCCCGTGCCGCGGATGACGCCGGCCTACCAGCGGATCCTGAGTTCCGGGCAGCGGTAATGGGCTACGCCGAGTGGGGCACGCGTCTGGCGATGCACAACTCCAGCGATGCCGATGACATCGTCGAGCACGCGCCTGTTCCTCGCTGGGGTTGGGGAGTGGCGCCGCCGTATCAGCAGTAGCGGTGTGTGGCACATCGGATCTTGAAATCCGTGGGGTACGCGAAAGAGCTCGGGATCGTCGGTGGTGACTGCTAACGGCTCGTCTGTGTCTGAGGTCTCGTGAAGATCCCGAGCGAGGAGAAATCGAGTGACGAGTCAGCAGTCGGCAAGGCAGGCAGCACGCCGGTCGGCGTTGAATGCCAAGCAGTGTTGTGCAAACAACCGATCGTGAACGCCGGCTCGACGCGTTGGCGTGGAAGTGTTGACTGCGCCAACCGGAGCATCTGGACGGCGGCCTTAGCTGAGGTCGACTCGGGTGTTCCGGACAACGACGTGGACACTTGCCGAGTTGTTGTCCTTCCGCATTTCGGTGATCTGCCCGAACGCGTCGGCAGTCACGGTGATCACATACTCGCCGCGCAAGCCGCGAATGTCCCACAGCGCGGTGATCTCGATCTCCTCGCCCGGCGGCACGACGGGGGTATAGATGATCCGCAGTTCCCGGTCGATGTCGGCGTCGCGTATCCAGAACCGCGTGGTGGTCTCGTCGGCAAGGGCCTCCCCCTGGTTGTGCACGATGGCCGTCAACTCGGCCACATACGGGACGATCTCGGCGCCTTCATCAGCAGAGCGCCCATGGACGTCGCGTACTCGGATCAGACCCACGACCAGGTCCGGCAGCTGGGTATCGGTCATCCCGTTAGTCCACCGCCAATTGGAGGCGCCGAGAAGGCCGAATAGATTCCTCGGGCATCTGGAGCCTGTGCAGAATCGCTAATGTACGCCACTGTGTGGGCTGATTGGCCGACAGTTTGGCCGACATCAATGAGGGTGCCGCTCCGGGTCGTTGTAAGCGCGGCGACCTACGAGATGGCGTGCGCCGCAGCAGGGGTAAGAGAAACGATGATCACGCCGCCGGTCGTCGCTCGATCACTGAGATCCCGATCGGTCAATGCCGGAGATGATCGCTTCGGCTTCGGCAAGGTCCCAGCCGAGTGGCGCGCGGTCGATTGCACCCCTGACATTCGCCGGCATCGTGTCGATCATCTTCGGCCGCGCAGCGTTCGAGCGCGTCGATATGTGCTGAGCATCGTCGTCCCGCAAGGCGACGACGCCCTCGACACGCAAGAGTGGAATTCGCAACAGCCGGGCCCGGAGACGGATCTCGATCCGCATGGTGGCCGTTGATCAGTCGCCGAGCCTGATGTCGCTGTATCCGTCTCCTGATGGGCATGACGACGTACTCGTCGCGTTCTCGGCGTAGCGCGCACGAAGCATCTCGATCAC
>JBKPTR010000322.1:0-24175 GCA_046735615.1 Actinomycetota bacterium
CGAGATCCGCATCGGCCTGGCCACTGCCGACGAGATTCGCAAGTGGTCGCACGGTGAGGTGAAGAAGCCGGAGACCATCAACTACCGGACGCTCAAGCCGGAGCGTGATGGACTTTTCTGCGAGAAGATCTTCGGTCCCACAAGGGACTGGGAGTGCTACTGCGGCAAGTACAAGCGAGTGCGCTTCAAGGGCATCATCTGTGAGCGATGCGGTGTCGAGGTGACCCGCTCCAAGGTACGCCGCGAGCGGATGGGCCATATCGAGCTGGCAGCGCCGGTGACCCACATCTGGTACTTCAAGGGCGTTCCGTCACGCCTTGGCTACCTGCTGGACATCGCCCCGAAGGACCTGGAGAAGGTGATCTACTTCGCGGCGTACATGATCACCGCGGTTGATGAGGACGCCAGGCATCGTGACCTTTCATCGCTGGAAGCCAAGATCGATGTCGAACGCAAGCAGATCGAGGGTCGCCGGGACTCCGACATCGAGAACCGGATGAGGAAGCTCGAGGAGGACACTGCCGCGCTGGAGGCCGAGGGCGCCAAAGCGGACGCCAAGCGCAGGGTCCGCGAGGGTGCGGAGCGTGAGGTCAAGCAGCTGCGTGACCGGGCCCAGCGTGAACTCGATCGGCTCGATGCGGTTTGGAATCGCTTCAAGAACCTCAAGGTGCAAGACCTCGAAGGTGACGAGGTGCTTTACCGGGAGATGAAGAACCGGTTCGGCAAGTACTTCTCAGGTTCCATGGGGGCTGACGCGATTCAGAGGCGGCTGGAGACCTTCGACCTGGAGGCCGAGGCGGCGGACCTGCGCGAGACCATCCAGGTCGGCAAGGGCCAGCGGAAGACCCGTGCACTGAAGCGGCTCAAGGTGGTCTCGGCGTTCTTGACCACCAAGAACAGTCCTACCGGGATGGTGTTGGACTGTGTTCCGGTCATCCCGCCGGACCTGCGCCCGATGGTGCAACTTGACGGTGGCCGGTTCGCGACCTCGGATCTGAATGACCTGTACCGCCGGGTGATCAACCGGAACAACCGCCTGAAGCGGCTTCTTGATCTTGGCGCACCCGAGATCATTGTCAACAACGAGAAGCGCATGCTCCAGGAGGCCGTGGACTCGCTGTTCGACAACGGCCGCCGTGGCCGTCCCGTCACCGGACCGGGCAACCGCCCGCTGAAGTCGATCTCCGACATGCTGAAGGGCAAGCAGGGCCGGTTCCGGCAGAACCTGCTCGGCAAGCGTGTCGACTACTCCGGCCGTTCGGTCATCGTGGTCGGCCCGCAGCTCAAGCTGCACCAGTGCGGGCTGCCTAAGGCGATGGCGTTGGAGCTGTTCAAGCCGTTCGTGATGAAGCGGCTGGACGACCTCAACCATGCGCAGAACATCAAGTCCGCCAAGCGCATGGTGGAGCGTCAGCGCCCGGTCGTATGGGATGTGCTCGAAGAGGTCATTTCTGAGCATCCTGTGCTGCTGAACCGTGCGCCGACGCTGCACCGGCTTGGCATCCAGGCGTTCGAGCCGCAGCTCATCGAGGGCAAGGCCATCCAGATTCACCCGCTGGTCTGTACGGCGTTCAACGCCGACTTCGACGGTGACCAGATGGCCGTGCACCTGCCGTTGAGCGCAGAGGCTCAGGCTGAGGCCCGGATCTTGATGCTGTCGACCAACAACATCTTGAAGCCGGCCGACGGTCGGCCAGTGACCATGCCTACTCAGGACATGATCATCGGCACCTACTTCCTGACCATGCAGCGCGATGGCGCAATCGGCGAGGGCAGGGCCTTCGGTTCGGTGGCCGAGGCCTTGATGGCCTTCGACCGAGGCGAGCTGTCGGTGCAGGCCAAGATCAAACTGCGCCTCACCGACATCGTGCCGCCCGAGGGCAAGACATTGGCGTCCAATGGTTCGATCTTGCTGGAGACCACACTTGGCCGCGCCCTGTTCAACGAGGCGCTGCCGGACGACTACGCGTACGCGGACTTCGAGGTGGGCAAGAAGCAGCTGGGACAGATCGTCAACGATCTTGCCGAACGCTATCCGAAGGTGCAGGTGGCTCACTGTCTCGATCAGCTCAAGGACTTGGGCTTCCACTGGGCGACTCGTTCTGGGGTCACCGTCTCCATCGGCGATGTCAGCACACCCGCCGATAAGCCGCAGATTTTGGCGACCTATGAGGATCGGGCGAACAAGATCGACAAGCAGTACGAGCGCGGTCTGATCACCGACGATGAGCGTCGTCAGGAGCTGATCGAGATCTGGACCGACGCGACCTCGCGTCTCGGTACCGCCATGGAGAACAACTTCGAGAAGACCAACCCGATCTACATGATGGTGCACTCGGGTGCTCGCGGAAACATGGTGCAAATGCGCCAGATCGCCGCGATGCGTGGTCTGGTGGTCAATCCGAAGGGTGAGATCATCGCGCGGCCGATCAAGTCCAACTTCCGTGAAGGGCTGTCGGTGCTGGAGTACTTCATCTCCACTCACGGTGGGCGCAAGGGTCAGGCCGACACGGCGCTGCGTACGGCCGACTCGGGCTACCTGACCCGACGACTGGTCGATGTCAGCCAGGATGTGATCATCCGCGAGGAGGACTGCGGCACCGAGCGCGGCCTCACCAAGACGATCGCCGCTGACGACGGCCGCGGCAACCTCATCCTCGACGAGCACGTGGAGACCGCGGTGTACGCGCGGACGCTCGCTACCGACGTGCTCGCCCCCGACGGTGAGGTGTTGCTCAAGGCAGGAGTTGATCTTGGTGATGTCAACATCCGACTGCTGATCGACAACGGCATTACGACGGTCAAGGTACGCAGCGTCCTCACCTGTGAGGCTGCGAGCGGCACATGCGCGATGTGCTACGGCCGTTCGCTGGCCAGTGGCAAGCTGGTCGACGTCGGAGAGGCTGTCGGCATCGTCGCTGCACAGTCCATCGGTGAGCCGGGTACTCAGCTGACGATGCGGACGTTCCATACTGGTGGTGTCGCTGGTGATGACATTACTCAGGGTCTGCCGCGTGTGGTTGAGCTCTTCGAAGCTCGCCAGCCAAAGGGCAAGGCGCCGATCGCCGAAGCAACCGGCAGGGTGAAGATCGAGGACAGCGACCGGCTCAAGAAGATCATCATCACTCCAGATGACGGGTCGGACGTGGCGGAGTTCTCGGTGTCCCGCCGAGCTCGACTGCTGGTCGAGGACGGCGATCACGTCGAGGTTGGCCAGCAGCTCACCGCTGGCACGCCGGATCCGCAAGACGTGCTGCGCGTACTCGGTGTCCGCCGCGTGCAAGAGCACCTGGTCGACGAGGTGCAGTCGGTCTACCGGACCCAAGGCGCCCCGATCCACGACAAGCACATCGAGATCATCATCCGGCAGATGTTGCGTCGGGTGACAGTGATCGAGTCCGGCGACTCCAACCTGCTCGCTGGTGACCTGGTTGATCGTCTTGCCTACGAGGCGGCGAACCGACAGGTCGTCGCCGAGGGCGGGACGCCGGCATCAGGCCGTCCGGTCCTGATGGGGATCACAAAGGCGTCGCTGGCTACGGAGTCGTGGCTGTCGGCGGCTTCCTTCCAGGAGACCACCAAGGTGCTGACCGATGCGGCGATCCATGCCAAGTCCGATGCCCTGGTGGGTCTGAAGGAGAATGTGATCTTGGGCAAGCTGATCCCGGCCGGTACCGGCCTGGAGCGGTACCGCAATATCCGGGTCGAGCCGACTCCGGAGGCCAAGGCGCAGGCATACTCGATGGTCGGGTACGACTCCTTCGACTACGACTTCGGTCAAGGATCGGGCGCTGCCGTGCCGCTCGAGGAGTTTGATCTCGGCGACTACCGCTGAGGTCGCTTACGCGCCAAAGGGCGGGCCCGTCTCGGGCTCGCCTTTTGCGTTCTACGCAGCCCTCATTGTGATTGCTCCGCCCGATTATCGGACACCCGCAATCAAGGCGTTGTACCGCTTAGCCCGGGGCTGCTAGGTTCCGGAGCACTGCTTCATGTCTGGAACAGGTTGATCGGGGGGCAATGATGAAGCGATGGACGCGACCCATCCTGGCGATTCTCTTGGGGGTTTTTGCCGTTGGTTATATCGGCATAGTTCCCGCGCAGGCAGCGAACCGGGACGCCGAAAGCGAAACGGTCATCACGTACCGGGGTTACACCCTGAGGTGGAGTGAGCCCGACGCCTCAGATCTGCGCGTTGTCAGAACGCCGGGCCGCTCCGAGAGCCTTCCGGATGCCGCGATCAAGAGAAGTATTCAGCAGGCAAAGTCGAGGGTGGCGAGTGCCGAGCAACAGCTCAGCGAGGACCCAAACGATTCGTGTAACTTCGTGCCCGACTCCTTCGGGGCTGCCATGTTCGGGCCCGCTTGTCAGGCCCACGATGCCTGCTATGGCCCCGACAGCAACGTAGACCGGCTTGCCTGCGATGTGACATTTCTGAAAAGTCTCACTGACGCCTGTCAGGTCTATTCCACCCAACCCGCGCTGCGACTCACCTGCGTGACAATCGCCAGCATTTACTTCATCGGAGTTCGACTGTTCGGCGCTAACTCCTACCAGGGAACCGGCAGTGACGCATAGTCCCACTTGGGGCTGAGAGCCGGACGGGTCGCGGGCGGCTCGGCCCTAAACCGCGGCTTTTTGCAGATTGGCCAAGATGTCGTCCACTGTCTCATGTGGCGTTTGGGTACTGCTGTCGAGCCAATATCCGATATGCGCCGACTCCCGCCGCAGCACTTCGTCCAGAGCGTCGGCTGACAGATGGACCAATCCCGCCTTGAGGCGTTGCTCTTCGCGCCATTCCCAGGCGGACAGGCTGGGGCTAAGTACGACGAGATAGCGCTCCGGTGATGCAATGCGCTTGACGAAGTCAGCCAGATCCTTGCCCAAGATCACGTCTTGAACGATGGCATCGAAGCCATCCTCAGCGCAGCGGTCGGCGACCATCGCAGCCAAGTCATAGCGCAGATTGAGCTGTGCGATCGCGTCTGGGGTCGGATTGGGCGTCATTTCGGCGCGACCGCTCACGACCATCCTGCGGAACATGTCGCCGTGGATATGAACTGACTTGGGCAGCCGGATTGCCAGCAGGTCGGCCACCGTTGATTTTCCCGCTGCCATCGCGCCGGTGATCACGATGACCCTGCCCCGAGCAGACATCACAAAGGAAGTCTGTTGCGTGGCGGTCGCAAGAGCCAGCATTGACATCGCTTTTCGGTAAGTGTCGTCCGACTGGGCCACCCAATCCTCCTGATTCTCCTACTCAGCAGCCAGACTGGTGCCTCGCTGGTGGTGGCGATTGTTGATCTTGATGCGTCGGGCATAGATCCCGCAGTCGCGTATCAGCATGGGAAACGAATCCGCACTAGCGGATTAGAATCTCCTGTTATGCCGCATTATCGGATTGCGCAAGCCGCCTCGTTGCTCGGAGTCTCGGACGACACCGTACGCCGCTGGATCGATTCGGGTCGGCTAAGCGCCAGCAGTGCTAGCGGACCAACCACGATCGATGGGGCCGAGCTTGCCGCACACGCCCAAGAGATCGCCACAGCACCAGAACTAGGCAGGCCGGTCGCAGAAAGTGCCAGAAACCGCTTCACCGGTCTGGTGACGCGTGTGATCAAGGACTCGGTAATGGCTCAGGTCGACCTGCAGTGCGGCCCGTTCCGTGTCGTGTCGCTGATGTCAGCGGAGGCAGCAACTGAACTCCAGCTCGAACCTGGCGTGCTGGCTGTGGCCTCAGTCAAGTCCACCCATGTCGTCGTGGAGGTGCCAGCAGATCGATGAGAACAGCTCACAAACACGTATTGCTCGCCCTGGCAGCGGCCCTGGCAATTTCACTATCCGCTTGCGGCACGGCGAGTCGGCCAGCTGCTGCACCGTTCGGCGCCGCTGACACATCGAGCGGAGCCATCACCGTCCTTGCGGCGGCCTCGCTGACAGAGGCGTTCACCCAGATCGGCAAGGACTTCGAAGCCAAGAATGCCGGGAGCACCGTCACCTTCAGCTTCGGGTCGAGCGCGACCTTAGCCACCCAGATCGTCCAGGGCGCCCCGGCTGACGTATTCGCAGCGGCCAGTCCGGCGACCATGAAGACGGTGACCGCCGCAGGCGCCGCTGATACGCCGACTGACTTCGTCTCCAATACCCTCCAGATCGCCGTCCCGCGCGGTAATCCGCACAAGATCACCGGACTGAAAGACTTCGGCGACAAGAGCAGAAGGATTGCGCTCTGCGCACCTGAGGTGCCTTGTGGGGCGGCGGCCGTGAAGGTCTTCGCCTCAGCCAAGATCGTTCCCATGCCTGACACCCTTGAGCAGGACGTGAAGGCGACCCTGCAGAAAGCCGCATCGGACGAGGTTGACGCAGCGTTGGTCTACAAGACCGACGTGCTCGCCGCAGGGGACAAGGTCGACGGGATTGAGTTCTCTGAGGCCCAAGATGCCATCAACACTTATCCGATCGCCACCTTGAAGGAGTCCAAGAACCCAGCTGTAGCCAAGGCCTTCGTGGACTACCTCCTCTCGCCAGAGGGGCAGGCAGTGTTAGACAAGGCAGGTTTTGCGAAGCCCGGATTCTGAGCCGGCTGCTGTGGAGGCTAACCCGGTGACGGAGAGCGCCACCGGTACGAAGGGCGAGCGACTCTGGCAAAGCCGCCTGCCGTTGCTACTCGCGGCGCCAGCCGCCCTGGCCTTGCTGTTCCTTGTGTTGCCGCTTGTTGGGCTCGTGATGCGCGCTCCCTGGGCTGACGCCGGAGCGGTGCTGACGAGCGCGGGCGCGCTGCAGGCTCTACGGCTGTCCATGATCACCGCGACCATCTCTGTGATCATCGTGGTACTCATTGGCGTCCCACTCGCCTGGGTGTTGGCCCGGCCAGGTTTGCGTGGAGCTGCTCTGTTGCGCGCTTTGATCACGATCCCTCTGGTGCTGCCGCCCGTCGTCGGTGGCGTCGCCCTGTTCACTGTGCTGGGCCGTTCAGGACTGCTCGGTCGGCCGCTTTACCAGCTCACCGGTTTCGCGTTTCCTTTCACCCCTTATGCCGTGGTCCTGGCGCAAGTCTTCGTTGCGCTGCCTTTTCTCGTGCTCTCGGTGGAGGGTGCGCTGCGCGCAGCCGATCGCCGCTACGAAGAGGCCGCCTCGACCCTTGGGGCGCGACCGGTGACGGTTTTCCGCCGCATCACGTTGCCGCTCATCGGTCCGGGCATCGCAGCTGGAGCCGTCCTGGCCTGGGCTCGTGCTCTCGGTGAGTTCGGTGCCACGATCACGTTCGCCGGAAACTTCCCAGGAACAACGCGAACCATGCCGCTAGAGGTCTACCTCGCGCTGGAAACCGATCCTGGATCTGCGCTGCTGCTCTCGGTGTTGTTGCTAGGTGTCTCGGTCGCTGTCCTAGTCCTGCTTCGGGATCGGTGGGTGAGCCGGTGGTAACCGAGCTAGTCGCCGATCTTGGCGTTGGGCGCGACGACTTTACGCTGGATCTCGGACTTCAGATCGGAGCCGGGGAGGTGGTCGCGCTGCTCGGCCCGAACGGCGCCGGGAAGTCCACTGCGCTGCGGGCCTTGGCAGGACTGCTTCGGCTCACGTCCGGCCAGATCACGATTGCCGGCCGGGTGGTTGCGGATTCGGTGTCCGGCGTTCATGTGGCGCCGCACGATAGGCCCATAGGGGTGGTCTTTCAGGACTATCTGCTGTTCCCGCACCTCACAGTCCTCGACAATGTCGCATTCGGGCCGCTGGTACGGGGGCTGGAGAGGTCGGAGGCGCGGCGGCGAGCGGCGGCTTGGCTCGCGCGAGTCGGTATTGCCGAGCTGGCGAGCGTCAAACCACGATCTGTGTCTGGGGGGCAGGCTCAACGAGTGGCGTTAGCTCGCGCGCTTGCCGCCGACCCCCGGCTGCTCCTGCTGGATGAGCCGCTCGCTGCGCTTGACGCAAAAACACATCTACTGGTACGCGCCGAGGTGCGTCGGCACCTGGGCGATTTTCCTGGGGCGACACTTCTGGTGACGCACGATCCGATTGATGCGGCTGTCCTCGCCGATCGGCTCGTGGTCATTGAACACGGCAGGGTGGTACAGCAGGGCCTGCCGCAGGAAGTTGCTCGGCGCCCGCGTACCGACTACGTAGCAAGGCTCGTCGGTCTCAACTTGCTGGCTGGACGCGGCCAGGGCCATCGGGTGCTGCTGCCCTCCGGAGGATACGTCGAGCTGGCGGAGTCAGCGTTCGGCGACGTCTACGTCGCTTTCCGCCCAGCCTCGGTGTCGCTTTTTGTGCATCGTCCTGATGGATCTCCACGCAACCTCTGGGCGGGTCGCATCGCTGCGCTCGAGCCGCATGGCGAAGGCGTACGCGTTGAGATCGCAGAGGCTCCCGACCGCAGGTCGAGCATCTTGGCCGAGATCACCCCATCGGCCGTTGCCGACCTTGAATTGGTGCCGGGGAGCGACGTATGGGCAGCCGTCAAGGCTTCAGATATCGAGGTTTACTCCGGCGACTAAGAATCATCACTGCGGCCGGGGTGGCCGGCAAGCAAGAAGCTCACCGCGCCCACGACACATGAGTTCTCCGAATGCATGAGGCGCAATTGCGGTGCTGCCGCGTGTCAAATGCACCGTTCGTCCGTCTTCGAAGTCAATTTCACCCGTCAGCACTATGAGGACAGCGAAACCAGAGTCGAGTGTCGCTTCGCCGTTAAGTGCGACGCGCTCCAGCCGGAAGTATCGGTCTGCTGCTTCTGGCAAGACGGACGATCCGAAGCCGGCTGGACGCACCAGTTGGTGAATCTCCTCACCGCTTCGGCTTCGGCATTCGACAGCCTCCAGAGCTAGATCGAATCCGAGCCCGAGATGTCCGTCACGTTCGCCATCCAAGTCGAAACCTCGCCACTCCAAGAGGATCGACAGGTCCTCGGGTTCCTGCAGTTCCACCAAGAACACACCTTCACCGATTGCGTGCAGGACACCGGGCGGCACATAGACGACATCGCCCGCTTTTACATCGATCCGGTGGAGCAAAGCGAGGAGCGCCTCGACGTCTTGGCTCTTGACCATCGGCTTGAGGTCGTCGACGGTGACGTCCTGTTCTAGACCCAGATAGACCTCGCCCCCGTCAACGATGAACCAGGCCTCCGCCTTGCCGTGTGCTGTGTGCAGGTGCTGAGCTGCGAACGAGACGTGCGGGTGGGCATGAACCGGCAGGCGCTGGCCGGCATCCAACAGCTTGACGAGTAGGCGCGTGTCGGCACCGAAGCGTTCGGTGTGCGCACGTCCCAGCCAGGCTTCCGATTGCTCTTCGATCGCGTCCTTCAAGGATCGACCGTCAGGAAGGTTGCTAAGGCCGAGGGACTCCTCGCCGGCGAGCGTGGTGGTAGACGCCACCCAGTCCTCTGGCTCGCGGTCGCCGCCGGGCGGCTCTCCCCGGAATTCCGTGATCTTGCGGCCGCCGCGATAGAAGCGATCCGGCGGACAGTTAGACGGAAGCGGGATTATGTCCACGAAGCTGTGCTCCTTCGTACCAGTGCGGCGAGGAAGCCGCCAACGAAAGAATCGCCGAGCCCGAGCGTGTGGGCTGGGCAACCTCAAGCCTGAAGCCAGGTACGCAGCGTATGACCGCCCCCATCCGCTCTTCGAGTGCGGTGGCGAACGCCGAGGCACGGCGGGTCCCGAGCGCGATGCGCGAGCAGCTGAAACCCAGCTGTGAGCGTCGGAAAATCGCGCGCCGCCGTGCTGAGGGCGACGGAGACGAGGCATTCTTTTCTCGGCGACGGAGGACGAAGTAGGCGGGTCCCGAGCGCGATGCGCGAGCAGCTGAAAAAATTACGTGCGTGGGTCTCCGCGAATTGTTCCTTCCCATGCTGGGCAACTGGACAGGTGTCGAGCAGCAGGCCGCGTCCGCCTGGGGTCCAGCCATCACCGCGCGAGCGATGATCGTCTTCAAGCTCGATGTCGGTGATCAGGTTGTAGTGCAGGACTACCGGCAGGTGAGAGCTGATCACGGAGAGTTCTCCGGGCATGGCGTGTTCATGATCGAAAAGACTGACGTGACTCCGCCGGCTCGGCAGATGCCCATCCTTTGGTGGTTCTTCGACTCGGAGGGCGATCCGCCGCAGCCGGCACGCGGCAGCTGGCACCATGACGAGCTGATCTTGGAGAAAGTCACGCCACGGGGAGCCGCCGAGCATAGCTTCGCAGTTGTCGACGGACAACTCCACTACCGGATTCGCGTACGGCTGGGCGAAGCCAGCGAGTTGGAAGATTTCCTGCGCGGAACCTACCGACGCATCAGCGGGCACTGACACCCGTGGGCCGCCGTCCCGGGAGAGTCAGACCGCGCAAGTGAAGCTGAGCTCATATCCGCCGGACGGATCGCCGGTCACGGTAGGGATCTGCAAGTCGTACCCGTCGCGGAAGACATTGTCGGTGTCGAGGCTGACGCGGCCCAGGTTGCCGCGGCTCTGTTCATAACCGCTTGTCGCATAGACGGCCTGGCAAGTGGCCTCGGGTAGCGCCATCTGTGACGTGGCGATCTTGTTCGCGCTGTTTGTGGCCTTGGCCAGGCTCGGGTAGACCTCGAAGTGGATGTGAGGCCAGCGGCCTGAATAGCAGGCGGGAAAGATCGTGGTAAACCTCACCTGGCCGCGATCATCGGCCTCCTGGACTCCGCGGAGATAGTTCTCACCGGTCACGCCTTGGGAGTAGAGGGAGTATCTGCCTTCGCGGTCGCAGTGCCACACGTAGACAGCGCCGCCGGCCAGAGGCGATTTGTTCTTGGCGAAGTCGTTGATGGTCATCGTGATGTTGAGCGGCACACCTTCGGCTCGGGTGGCGCTGGATCCGAAGCTTGAGGTGATGTCGCGGCGTACGATGCCGCTCTGGTTCAGGACGTTGGCACCATTTGAACCATCGCCCGGAAAAGGGCCGCCAGTCTCCTCAGGAAGCTCACCATTCGCGGTGTCGCTGGTCTCCGAACCACCAACCGGCCCGCCTCCGGGTGGTCGGCCGCTAGATGGTGAGTTCACATCGGCCGTGCCGGTATCGCTCGCGCATGCCCCGAGTGTGATCAGACCGGCACCCGCGAGACCAACGCCGGCAACTAGCTTGAGCATGCCCCGCCGGTGCAGGAGCCGTGGGAGGTCATAGTCGAGGCCACGATCATGGTTCTCAAGATCGGCTTCGCGATGGTTGACACGCATCATGATCAACTCTTCCTCAATCAGAATTCGCTTGTTTGATTGGCGATCCGCGTCAAGGCTAAGGCCGTGACCTAACTCGGCCAGACCAACTTCGGCCTATTCATACGGCAGGCACAGCTGCTCACAGCACATACACAGCGACTCCAATCGCTGGCCGCCGCCTAGCCATTGCTGGAGCAGAATAGGCGCGTGGCCAAGATGGACGTACGAGAGGGAACTTTCGGCGGCGGCTTGCCATACCTCGTGTTGGGTTCGGGCGAGCCGCTGGTCTACCTGTGCGGGTTCACGCTAGATCACCGAAACCCGAGGCCCGGCCTAGAACGAACGCTTGCGCTTAGAACGCTGACTCCGTTGGCAACAGCCGGCTTCGAGGTCTATTTCACCAACCGCTGGCCGGGAATGGCTGCCGGTACCACCTTCGCCGACATCGCCGAGCGGCATGCCGAGGCAATTCGCCACCACTTCGGCGCGCCGGTGGACGTGCTGGGGGCCAGCACCGGCGGATCTTTGGCGCTCCAGCTGATTGCCGACAGACCAGATGTGGTGCGCAAGGCGGTGATTGCCAGCGCTGCATACGCGCTGGGCCCCGTCGGCAAGGAAGAGCAGCTGAAACTGCTGCATGCAATCGAGGAAACCGGTCGGTATCCGGCCCACAGCGTTTTGGACTTGATGTCAGAGAAACTCCGGTCGCGGTGGCTTCGGACATTGCTGACGCCGGTGGCGCTTTTGGCTGCGAAGCGGATCACGATCGAGAATCCGGCGGACACGATCGCCATGCTGCGGGCCGAGGACGCCTTCGATGTACGCGACCGGCTCGCGGATATCCAGACTGAGACGCTGGTGATCTGTGGCGCACAAGACCCCTTCTGGACGCTAGAAATGTTTGCAGAGACAGCGTTTCGGCTGCCGCACGGGAAGCTGATCATCTATCGCAACCGCGGACACGCGCTCATGATTGCTCCCGAGTTTTTCCGAGACGTCACGGCATTTCTCGGCAACATCACCGTGCCTTGAGCAGCTTGTAGCCTGACACGGTGGCAAGACTCGACTCAGTCAACCTAGGCCACCCGCAACCGAACCCCCACAAGGACACCGGGCGGACGGGTATTGGGAAGCAGCCGACCCTTGAACCGGTAGAGGTTCGCGCGCCGGGGCCCAAGACCATCGGTCTGGGCAGCGGGCTGGTCGGGGACTTCATCGGGGACGGAAAGCACCATGGTGGTGACGAGCAGGCCGTCTATGCCTTCCAGCGCGAGGATCTCGACGAGTGGGAGCAACGGTTAGGGCGTGAGTTGGCCAACGGCTTTTTCGGTGAAAACCTCACCACCGTCGGCCTCGAGATCAACGATGCGCTGATCGGTGAGCACTGGCAGGTTGGGCAGCAGGTCGTTCTCCAGGTGACTGCGCCACGGATTCCCTGCTCAACCTTTCGCGGTTGGATGAGGGAGAAGGGATGGGCGAAGACCTTCACCGCCGCCGGCCGGCCGGGCGCCTACCTGAGCGTGGTCGTCCCCGGTACCATCACGGCCGGCGATCCGATCGAGGTTATCCAGCAGCCCGATCATGACGTGAGCATTGGGCTGGTCTTCCGGGCGACGACGACCGAGCGTGATCTGCTGCCGCGTCTGCTGGCTGCTGAGGCTTACCTCGATCAAGAAACGATGGAGATGGTGCGCAGGCGTGAGGTCTTTCTGCTGGATTAGCCACATCGCTGGCGAGCTCGGTTTCCGGCCTTGTCAGCCTGGGAATAGAAGCGCCTTCTGTAGCGCTGAAAAGGGAGGCTAGTTCGTCGCATCCCGAAGTTTTTGACCGCGGCATGGGCAACGGATAGCCTTGATCCTTGTGTTCGGGCTTGCCCGACACTTTGTGCGTGCCCGAATGTATCGTGCCGGCGGTGTTCGCACGCTGACCCAACGGAATTCCGAAGGGTCATCAGCCACTCAACATGAAAGAAAAGAGATACAACGCGGTGCCCACAATTCAGCAGCTGGTCCGCAAGGGCCGCGAGGACAAAGTGAGCAAGACCAAGACGCCTGCGCTCAAGGGTTCGCCTCAGCGTCGGGGCGTGTGCACGCGCGTGTACACGACGACCCCGAAGAAGCCGAACTCGGCGCTGCGGAAGGTCGCTCGTGTCCGGCTGTCTTCCGGGGTCGAGGTCACCGCGTACATCCCCGGTGTTGGCCACAACTTGCAGGAGCACTCGATGGTGCTGGTCCGCGGGGGGCGAGTGAAGGATCTGCCCGGTGTTCGATACAAGATCATACGTGGCTCCCTGGACACCCAAGGTGTGAAAAACCGCAAGCAGGCTCGTAGCCGCTACGGCGCGAAGAAGGAGAAGTAATGCCTCGCAAGGGCCCGGCCCCTAGGCGCCCAGTGATTGCCGACCCCGTCTACGGATCGCCGCTGGTCAGCCAGCTGGTCAGCAAGATCTTGTGGAACGGGAAGAAGACAGTTGCCCAGAGCATCGTCTACAGCGCCATGGAGGGCACCCGGACCAAGACCGGCGTGGACCCGGTCCAGACGCTGAAGCGTGCGCTGGACAACGTCCGGCCCTCGCTCGAAGTCAAGAGCCGTCGCGTCGGCGGCGCGACGTACCAGGTGCCCGTCGAAGTCAAGCCCGCCCGCGCGACCACGCTGGCCATGCGCTGGCTGGTGCACTTCGCCCGGCAGCGCCGGGAGAAGACAATGGCCGAGCGGCTGATGAACGAGATCCTCGACGCCTCGAACGGCCTGGGCGCGACTGTCAAGCGCCGCGAGGACACCCACAAGATGGCTGAGGCCAACAAGGCCTTCGCCCACTACCGCTGGTAATTGAGCGACTTGTCAGAACCTCGTTGAGCTGTAGCCGACCTCAGTTCTGACAACTTAGAGAGATCCACATGGCTGTCGACATTAAGACCGACCTGTCCAAGGTCCGCAATATCGGGATCATGGCCCACATCGACGCGGGCAAGACCACCACGACCGAGCGCATCCTTTTCTACACCGGAATCAACTACAAGATCGGTGAGGTGCATGAGGGCGCCGCCACCATGGACTGGATGGCGCAAGAGCAGGAGCGGGGGATTACGATCACCTCCGCCGCTACGACGTGCCATTGGAAAGATCACCAGATCAACATCATCGACACTCCCGGCCACGTCGACTTCACTATCGAGGTGGAACGTTCGTTGCGGGTGCTCGATGGAGCCGTGGCTATCTTCGACGGAGTGGCAGGCGTGGAGCCACAAAGCCAGACTGTGTGGCGTCAGGCTGACCGCTACCGTGTGCCACGCATCTGCTTCGTCAACAAGCTCGACCGCACGGGAGCGAGCTTCGAGCACTGCGTAGAGACGATCAAGAACCGGCTCAATGCCATACCCGCAGTGGTGCAGCTGCCGATTGGCTCTGAGGCGGACTTCATCGGGGTCATCGATCTGATCAAGATGCGTGCCCTCACGTGGCGCGGTGAAACGCGGATCGGTGAGGACTACACCGTCGAGGAGATCCCCGCCGAACTTGTTGATCAAGCCCAGGAAGCACGCCATGCCCTGATCGAGCTGGTGGCCGATCACGACGATCACATGATGGAGGCCTACCTGACCGACGAGGACTCGATCACTCCGGAACTCCTCCAGGATTCGATCCGGCGCGCTGTGCTTGCCTCCAAGATCACGGCCGTACTCTGTGGCAGCGCCTTCAAGAACAAGGGCGTGCAGCCGTTGCTGGACGCCGTCATCGCCTACCTGCCGTCCCCGCTCGATGTCCCCGCCATAATCGGGTTCAAGCCGGGCGATGAGTCGGCCACGATCGAGCGGCATCCCAACGACGCGGATCCTTTTGCTGCCCTGGCGTACAAGATCGCGGCCGACCCGCACCTTGGCCGGCTAACGTATATCCGCCTCTACTCCGGCAAGCTCGAGGCCGGTTCGACGGTGCTGAACGCAACCAAGGGACGCCGGGAACGGATCGGCAAGATCTATCAAATGCACGCGAACAAGCGGCAAGAGATCTCGTCCGTCGGCGCCGGCCAGATCGTTGCCGTCATGGGTCTCAAGGACACCACTACCGGCGAGACGCTGTGCGAGATAGCCAATCCGATTGTGTTGGAGTCCATGGACTTCCCAGCGCCAGTGATCGAGCAAGCCATCGAGCCGAAGACCAAGTCCGATCAGGAAAAGCTCGGAATGGCGATCCAACGACTGGCCGAAGAGGACCCGACGTTCCGCGTCCACACCGACGACGAGACGGGTCAGACGATCATTGCCGGAATGGGTGAGCTGCACCTGGAGATCTTGATCGATCGGATGAAGCGCGAATTCCGGGTCGGGGCCAACATTGGCAAGCCGCAGGTGGCTTATCGGGAGACGCTGCGCCGGCCTGTCCAGAAAGTCGAGTACACCCATAAGAAGCAGTCGGGTGGCTCCGGCCAGTACGGCAAGGTGATGATCAACGTGGAGCCGCAGTCCGCAGGCTCCGGCTATGAGTTTGTCAACCAGATCACCGGTGGTCGTATCCCCAAGGAGTACATCCCGGCCGTCGACGAAGGCATCCAGGACGCCATGCAATTTGGCGTGCTGGCTGGCTATCCGGTGGACGACGTGAAGGTCACCCTGATCGACGGTGCATATCACGATGTCGACTCCTCTGAACTTGCCTTCCGGATCGCCGGCTCGATGGTGTTCAAGGAGGCCGCACGCCGTGCGGATCCAGCGCTGCTGGAGCCGGTGATGGCAGTCGAAGTGACCACTCCGGAGGCCTACCTCGGCACGGTGATCGGTGATCTCAATGCGCGCCGAGGTCATGTTCAGGCTATGAACGATATGCATGGCAACAAGGTCGTGCAGGCGCTCGTGCCACTGTCGGAGATGTTCGGCTACGTCGGCGACCTACGGTCCAAGACCTCGGGCCAGGCCTCGTACTCTATGGAGTTCCACTCCTATGCCGAGACCCCGAAGAACATCGCCGACGAGATCATTCAGAAGGCACGAGGGGAATGACATCAACCACAACGATCCCGTTTGACCTGAGCGGAATCGTCCACAAAACTTAGGCCGGGCCAAAATCGGGCCAACTGGCCAGCAAACCCACGCAATAAACGCCACGCGACCAGCGCGGCGAACATCCAGGAGGAGCCTCAGTGGCAAAGGCGAAGTTCGAGCGGACAAAGCCGCACGTCAACATTGGCACGATCGGGCACATCGATCACGGAAAGACCACACTGACCGCGGCGATCACCAAGGTGCTGCACGACAAGTTCCCGACCCTCAACCAAGTGTCGGCGTTCGAGCAGATCGACAAGGCGCCCGAGGAGCGCCAGCGCGGTATCACGATCTCCATTGCTCACGTGGAGTACCAGACCGAGAAGCGGCATTACGCGCACGTCGACTGTCCCGGACACGCTGACTACATCAAGAACATGATCACCGGCGCGGCTCAGATGGACGGTGCCATTCTCGTCGTCGCTGCGACTGACGGTCCTATGCCGCAGACCCGTGAGCATGTCCTGCTGGCCCGCCAGGTCGGTGTCCCTGCGATCGTGGTGGCGCTCAACAAGTGCGACATGGTTGATGACGACGAGATCTTGGAGCTGGTCGAGCTCGAGGTTCGCGAGCTGCTCACCGAGTACGAATTCCCGGGCGACGACCTTCCGGTCGTCCGGGTCGCAGCACTTCCGGCACTGAACGGTGACGCCAAGTGGAGCGACTCCGTCATGGAGCTGATGAATGCTGTGGACGATTACATCCCGCAGCCGGTCCGCGAGGTCGACAAGCCCTTCCTGATGCCGGTTGAGGATGTCTTCACCATCACTGGCCGCGGCACCGTCGTTACTGGACGAATCGAGCGCGGCGTGATCAAGGTCATGGAGACCGTGGACATCATCGGGATCCGCGATAGCAAGCAGACCACCACGGTGACCGGCGTGGAGATGTTCCGTAAGCTGCTAGACGAGGGCCAGGCGGGTGAGAACGTAGGCCTGCTGCTACGCGGTACCAAGCGCGAGGACGTCGAGCGCGGCATGGTCGTGATCAAGCCGGGTACCACCACTCCGCACACCGACTTCGAGGCTCGGGTCTACATCCTGTCCAAGGAGGAGGGCGGTCGTCACACGCCGTTCTTCAACAACTACCGTCCGCAGTTCTACTTCCGTACCACTGACGTGACTGGTGTGGTGAACCTTCCGGAGGGCACCGACATGGTGATGCCGGGTGACAACACGGATATGTCTGTGCAGCTCATCCAGCCGATCGCCATGGAGGAAGAGCTGAAGTTTGCTATCCGTGAAGGCGGTCGTACGGTTGGCGCCGGCCGGGTGACGAAGATCATCAAGTAGTCGTCGCCGGCACACTCTGATCTGATCACGCGCGGCCCCGGACTTCTGCAGAGGTCCGGGGCCGACTGAGTTGTGATCACGATTGGTCCGAGAGGTCCGAAACCGCTGCCTTGAAGGTGGCCCCGGTTCGGCCCGCGTCTTGACACGGGAGTTAGATGGGTCACAGCTGTGATCATCCGATCCAGCCTTGATTCTTATATAGGGGGTCATCGTGCCAGGCACCGTCGCTCGCGTCACCGAGATCAGCGCCAGGTCCGACACCAGTTTTGAAGACGCCGTGAAGGTTGGCCTCGAGCGGGCCAACGCGACGCTGCGTGGTGTCACGTCGGGCTGGGTCAAGGAGCAGTCGATCGACGTGGAGAACGGCACCATTGTTGGCTATCGCGTCAATTTGCTCGTCACGTTCGTCCTCGAGTAGCTGACCCTTCCTTTGTAATTGCTCGCGCAATCGCGCTGACCATCCCCTCTCTTCCTCACACGCTCGCCGACGAAAGAGCGCGTCGGCTCCTCGTTCATCCAGAGAGAGGCGCGCGATTTGCCGACGCTCGCAATCTTGATCATTCGGCCGCCAGCAGTGCGACCGGATATGACGCCAGCAGATCTTCGACTGCGACGGGTCCGCTCCATTGCCGGCCAGTGAGCACGTCACTATATGGCGCTGGGATTTCAACGGTGGTCCGCCGCCAGCCGCCGGCGGCAGCGAGTCCGACGGGCAGTCGAGTGGCCAACGTGATGGCACCGCCACGGTGGAACCCGATCAGGTGATCTTGTGCCGGGCCGTTGGCCTCGACTGCCCGGTAGTCAGTGAACCAGTCAGGCTGGTCGCGACGCAGCCGGAGAGCCTGCCGCGTCAGCCAGAGTTTGGCTGCGCCGGTCTTGTCGATGCCAGGCGGAGCATCGACAAGCGATTCCAGCAGTCGAACGCGGTCAGCGAAGTCGACCGGTCGCCGGTTGTCCGGATCGACGAGCGAGTCCTCCCAGAGTTCCGTGCCCTGATAGACGTCGGGCACCCCCGGCATGGTCAACTGAACGAGCTTCTGGCCAAGCGAGTTGGACCAGCCGGGGGCCGTGATAAGCACCTCGAGCTGGTCCCACGCGCCGCGCAGTCGAGGATCCTCGTACGCGACGTCGACCGCCTCATGAACGGCGGTTTCGTACGACTCGTCCGGTGTGGTCCAGGTTGTGTCCTCGCTCGCCTCGCGCATCGCCTTCTCCGCGTACGCGTGCATACGCGCCGGCTCGATCGGCCCGGTTCCTACCAGCGTCTGCGCGAGGAAGTACCCGAAACGGCGGTTCGGGATGCTGGTCATGCTCAAGAACAGCTCCGCAAAGCCCGCCCAAGCCTCAGGAATCTCCGACAGCACCGCCAGCCGGGCGCGCACGTCCTCCCCCCGCTTCGTGTCGTGGGTGCACAGGCCGGTCATGGAGGCCGGCTGCCGACTCAGCCTCGATGCCTGGAGGGCGTGGAATTCCTGCAGCGGAATGCCGAACTGATCCGGATTGCCGCCGACCTCGTTGAGCGCGACGAACCGTGAATACCGGTAGTACGCGGTGTCCTCAACGCCTTTGGCCATCGCCGCGCTGCTCAGCTGCTGCATGCGCAGCGCCAGATCGTCACTATGATCATGGAGACGCGCACTGAGTTGATCAAGGATGCCGGTCAGCTCGGGCCGCCGCCGCGCAGCCGTGGCCAGAGCATGATCGAGATCAGCAACGCCTTCCGGCAGATATGAGCGGTAGACCTCGAATGCAATCGCCACCTCGGCAAGTGCTGCCCCCGCGTCGGGAATGTCAGGCGCCAATGCCGCCATTCGTCGGACCTCGGCGGGGAGCAGAGTGTTCAGCACCAGACGCTTGCCGGCTTCGATGTGATCACCGATCGTGCCCTGGTCCCCAGTCAGCCGCTGATAGAGTTCCGTGAACTCCGGCTCATGATCATGATCGATGAAGACACCATTCACTTCGCGCATCGCGTCGTACCCGGTGGTACCGGCAACCGGCCACGTCTTGGACAGCTCCTCGCCGGGCTCGAGGATCTTTTCCACGGTGACCCATTGCGCCGATGTAAAGGATCGCAGTCGGTGCAGGTATCCGAGTGGATCGCGCAGACCGTCGGGGTGGTCGATACGCAGCCCATCCACGCCTGCCTCGCACCAACCTCGGATGAGTGCATGGGTGGCCGAGAAAACCTCGGGATCCTCAACGCGTACGCCGGCGAGAGTCGTGATCGCAAAAAACCGGCGGTAATTGATCTCGCTGTTGCCGCGTGAGTGGTGGATGAGCTGATAGTGCTGCCGGTCATGCACCACGTTGGCATCCTCGCCTTCGGACCAGCTTCCGGGGGCGAGTGGGAAGCGGTGTTCGAAGTAGCGCAATTCGCCGTCCACCAGAGTCAACCGCGCATCATCACCCAAGATCGGAACAACGATCCGGCCCTGGCTCCAATCGATGTCGAACCACGAGGCGTAGGGGGAATCTGGGCCGAGACGTAGTACGTCCCACCATGCTGGATTCTCGATCGGACGCTCAATGCCGAGATGGTTCGGCACAATGTCGATGATCACGCCCAGCTCAGCTGACCGGGCACTCGCCATGAGTCGTGCCAGCGCTTCAGACCCGCCCCGGTCCCGATCAATTCGGGTGACGTCTGTGGTGTCGTAACCATGATCAGAACCGATTGTCGACTGCAATATCGGTGACAGGTAGACAGCTCCCACGCCGAGCTCATCGAGGTAGCCGATGAGTCGGGCTGCATCGTCCAAGGTGAAGCTGCGATTGACCTGCAGACGGTAGGTCGAGGAAGGGATTGTCACCGCTCGACCATAATTCACAACATAATGACGAAGCCGCTACGGCGCGGGTCAGCGCCTGCGCCCAGCGGACTAAGTGCCGAAACGCCCCCGAAGTAAGGGTCCCGGTGATCAGCGATCGCCGTCTTGTAGCCCTCCGCCTCCAGAGATCGAATCACCTGTGAAAAGAAGCCTGGTTCCAGCCTGACGAGGTCTGGCAGGGCGGTGAGACGGGGAGCATCTATGGCTTCCTGTGGCGCAGCGCCCCGCAGCATCCGTAGGACGCACTGCACCAGGGCGGGACGGATCCGGCTGCCGCCCGCAGCGCCGGCAATGGCAGCGATCTGTCCATGATCATCCAGCGCGATCAGGGGTGACATCATCGAGCCCATTCGGACGCCAGGGTGCACTAGCCCGCGAACCAGCTCTCCTTCGCCCATCATCGAATTGAGGTGAACCCCATAGCCGGGCACCCACACTCCCGAGCCCAGGCCAAGGCTGGTGGTGATCACGCAGCCGTCGCCTTGCTCGTCGACCGCGACGATGTTGGTCGTCTCGGCCCGCTTGCTGGGCGCCCGTAAGGCGTCGATCAAGGCTGCGGCGGAGTGGGCATCTGTTGTCGGATCGCCGTGTACAGCCGGCGCCACTCGCTCCATGGTGCCGAGCAGATCATCAAGATCATTACCGCGGGCATGGACGGTGAAGTCGGTCACCCGTACCGATCGTGGCTTCGACTCGATCACGCGGTAAGCGTCGAGGTCCTCCTGGCTCAGGGCGCCCCCGTTCGAGACGGCGATGACCAGCGCGTCGGCGTACGCACCGTGGTAGAACGCGCGTGGATCCCGCAGCATCAGCTCGTACGCCCGGTGATGGTCAGGATGCCGCAACGGGTCCCCTGGTTGCAGGTAGGAGCCGTCCGGACGCTGGTAGACCTCAACCCCTTCCCCGACACACATCGCAGCCGCAACCCGGGGGAGCACCTGAGCATGCATTGACGGAAAGGGGGTGCCGTAGGACGCCTCCCGCCCTGGTGCGGTGACGGTCGCCCAGGAGAGCCTGCCCCACCTCTGCCACAGGTAGTGGGCTCCGGCGGGGATCCCAGGCACAGCAACCGTAGCTGGCCCGATCTCGTACGGTACTTGTTGGCCGATGAAGATCACTTCAATCGCCGTCGCCGGTCTTGGCAGCTTGCCGCCAAGGCCGGGGACGCTGACGAAGAAGTCCAAACAACGCACCTGGGTGGTCGCGGCGTCGTAGACCGTCGCGAACCCACCACCGCCGAGTCCAGTGAAGATCGTCTCCGCGGCACAGCTGACCAGCATCATCGCAACGGCGGCATCGACCGCGCTGCCGCCGCGGGAGAGTATGTCAGCCCCCGCTTGCGCGGTCGATCGGTGCCCGGCAGCAACGCCAGCGCGAATCCTCATCGCAGCCCGTTTCTCACCCGTGCGAGCCTAATGGTCGCAAGCCTCCAAGACCGATGATGGCGCATCGCCGGAAGCATTGCCGCGTGGCATCGGCTTCAGCTGAGAAGCTGAACCCATCGGGCTTACTGGTCGTCTGAGTGGGTGATGAAGACGTTGGTGACGCCGCTGCTGCTGCGAACGAGCAGGCGAAGCAGTTCGGAGTACTGGCTGCTAGCCGCAACTGGGCCGGTGTTGCTTGGGTCCGCGCTGCTTGGTTGGCAGCTCGGCTGGCTCTCCGCATCCACCGCGGCCTTCTGCTTCCTCGTGCTCGCCGCACTGGTCGCCAGGCATTCCCGTACCAGAAGCTTCGGTATCGCCGACGTAGTCACGCTGTCACGAGGGCTGGGCGTCTGTTTCCTCGCGGGTTTGGCTCTGCAGGCCTTGGCGGGCGGCCTCGCAAGGCACGGAGTGCTGGCCATGATCATCATGGGAGCGCTGTGCCTGACGCTCGACGGTGTGGATGGTCGAGTCGCGCGAGCCAGGGGAGAGGCCAGTGCTTTCGGAGCAAGATTCGATGTGGAAACTGATGCGGCGATGCTCGTGGTGCTCAGTGTTGCCGTCGCGGCCCTCGGGATCGCCGGCTGGTGGGTGCTTGCCATCGGCGCGATGCGATATGGCTATGTTGCAACCTCTCTCGTGGTGCCTGCCTTACGCACCCCACTGCCGTACCGGTACTCGGGGAAGGTCATCGCGGTCGTCCAAGCGGTCGCGCTGCTTGCCGCCTTGGCATTCAGACTCACCCATGGTGAGCACTGGTTATCCAACGCGTTCCTGCTCCTTGCGCTCGGGTCATTGTGCTGGTCCTTCGGCCGTAGCGTGATCTGGCAACTCCGCAAATCGAGGTAAAGATCAACCCGCGCTCTGCTTGACCCGACTCGCGCACCGAGAGCGGTAGCGTGTTCGACGTCTCAAATTTCCCGAAGGAGAAACCGTGAAGGCCCTGAAGATTCTTGGGATCGTGTTCGGGATCTTGCTCTTGCTGACCGGCGGTGGGCTTGCGGTCGGCTCGGTGGTGGCCAGCAAGGGCCAAGTCGCACTTGATGAGGAGTTGGCCAGGACGGGCTATGCGGGTCCTGTTGACGGGACGGTGCAGTCTATTGATCAGACAAGCCCGGTGATCGTCACGGTCACCTATACGGACACTCAGGGCAAGACGCAGACCGGCCAGGGCACAGTCGCCGGTGGCCAGCCACCGCAGGTCGGCGACACCGTGTCGACCTACTACAGCACCAGCGACCCGAAGCAGGTCGTGGTTGTGAACGTGCCCGGCCTGGGTGATCTCAGTGGGATCGGGAACACCTTGAGGACCGCCGCGATCATCTGCCTGATCGTCGGCAGTGTGCTGCTGCTGGCAGGCATTCTCGGGTTGGCGCTAGGCAAGAAGCAGCCAGCTCCCATCGCGCCAGGGCAGGCGTACCCAACTGGCCCCCCGCCGCAGGCTCCACCCGGATACCCGAGCCAGCAGTATCCGCAGCAGCCGCCGGGTCAGCAGTATCCACCTCAGCAGCCCGGTCAGCAGTATCCACCTCAGCAGTAACGCGCCTGGGCGATAGCCCTTTTGACAAGGCAATTCGGCAGGATTTGATCTAGCCCAGGGTGTCTGACAGAATCGTGAGGTTGCTCCGACGGGGTTGCCGGGGTGAGCCATGCCGGTCGGGCCTGAATTTCGAGTCCGGCCGCAAGGTTGCCGAACCGCGAGACCCTTGAATTGCTCGGTTGCCTGGACGCCCGGTCCAGGGCCGGGCCACCTCCTCAGCACGCAAGTGACGGGCGTGGTGCGCCAAACGCTGGTCGACACGCCCGACCACGGGGGTCGGAGCGAGCGGGTTGCTGGCCCGTGAGCAAGCAACAAATGAGCGGGGGTACACACCCGCAGGCGCAAGACAGCAGGACACCATGCCGAAAGCCCCGGGTGGCACCTCAGCAATCCGTGAGCTCAAGGACGAGTAGAAGGACGAACGGTGGCGGGACAAAAGATCCGCATCAGGCTCAAGGCCTACGACCACGAAGTCATCGACTCGTCGGCGCGCAAGATCGTCGACACGGTGACGCGTACGGGCGCGAAGGTTGCCGGCCCGGTGCCACTGCCGACGGAGAAGAACGTGTTCTGCGTCATCCGCTCCCCGCACAAATACAAGGACAGTCGGGAGCACTTCGAGATGCGGACGCACAAGCGTCTGATCGACATCATCGACCCAACCCCCAAGACCGTCGACTCTTTGATGCGGCTTGACCTGCCCGCGGGCGTCGATATCGAGATCAAGCTCTGAGGACGATCAACGATGAGCGCCACCAAGACAGAACGCACAGTCAAGGGCCTGCTGGGCACCAAGCTCGGCATGACCCAACTCTGGGACGCCAACAACCGCATTGTTCCAGTGACTGTGGTGCAGGCAGGTCCCTGCGTCGTGACCCAGGTCAGGAC
>JBKPTR010000323.1:0-5154 GCA_046735615.1 Actinomycetota bacterium
GGCGCAGGTGCGCACCCTCCCGACCTTCTCGGTGCGGATCAGGTCGCTCTGCTCCAGAACCTGCAGGTGTTGTACCACCGCCGCCAGGGACACCGCGAGCGGCGCAGCCAGTTCACTGACCGACAGTGGCCCGTCGCCCAGCCGCTCCAGCAGTGCCCTGCGCGTGGGATCTCCCAAGGCCTGGAAGACGGAGTTGACGCTCATCCACTCCTCCGATACTTAAGTCGATACTTGACTATGCGAGTCGGCATTGACAACACTTAAGTAGGTACTCAAGTATTGCACTATCCGAGGAGACGCAGTATGGAATCCACCCAAACCCCCACCGGCAAGGTGTTCTTCGCCGTCAGCATGTCGCTAGACGGCTACATGCCCCAGCGCGAATGGACCTCGAACACGCCGATGACCCGTCCTACAAGGATTGGGGGCGCCAGTGGGCGGCGATGCAGAGCTGGGTCTTTCCGCAACGCTTCTTCCGCGAGAACCTCAACCTCGGCGAGGGCGGCGAGACCGGCCCCGACAACGACATGGCGCGGGGAGTCTTCGAACGCACCGGCGTGAGCATCCTCGGGAAGCGGATGTTCGACGGCGGTGAGCGCTTTTGGCCCGAGGAGGCACCCTTCCACACCCCGGTCTTTGTCGTGACTCACACCGAGCGGGCACCGTGGGAGCGCCCCGGTGGCACGACCTTCCACTTCGTCAACGACGGCATCGAGAGCGCTTTGTCCCGAGCCAGGACGGCCGCCGGTGGCCGCGACATCCGAATCGGCGGAGGAGCCGACCTCATCCAGCAATACCTCAACGCCAGGCTGGTGAACGAGTTCACCATCTCCATCGCGCCCGTAGTCCTCGGCGATGGCACTCGGCTATTCGACCGCATCAAGTTCGGACAGGTCAGCCTGGAGGTGGTCGACACCGTCCCCTCGCCGCGAGTGACCCACCTGAGCTACGCAGTGAGCCGCGCGTAGCGCCGTGGTTCCCACTCGGCGCGTCCGAGGAGAAACGGTCAGCGCGACTACTCATTGGATGGTCGGCGGGCGGTGGCGATTAGATGTGGGCTCAGGCCCAACAGTTCAGCAACCGCGTTCGATGGCCCGTGCGGTGTCAAGCACGATCTGCCAGGCGGCAGGGTCAACCAGCCGGTCCTGCATGTCGCTTGCCGCAAGAGGCATGCGCTCGACGCCGACGAGATCCTCAAGGAGGCCAGCCCAGCTTCTGCGATCTTCTCCACCAACTCACCGGGCGGTTCGTGTGGCCGCTGACTCCGTCCTGGACTACCTGCGGCAGGTTTCCGGTGAGTTCCACATCGGGCAACAGTGCCAATAGGTCTGGATAGCTGTCATACATCCGTTCGGCCAGGACACCGTCCAATCGAGGAGCCCACGAGAGACGGCGATCAATAACATCAGCAGCGGAGTGAGCATGCCAAGTCCTCCGGTCCACAAAGGCGTAGCGCCGCCCGGACGACCCATACGATCGATTTATGCCGGTGATGTGGTCCTGCCCGGATCAAAGCTGCCCACCCACCGCAAGCGCTCCGGTAGACGTGCCGGTCCGGCGAAGAGGCCGGTGTTGAGGCGGAAGCCCGCTTCACGACTGATGAGGTTGCGAGGCTGCTCAATGTTCCGTTTGGCACCATCCACAAGTGGCACCAGGAAGGCGCAGGGCCTCCGAGTTATCAGATGCACAAGGAGAGCCATTACCGAAGGAGCGACGTGGTCCGGTGGCTGGCGGAGCAAGGGGTATTCCTGGCTACTTGCCAGAGCGACTGCGGTGGGACCTACAGGCTAGGTGCGTTCACGACGGTTGAGGGCTAGCCGAATCCTGAGCTTATGGCTGCTCATCCCTGCCTGATGCCGTGGGCCACCGTCAGTTCGCACTCTGGAGCTCCGTGGCCGATCCGCTTCCCGTTGTCGATGTCGAGAGCTAGGTCGGCGAAAGCGGTCACCTGGATCTGATGACAAAGGCGTGGTAGCTAGTCGGGCTGTGCTTGCAAGGCCTCTCTGATGTCCTCTGGCGTCTCGTCGTCAGCTCCTACAAGGGTTACCTGAACTGGATGCAGGTCTTGTAGCTCAGGGTTTTGAGCAAGCCGCATGAGCCTCGACACGTTCTGTTTGATCAGGAGATCGGTCAGTTGCCCACGGCGGACTTCGTCTCGGCGCGCCTGCCGCACCATTTCGGCGTCGCGGCGAGCTTTCTGCCAGCCCGCAACTAGGCGTGGTAGCCAATCACCGATACTCTCCGGATTCCGCAAGATGGCGCACAAGAGATGGAGGGCGTAGATGATCACGCTCGTGCTCCTAGCGGCGGCGAGAGTGACTTCGAGACGAGAGCCGAGCTGTATGCGCTGGAAGGTCAGTTCGGGCGCTCTGAGGACAGTCAACTCACGTTCGGCCAAGCCACCAATCGTCTCGTCGATGGGTGGTGGCGCGCCTTGTGCTGGGTTGAGGGCCCGATACCACTGCTGCCAGTCCGGATCTCGCGCAAAGTAGATAGTCGGCTCGTCGAGCAGCCGGAGAATCTTCCCAACCCGAGCCTCGGGATCCTCGTCTTCGTGGGTGCATAAGGTTGCGAGAAGAAGGAGGTATGGCCACGCTGCGTGAACAGCGGCGAAGTGCCAGCCCAGCATCCCAACCTCGTACACGGTTTCCGGATAGACCGCATGCAGCGAAGGTTGTGCATCTTCAGCCGACATGCCCATGTCACATCCCCGTTCTCACAGGTCGGGGTCAGTGTCTCAACCGGGTGCGATCAGTAAATCGGCGGGGTGTCAGCGGTTACCGCTTGCCAATCGATCACGTCTCCTCAGCACGGCGGAGATCAGCAGCTCTGATCCATCGTTGATGGCCGTCGGGACCCCGTACCCGGCCCAACCACTCTTGCCTTCATGGGAGGGCTGGCTGTGCCAGATGCCAACCGTTAACTGGGCACCTTGGCGACGATTTCTGTGACCAGAAGGAGAACCCTCTACCGCCCGTAAGGCTCGTCATCTTGGTCGATTTTGTCGAACCTTCGATTTGTCAACGCCAGCTCGGTCAACGCTCTCGCCGCTCTGGGCAGCGAACCGCACTCGTCCGCGAAAGTAGATCGGCGCCCTCACGATCACCGTTCAGGAGCGGGTTAGTCCCAACTTCGCGGCCAGCATGGCCGTGCCCTCACCGGTTAGCTGGGAAAATCCGGCAGGCCGGCCGGTGAACAGAAGCAGCAGGGCCAGCATAAGGCCTCTGATAACGGCGTCGTCGAAGACCCGAACAGGTCGGGCCGGAGGTCCTCTGCGTCCTCACTCCAAATCGGGCATGACCCATGATCAGGTTCCTCGTCACGTACGACAGCCCGGCTGACCCCGAGGCCTTCGACCGGCACTATCGCACCGTTCACGAACCGCTCAGGCGACGGCTGCCCGGTCTGCTCGCCTATGCCGTGCACCGGCGGCCGCGTGCCGTACGGGCGCGGCCTACTACCAGGTCGTTGAGCTCACGTGGCCGGACTGGGAGAGCGCCGATGCGGCCTTCGCCTCGTCCGAGGGCCGGGCCACAGCGGGGGACATGGCGAACCTGGACGCGCTGACTCGCAGCTGTCTTTATGAGGTGCCGGACCAGCCTTGACTGCTACCACCGCGGTCGTGCCGAGCACGCGTTAGGCATACAGCGGGATGTATGAGCCAGGCCGACCGCGCTCTCGAGTGGCTTAACATCCGGCCCAAAGTCGAGCTTCGTATTCGACTGGGAGCTCGTCGAGGCGACCGGACTGTCTCGAGAACAGATTGCGGAAAACGAGGTAGCAAGCCGCTAGCGTTCAGTGACATGGCTGAACACGCGAAGCAGATTCTGGTTGACGCCTTCGGGCGGGTACGCGAACTCGTGATCGACCTCACCGACAATCTGAATGACGAGATCGCCACCTACCGCCCGGATCCTGAAGCGAACTCGATTGCCTGGTTGATCTGGCACCTCACCCGCGGCCAAGACCATCAGGTCGCCGACCTGGCACACGCTGAGCAAGTGTGGCCGCAATGGCGGGAAAGGTTTGGGTTGCCTTTTGACAAGTGGGCTACCGGTTATGGCCAAGGCCCGAAGGAGGTAGCGGCGGTCCGCGTGAGTGGCGACCTGCTCGGCGAGTATCACCGCGATGTCCACCAGCTGACGCTGCGCTACCTGGATGGCCTTTCTGCCCAGGAGCTGGATCGGATCGTCGACACCCGCTGGGATCCCCCGGTGACCGCGGCAGTCAGGCTGGTGAGCGTGATCGGCGACACGATGCAGCATGCCGGCCAAGCTGCCTACGTGCGCGGTCTCGCGGAGCGACGTGACAAGGCTTGGCATCAGTCGAGTGCTGCCGACCGCTAGTGTCGAGGCTGGCGCTGCCAGGGGGCCCACCTCGTCGAGCAGACCGCGCCGCATCTCGACACCGTTGTTCAAGATGACGTTCAGCTCATACTCCGATCGAAGATCAGCCGTCTGGCGTGAGTAACAGGTACCGAAAGTGGACCCGCTATCGGGTTCACAGGGGCAGCAGGTACGAGGGCCGACCGGCCCGGCCGGGGTTTGGGCGGCGTCGTGCCGGGGATTGGGCTTCGCGGCTGATTTCTCTTCTCGGAATCTCCGTACAGGTCAAGAAGCCGAGGTTGCGGCTTCGGCCGAGGCTGCTAATTCAGCCGGTGGCGCGGATAGGTGCTGATGACGTCGCACCAGAAGCAGGTTTGTAAGGTGCGGCCGGTCTGGTGATCCAGACGTGGGCGCTGGGTCGGCAGCTGACTCACCCGGCGGGATCACCGGACCCATGGGAGTCAGCCGTCGATCACTCCGAGGCGACGCCCCAGAACGTGCCGTTGAGTCCGACACTGCGCAAGTAGTCGGCCGCAGTGCTCGGCTCGCGGCGGGCATAGCCACGCTCGAGACGGCCCGCGTACCAACCGGCCGGGAGAGCCACAACGTCCGCAAGTCCAGCACGGAGCCGCGCTGGTGTCCTGACTCGTTGAGCCAAATGGCCACGCAGTCCTCGGAGCAGAAGATCCGGAGCGACTGCGCGAGCAGATTCCATTTGATGTTTTTTGCTGGTGGACAACCGCCCCGGCGACCATGTTCCTGACGACGTCTGTCACCGACATGGGGGAGATCCCTCGCGAGGTCTGTCTGATGATCCATCGCAACGAGT
>JBKPTR010000324.1:0-6995 GCA_046735615.1 Actinomycetota bacterium
GGGATGGTGCATGAGGCGCTCACCGCCGCGGCATCGCCGGCAACCGATGTGGGGGCTGCCTGGCTCGATGCGGCGGCGGATCGGGTGCTGTCGGCGATAGAGGAACGCCGCTCCACCTGGCAGATCTGGCATGTGCGTGCCGAGGCGCAACGCTACCTCAGGGCCGCGGATGCGCCGCTGGCCCAGGCTGATCGGCTGGTTGACCTGCTCGTCGACGAGGTCATGAATGTCAGATCGGTGTCCCTCGCCCGACCCGACACCATTGTGGACCCGAACCTGCTGCAACGGTCCGACGGTGCCTCGGTCTACACCGTCGCGGGAGCGGATTTGTTCACCTCAACGCGGATCCTGGACGCCGAGCGGCGGCTGGTCACCACCGCAGGGCGTCGCGACGAACAGGCGATCACCTCAGCCGCCGTGGATATGGCGTTGCTGGAAGCGACCGCCAATGGCGTCTCCCTCAACGCCGGACAGACCGCACTCGTTCGGGCCATGTCCACCTCGGGTGCCCGGTTGCAGCTGGCGATCGCGCCGGCAGGCACCGGCAAAACAACCGCCATGCGAGCCCTCGCTGCCGCGTGGCGACAGGGCGGCGGCACCGTCATTGGGCTCGCCCCCACCGCTGCCGCGGCCGCGGTGCTGCGCGATCAAATCAACACCCACTGCGAAACCCTCGCCAAACTCACCACCTCCTTGGACCAGCGGCAGCTGCCGGAGTGGGTAGCCGGCATCGGGCCGTCCACCCTGGTGGTGATCGACGAAGCCGGCATGGCCGACACCGTGTCCCTCGACGCCGCGGTCAGCTACATCGTCGAGCAGGGCGGCAGTGTCCGGCTGATCGGCGATGATCAGCAGCTCGCCGCGATCGGCGCCGGCGGGGTGCTCCGCGACATCCAGACCACACACGGTGCGGTCCGGCTCACCGAGCCGCTGCGGTTCAGCGACCCTGCCGAAGCCGCCGCCACCCTCGCCCTACGCGACGGCAAACCCGAGGCCATCGGGTTCTACCTCGACCACCAGCGGATCCACGTCGGCGACCTCTCCACCATCACCGAAGAGGTCTTCGCCGCCTGGCAGCACGACCGCTCCCAAGGCCTGGACTCCATCATGCTCGCACCCACCCGGGAACTCGTCGCCCAACTCAACCTGAAAGCCCGCACCCACCGACTCGCCGACACGAACTCAAACGCCGCTGCGGAGGTGAGCCTCGCTGACGGGAATCGGGCCAGTGTCGGTGACCTGATCATTACCCGCAGCAACGACCGGCAACTTCGCCTGACAGCAACCGACTGGGTCAAGAACGGTGACCGCTGGACCGTGCTCGGGATTACGCGGAGCGGCGATTTTGACATCCAACACCTACGCAACCGGCACCGCGTCCGACTCCCCGCCGCCTACGTACAAACCTCCGCCGAGCTCGGATACGCCACCACCGTGCACGCCGCGCAGGGACTGTCCGTCGACACCGTGCACGGCCTCGCCACCGGCCACGAATCCCGGCAACAGCTCTACACGATGCTCACCCGCGGCCGGGCAGCGAACCACCTCTACCTGCAAGCCGTCGGAGACGGCGACCCCCACAGCATCCTCTGGCCCGAGACGGTGCACCAATCGACGCCAACCGACCTGCTCGAACAGATCCTGGCCCGCAACGACGCGGCACGCTCCGCAACTACCCTGCAGCGCGATCAGCACGCCCCGCGGCCCGGCTCGCCGATGCCACCCGCCGATACGTTGACGCAGTCTTTGTGGCCGCCGAGGATCTGGCCGGCCCACAAGCGGTGACAGCTTTGGAGAGCGCTGCGGAGCAGGCCGTGCCGGGTCTGTCCGATGAGCCGGCTTGGCCCACGCTGCGGGCCCGCCTCCTGCTGCTCGGGGCTTCCGGCATCGACCCGATCGCGCAGCTGCTGAAAAAAGTTGACGCTCGCGAGCTGGCCAGTGCTGTTGATCGGGCTGCGGTGTTGGGCTGGCGACTCAACGACACCGGCTACCCCGGATCACGCCCGCTGCCCTGGCTACCTGCCATCCCTCAGCACCTCCAGGAACATGAGATGTGGGGTGGCTATCTGGCCGCCCGAGCAGCGACCGTCGGCGAGCTGGCCGACCGGGTCCGGGCCAGCGTCGGTGCTCATCAGCAACCGGTGTGGGCTGGCTTGGGTGGAGGCCCGCCACCAGCCCATGTGGTCGAGGACATCGAGGTATGGCGGGCCGCCATGGCCGTCGGTCCAGACGACCGACGCCCCACCGGTCCCGCTCAACGACACAAGGCGGCCCGGATGTGGCAGCGCCAGCTGGACCAGGTGATCGCCTGCAGCTTCGCACCCGCGTGGCGCCAGTGGCGACCGCTGGTCGAACAACTCGCTCCGAGCGTAACGAGGACAGTTTCGCGCCCAGTCTGGCCGGGCGGTTGGCCGCAATCTCATCTGCTGGGGTCGAAGCCGGACAGCTCCTGCGCTCGGCAGCCGACGGCAAGCCGCTGCCTGATGATCACGCTGCAGCGGCACTGTGGTGGCGGATCTGCCGACACCTCACCCCCGCCCTCTTGACCCGAGTGAACCGGGACTCCGTCACGGCCGCCTGGGAATCCAGGCTTGCCGAGCTCCTCGGCGCTGAACATGCAGAGACCGTCCAGGCCAGCCCGTGGTGGCCGGCGCTGGTTACCGCAGTCGATCACGGACTGCAACGTGGCTGGCGGCTCGACGACCTCCTCCGCCCAAGCAGTAGCGGGCAGGCCACGGCTGATGTCGATGAGTGCCAGGCGATGCTGAGGCGCATCTCCGTGGCACTCGACCCTGAGGATGAACGGTACAAGCCGCACCCCAGCTCTCGGTCAGATGCCCTGTGGCACGCCAGCGCGGCACTCACCGCTGAACGTGCAACAGCTACCCGATCCGAGGCAACTTCAGCTGTCCCGCCGGCCACCGAAGCCACCCTGGCTGACCCAGCGGATGGCGACTACTACCTTGAACCAGACCTGGCGGTCGCCGCGATGCTTCGGGACGTTGCTGGGCCTCCTGAGCGGACCGACGCCGATGTCAACCGCATGTTCACCCGAGGATGGCCTGGCGGGGGTGCCCAGTCAGCGAGGAACGCATGGTCAAGGTCAACCAGCTGAGCCTCGCCTACTTCCGCCGCCACCTTCCCTCATCATGGGCGCAGCAATATCTGGCCGACCGGTTCGGCGCAGATATCACCAACGACATCCGGTTCCAACCCGGTCACGCACCCGCCGGCTGGACCAACCTCGTTGATCATCTGCGGCGGCACGGGGCCACCGATCAAGAAATGATGATCACCGGCGCCGCCGTCACCGCAAGCACCGGCCGGCTGATCGACCGGTTCCGCGACCGGGTCGTCTTTCCGATCATCCACGACGGCCAGATTCTGGGATTCGTCGGTCGACGCCGTCCCGACCTGGCCGATGCCGACCGGGCCGGACCTAAATACCGCGCCTCGTGCACCGCCTTGAGCCGCGCGGCCTTTCTAGCTCGAGACGGCAACAGATGTCAGATCAGGGGTTCCCCGCTGGATCGGCGTTGGGACGGCCGTCGATCGTTCTCAAAAGTCAAGCGGGAGGGACGAGCCGTCCACTTGAGGACCTCCTGCCTACCGGGAGGAGAAGCTTTGATTCGGGTGGCGAAGCTTTGATTCAGCTTTGTGCAACGACCAGATTGGGTACGGTGAGCCCGGGTGAGGCCACGGCCCCACCAGAAGTTCCACCTAGATGTCGGGGTGCACCATGACGCTCACGCTCGATGACGTTCGCAACAAGCGGTTCCGGGTGGCCCGTAAGGCCGGCTATGAGGTCTTGGAAATTGATGAGTTCGTCGACGAGGTCGGGGAAAGCTTCGCCCAGCTGCTCGAGGATAACCGGAATCTTAAGAAGCAGATCGAGGCCCTGAATTCAGCGCCGCCAGTACCGGCTCGGACTCCTGCCTCGGCTCCTTCGGTTCAGCCACCTATGCCTCGGTCGCCTGCTCCGGTGCAACCTTCTGCGTCCGGCACAATCGCGGTGACAACGGGGAAGGAAGCTAGCGCGGCCGTCGTCCGCCTCGTCGAGCTGTCCACCGAGCAGGCCGAACGGTTGGTCGAGGAATCCACCGCGGATGCCAAGCGGATCCGAGAGGAGGCCAACCGGACCGCACATCAGCTCACTACCGACGCCCGTACACGTGCCGCGCGCGTCGAGTCCGAAGCCCGGGTCAATGCAGAGCGTCTCAATGCCGATGCACATAGTCGCGCTGAGAAGCTCGATCGTGAGATTGAAAGTCGCCGCGCTGAAATGTTCGATGACCTGGAGAGGCGGCGTGATCATCACACGGCAGCCGTGGGAGCCCTTCGTGACTTCGAGGCGGCGTACCGCACGAACCTCACCGGCCACTTGCGCAAGGAAATCGAGACTTTGGAGTCGGGCCGCGCCGAGCCAGACGAGCCGCCGGACGTAGTACGTGACTGACGGACTGTCGAAGCGACGGCGCCCCGAAACCAGCGTGACGCCGAGCAATACAATCGCTCGCGACCAATGGAGTTCCTGCCGATTGAGCGGCGCGAAAGCCGTACGCAGCGGGCGACGCTGGACCGCGCCTGGGAATGCCGTACCGCCTGGACGAGCGTCGCCCACCCCGAAGGCTGGGCGATCTGGAACAAGCTGGGCGACGGGAACGAGTAGTCCCACCCGTGGAGGGAGATCGCCCGTCAACCAGTGACTGGATTTCGGTCTCGCGCGGGGGCGGCGGTGGAGTCGCGCCGAGAAGCTCGGCTCCGGCGCCCAGAATCTTTCTTACGCGCGTAGGCGCACACGCACGCGCACGCACGAGCCCCTGCGGCTCAGCGCCAAAATCCCATGTCCCATGTCTTTGTAGGGCGGTTCGCGATTGGGCAAGATCTGAACCGTGACTGATGAGGTCGGGCTGCTTGATCGTGCCCTGGACCAGGCCGCTGCGGTAATCGGCGCAATCAGGCTGGACCAGGCTGAGCAGGCCACCCCGTGTCGGGATTGGGATGTGCGTGCTTTGGTCCGACATGTCGTAGGTCAGGACCTGCGCAATTTCATGATCTCGGCGCGCGGGGAGATCGCCGATTGGCAGGCGCCGCCAGAAGAGCTTGGTGCAGATTGGGCCGGCGAGTTTCACGAACGAGCCCGGGCGCTGCTGGAGGTCTGGCGTGCCGCTGACCTAAACCGTGTCGTGATAGCTCCCGGTGGTGTGGAGGCGCCGCTTCGCAGTCGCGCCGACCATCAGATCACGGAACTGGCCGTGCACTCCTGGGACCTGGTACGGGCAACCGGCGCGCCAGTGGCGCTAGATCCGGAGCTGGCAGAGCACGCTTTGGCGTGGTCCCGGACGATGCTGCGGCCACAATTCCGTGGGCCTGAAAAGGCATTTGGGGCGGAGGTGCCGGTGCCGGAGAACGCGTCTGCCTACGACCGGCTTGTCGGCTGGTTCGGCCGAGACCCCGGCTGGATGCCACCCGGAGGTGTGATCGGTGTTCATGAGGGATAGGGACCCACGCCAACCGGGTTGGCCAATCTTTGCCGACGCTCCTCCGGCTGCGAAAGACACGCGGGTGAGGGATGGATGTGGGCGAATTTTGTCCGTTGCCCCATCGATTACATCAGTCAAGAAAAATTCTGGGCACCGGGGCCGCCACAGGCTCGCTGCCTGCGGGATGCACGTTCTCATCTGCCGCGTTCGCAGGTGGCGTGACCCTGGCGGCGCTCATCGGGCTCTCTGCGGCGTTCAACACTGCCGTCACTTCGACCAATGGCTTCTGGAGCAGCTATGAAGTGGACGGACGCACACCCCTACTCTTCGCGGGTGGACGGACGCACAGGAGCCAGGCGCGCATCCGATTTTCGAGGCTGCTTCGGCGGCCCGGTCCAATCAGTCCAATATCCATCTCGGTTATCGCGTACAAGATAAAAAGTCAACCATTAACAGAAATGGACACTGGACTGACTGGACCAAAGGCATCTAGCCCGCGCGTAGGTTGCCGCCCGCGCGTAGGTCGCCCCAGAATTCGCCCGCGCGTAGGTCGCCCCAGAATTTTTTCTGCACCTCAATGCGCACGCGGCGCGCACGCGCACGGGCACGCACGAGGCCCGTCTGTGGCTACGCGCGTCCGGGAGGTCCGACCGCAGGGCTTACTGCCGCGCGCCCGTAGCGACCCTGACCTCGTCTGCATCGCCGAGAGCCAGATCTCGGCGGTGGGGCCGGATATGGTGATCAACGTTTACGCCGGTATTCACGAGATGTAGCCGTTGTCCCAAAAGCCTTGTTTCGCGATGCCGCCGAGCGCGACCGTGCTCATGCCGTCTGGCAGTTCTGTGACCGATCCGTCCAGTCAAGCGCAACCAGGCCGATCAGTATGTCGGCCAGCCGGACCCGTCTAGGCCGAGGTGGATTCGGCCGAGGTGGATTCGGGTGTCGTCGTTCTGGATGGTGTGGGCGCGGCCATGGGCGACGAGCCGCTGGCCTATTGCGAGGGCTGCCCCGCGGCCCGGACCCTCGGGGATCCCGGAGAGTGTCCGCCCGAGGGTGGTTTGGACCTTCAGGAGCCCGTCTTCGTAGTCCAAATCGACCGACGTGATCTCGTCGAAACCGATGGCGACGCGGGTGGGACTTCTGCGCCACCACCACACCGCCTCGGTCACAATCTCGTGAGGATGCACCTCGACCCGGGTCGTCTCAGGCCAGCCCACGGTCCCCACAAGGAACACCACAACCGTGATAGTCGCGGCGATGGCCCGACCAACGTCGCGTCAGACCAGAAGGCGTCCTCCTCGTCAAGAACGGTGATGCCGATGACCCCCACAACCATGCCCCACCCGATAGCCATGCCGACGGCTTCGCGGACGTTTTTGCGGACGGCCTCGAACCGCCCGACCGCCTGCGCGACCACCACGGCGTCGGGCGCCGGTGCGCCCCAACGCTCCCAGCGACTCTCGGTCGCCGCAGGCGGAAGAGCAGGCTTCTCGAGCAGTGGCCAAGTTGCGG
>JBKPTR010000325.1:0-4713 GCA_046735615.1 Actinomycetota bacterium
CGTGCCCCTGTGCCACGAGCACTCGAACCAGCGGCACGCCGATCCTCTACCGCCGCCTGCAACAAAGTGCGCGAGGCACGTCCAAAATGACCTGCCCTACGAGATGTACGAAGGCTCGGTCCTCCGAGACCGGCCATACGAGAACCCAAGCACCGAACCGGCCGCTTCGCTCAGCACAAGCATCAGTGCCGTCACCTCGAACAGCAACCGAGCCTGTGGGACGACATAATCGACGCGATCGGGACTCGCGATGATGAAGTGGTTGACCAGACCGAACAGCAGCGACGCCGCCATCGTGACGCCGATAATCCGCGCGCCGGCTACCGCGTTCTTCCACATCCAGGCAAGACCAACCAGCGGCCCAGCGATGATGATGATCAGCACAAAGGCCATCGAAGGACCGTTCCCACCAACGCCCGCCGTGCCATGCGCCCACCCATGCACAAGCGAGACCAGAAGATGCAGCGCGACCACAACGGCAAGAGCGATGCGAGGTATATCTCGTCCCATACTCTCGAGACGAGTCAAGCAGGTGAAATGTGACAACTCCCAACACCCAATTCCCAACTTTCAAGCGTTTCTCGGTTTCCTTGGGCGATGGCGGTCGCTCAAGATCACGGTGTCCCCGGTGCATCAGTGCTGGCAGTCGAGACAGTCAACGCGAAGAGGGCGAGTGGTCTGCGACGGCGATCGCCGATGCTCCCGGGCCTCAGTTGGGCGAGCTTGTGGGCTCATTGTTCGGCGCCGAGCGGCACCGGGCCGGGCTCGATAGACCGTGCTGAGGCAGACATCGGGCTCGGAGGTATGGAGAATGGCGGATCAGTAGCTCGGAGTTCCAGGGGTGAGGCCTCCGAGCCGTTCAGAGTTGTGGACGAACAGCGGAACGCATTCATCATCACGGACCCATTGGCGCCGATGCCCGTCCAGTCCGGGTGAGACGGAGATGATCGTGGAAGAAGCCAGCACAGCCCGGACTGCAATTCGTGGCCACCGGCTGTTGATGACGGCGGCCATCGTCGTCGCGACCGCAGCCGGAATCGTCGGAGCAATCATGCTCGTTGCCCCAACCTCCACCGGCACCTACTTCGCCTGGGCCCTGGGGCCGTCGGGACTCGCGGCGCTCGTCGGAGGCTTTTACGTCGTCTCCGCCCCGGTCTTCGCGTACGCCGGAACCCGGCCAGCTGTGGAGGTCCGCGGTCTCGCTGCCGCCGTTCTCGCCTTCACCTTGCCGACCCTGGTTGCCACATACCTGCACCGCGACATCTTCGACTTCAGCCGTCTCATGGCGATGGCCTGGGTTGTGCTGTTCATCGCCTCCCCGATCACCTTCGCGCTGTTGTTATGGTCGAGCCGGCATGCTCAACCACCGCCGAACGACCGTCGCCTCAACCGCGCTGTACGCACCGTCCTCCTCCTATTGGCCATCGCGTTCGCCGGCCTTGCCATCTCGTTCTGGGTCACCACCGACGGTCCAGTTCCCTTCACGGTGGCGCCTCTAGGTGCCCGCTTTCTGGCTGCCTGGCTGGCGTTCTTCGCGGTGCTCGCCGGCTGGCCGGCCCTCCGCCCCACCCTCTCCGAGGCCAGAGTGCCACTCCTGTCCCTCGTCGCGTACGGTGTCGGAGGACTGCTCGCGGCTGCCATCCACCCGGGACAGCTCGAGGCTGGATCCCTTGGCTATCTCGCTGCCCTCGTCGGCGTCGTCGCCATCGCCGGACTCGCGCTTATCCGCGGTTCCAGACCGGTCTGAGGGCGAGGCGGCCGGGTCCCCGGTGCAGACCACAACAAGATCGCCCCTAACTGCTATCACTGCGCCTCACCGGGCTCGCAGGCTGGCCACACCAACTGCTCTTGGTGCGACTATGGTGAGCCGAGCCCCGCTTCGCGTGCGCGAACGATTGCCGATGGACGGTCAGCCACCTGCAGCTTCGCGAAGATGCTGGACACGTTGTTGCGGATAGTCTTTTCGCTGAGGGCGAGCCGTTCTGCGATGGTGCTGTTGCTCTGGCCCGCCGCTATCAGGTTGAGGACGTCGTGTTCGCGGCTGGACAGGGCTGGGAACGGCTTGGCGGCCTGTCTCGCGCCCGACTGGAAGAAGTCGCTGATGCGGACGGCGACGGCAGCGCCGAGAATCACCTCGCCGGCCGCAACGGCGGTGATCGCCCGGACGATGTCATCCGGTGCCGCGCCCTTGAGCACGTAGCCTCGGGCACCGGCTCGCATCGCGGCGAACACGGAGGTGTCGTCGTCGAGCATGCTGAGCATCAGGACCCCGACCGAAGGGTATTCGCTGATGATGCGACGGGTGGCGTCGATGCCGCTCATCCCCGGCATACGGATGTCCATCAGCACCACGTCCGGCGCAAGCTCGGCACATTCGGCGAGGGCCTGGTCGCCGTTGGCAGCTTCGGCTGCGAAGGTCAGACCGGGGCTCTCTTCGACCAGTGTGCGCAGCCCTGATCGGAATACCGGATGGTCATCGGCGATCAGGACGCGGATCGGCGGCCGCTCAGGATACGGCTCTGCTGCCAGGCTCACGACGACTCCAAGGGGATGGTGGCGCGGATCAGCGTGCCGGTTGTTGTGCGCGGCTCAATGCTGACGTGGCCGCCGAGCTCGGCGGCGCGCTCTCGCATGGAGCGGATGCCGACGCCGGCCCGGTATGCGACCGGCAGTCCGGTGCCATTGTCGCTGATCTCCAGATTCAGAGCGCCGTCGAGACTGACCCATACGGTTGCCTCGGTTGCGGCAGCGTGCCGCGCGGTGTTCGTCATGGCCTCCAACGCGATCCGGTAGGCAGCGACCTCAACCGCGGCCGGGAGCTGCATGGGAAGATCCGGCCCAAGCACCGTGATCGGGCCGAGAGCCCGGGCCTGCTCGGTTAGCGCCCCCACGAGTCCCAGTTCATCGAGCGCTGGAGGGCGCAAGTTATAGACCAGACGACGGACCTCGGCGATGGCCTGCTGGGTCTGTACCGTGAGTTCGTCGAGTTGCTTACGTGCGTTCGCCGGATCCGCGTCCACGTACCGCCGCGCGCGTTGCAGACCGAGGACGACGCCGGCGAGACCCGGGCCAAGGCCGTCGTGAAGGTCGCGGCGCAACCGCCGTCGCTCTTCCTCCGTCGCGGCCACCAGGCGCTCTCGCGAACGCAGCAGATCCTGCGTCAGCGATACGGCGTGCCCGGCGGCCGCGACCTGCTGGCTGACTCCCTTGAGCAGGGTGCGCTCCGCGGGTGTGAAAGGTACCCCGGGTTCCCGCTGCTCGGCGGTCAGCACGCCGATCGTCTCGCCGGCAAAAACGAGGGAAAGGGTTTCGCACGGCGCCCCACTGCGATTACCGACCGTCGTCCTGCTGCCCCGAATCTCGATGTCCACGTATGGGATTCGCAGGACGTCTCGCACAGTGCGCGCCACTGCGGGCAGCACATCCTCGGGCACGGCTGCGTCTTCGAGCCGCTGGCCAAGGCGTACGAGGGCACCGTAAGGATCGTCGCGGTACCCATAGACAAGGCGGTTCGCGCCCCGGGCCAGCAAGTCCCGAAGGGGAAGTGCAATGAGGACCGCCGCGAGCACCGCGATAGGGGCACTTACCAGATCGGACGCCACCGCTTCAACGGTGCCTGCGACGGCCAGGTAGACCGCGATCACGCAGGCACTCAGCGAGCCGTAGATCAGGACGCGACTGATCGCCAAACGAGTGTCGAACAGCCGGTAGCGTCGAATCGCCACCCAGGCGGTCGCGGCCAAAACGATCATTGAAAGGGCCTGAGCCGGCAGCGCGTTCACGCTGTCCCCGGTCACCAGGGTGATGGCAAGAGTCAGCCACCAGGAGGCGGTGATCAGCCAGGCCGCCGGCTCGATAAGCCGTAGTGCCAGGGATTCGCGCTCAATGAGGGTGGTGCGGCGGCGCACGTGCACGGACCACGCGCCTGCCGTGCTCAATGGGGCGATCAACGCCACGCAAGTCACGAGCCCGCCGGCGATCGAACCGGCTGTACCAGGAAGGGCGGTCGGGTTGGCCTGGTCCGCGAAGTCCAGGAGCGTGGCGCCGAACAAGAGACTCACGCTGATCGCGGCCAGAACTGCGACGCCGATGACCAGGACGGGTCGCCAGCGAGGGGAGGGCAGCCGGCCGTTCGGGAACAGCAACAGGCCCACGACTGGGATCACCGCGACCGCGGGTACCCATGGCCACCCGTCCAACCAGCCGGCCCACGACGCGGCCGGAAGGTCGGCCCGGTCCTGGAACGCTGCCCGGGCATACAGATAGGCGGCCGCCCCGAGCGGTAGAAAGCAGCCGCTGGCCAAAACGATCCAGCCGACCGGGTTGCGTGGCTCGCTTCGGGCGATCCCGGCACCCACCAGTGGCACCGACATGAACGTGACGGCTAACAGGGCGATCACGACGCTGCGCGGCGTCGGGTGATAGCGGACAGCCAAGATGACAGCGGCTGCTGACGAGAGTCCCGCGACAGCCACGCAGATGCGGGTGGTCGCCACCAGCAACGCTCTGCCGTTCATCTGCTGCCATTATCCGTCGGCGAACGAGATCGCGGTCAGGTTCCCGCCGGGGCCGTAGACGCGATGGTGGACAGATTGTCCGATCCTTGTAAACCGACTAACTGACGGACAACCTCAACCGCGCATGCGCCGAACCCGACGGCAAGCAGGGCGAAACCTGTGGCGGCCAGTACGCGGATGCCGCTTGCCTCGCCGA
>JBKPTR010000326.1:0-15633 GCA_046735615.1 Actinomycetota bacterium
GCTGTCGCCTTCGAACTTGAAGCGGTTCCCGTCAGCCATTGTGGAGCCGGTCTGCACACAGAGCAGCACCTCATGCGCCGCGGCCTCGCTCCGGTCGGTGTAATGCAGATCGTTGGTGGCAACCAGCGGCAGCTTGAGCTCCCGTGCGATCTGCAGCAGATCGTCGCGAACCCGGCGTTCGATCGTGATGCCGTGATCCATCAGCTCTACGTAGTAGTTGCCGCTGCCAAACAGGTCACGGAACTCGGCTGCGCTGGCGATTGCCTCGTCATAGCGGCCCAGCCGCAGGTAGGTCTGCACCTCTCCACCCGGACAGCCGGTGGTTCCGATCAGGCCGCCGGCGTAGCTGCTGAGCAGCTCGCGGTCCACCCGCGGCTTGTAGAAGTAGCCCTCGAGCGAGGCGAGCGAGCTCAAGCGGAACAGGTTGTGCATGCCGGAGGTGTTCTCCGCCCACAGCGTCATATGGGTGAAAGCGCCGCCTCCGGAGACATCGTCGCCGCCGCCGTCCCCCCAGCGGACCCGTCTGCGCTCGGAACGATGGGTCTTGGGGGTGACATAGGCTTCCATGCCGATAATCGGCTTGACCCCGGTCACTCTCGAAGCCTTGTAGAACTCGTAGGCGCCGAAAGTGTTGCCGTGATCGGTTATCGCAATGGCCGGCATGCCCATCTGTGCGCAGCCGGAGAACAGGTCGGCCACTCGGGCCGCCCCATCGAGCATCGAGTAGTCCGAGTGCACGTGCAGGTGGACGAATGAGCCGTCCCCAGGTTGCGTGCTTCCCGGCATACCTGCACCAACCTCCAAATCGAACCATGCTGCACGCGCCTGTGCCGGACGCGAGGGGGAAGCTCAGCAAGCGCCTACATTAGTCGCCCGATCTCCCCACACCAGTCTGCGACGCGCCTCCGACACTTCGGCGGAGGGCGCGTCTTGATGCGCGTGTGGCTACGACGAGGCTTGAGCTGAGGTACGCCGGCGCGAGATCGCCCGGTGGACCGAACGTCGCTAGTTCCCGCACAGCGCTAATACCTTCTCAACAGTCCGGATGTTGCGGACCGTAGAGCTCACGCCGATGATGGCGCTGAACTTCTCCGCCAGCTTGCTTTTTCCGAGGCCCTGCGTGTAGTTCACATAGACCTGCTGCCCCGCGAACGTAAATGGTTCGTAGTCTGCGGCGACTGCGGCCACCTTGTCCTTTGCATCCTTAGCTGGTGGCTTCGTCAGGAAGGCGACCGTTACCTGGCTCGAATTGCCGTCCGGATAGGGGTTCTCGGCCAGGATCTTCTTCAGTTGTGCTGATGTGCGCACGGTGACATCGATCGGGCGACCGAAGGTCTTCTTGATCGCGTCGGAGATCTCCCGCTCCACGGTCGCCGTCTTCTTCGACGAACTGATGATCAGGTTGCCACTGTTGATGTAGGTCGCAACATCGGTGTATCCGAGATCCTCCGCCATGATTCGCAACGCCGGCATAGCGATCTTGTTGCTTGGCCCGAGGTTGACCCCGCGGAGGAAGGCGACATAGGTAGCCACATCGCCATCTTCGCCCATGGCACTGGATGCAGCGCAATTGCCGGAGAGTCCGGCGATAACCACTGCATCTCAGAGATCAGCAAATGCTGACCGTCCTATGCCGCACTGACGACGTCAGAGCAATGTTTCACCGCTGCCTTCCAGACTTGTCGGGCAAAGGGTCCGTCGCCGAGGTATTGGATTCCGGCGGCCACGTCGTTATCCGCTTGCCTCAGCACCCCGCGGTGCGATCGCCCGCACCTGGGCTCGCATGGCTGAGTCCGAGCTGCGCGTCGATGTCGGCCCGAGCGCTGCGAGACTGGCGATCACAGCCGCAATCTCCTCGAAGGTGAGCCGCACTGGATCCGGCGCGGCGCTCCGAGGCAGCCGGCTGCCGCCGTAAGGACCAGGCACCGACTCAATCGGCACGCCTGACTCCCGCAACCTGGCCAGGTCTCGTTCTACGGTGCGCAGACCAACTCCGAGCTGGCCCGCGAGCGCGGCACTGGACACCGGCTCGCGGACTGCACCGAGAAGCTCGACCATCCTCTGCTGCCTCTCCACCGTCCGAAGCGTCAGGTGCCTGTCACGCGACTCCGCAGCTAAGTGCACGGCGGCCGTAGTGTTTGAGGACATGGGGCGAAATTACTCGGATTCCCGTCGCGGGCCGGGCGGTGTTGAACCGTGACGTCGACCGCATGGAACCCGTCGCCACGGCCACCGAGTCGATCGAGGACTTCTTCGCCCGCTACACCGGATACCTGAATACCGGGGACATTGACAGCCTCGCGGCGATCTACAACTACCCCTCACTCGCAGTAACAGCCATGGGCTGCCTCGCCATCACCGAACCTCAGCAGTCTCGTTACTTCTTCACCCAAGGCCAGCACTTCTATCGCAGCCGCGGCATCCAAGGCGTATGCGCGCGCGACATCGTGACCGACGTTCAGGTGCCCGGCATCTGGGTTGGCCGCCTCGTGTTGGAAAATCTCGACGGCAACGGAGCTCCGGCAGGCCTCGAACACAACGCCTACCAGCTGATCAGCGCGGCGGACGGAACACGTCGCATCGCGGTGTCCACCCCACTCGATGCGTACAACCCCAACGAGTCGGGCGACTAGACCCCGAGCAACCGCCCTGACCGTTGACGCATGAAGACAGCCCAGGTGACCAGGCAGCACACGACGTAGAACGCAATGAAAGCGATGTAGGCGCCGTCGCCGTTCTTCAGAGTCAGGAATGACTGCCGGAAGGCCAGGTTGACCATGACGCCACCGAGCGCCCCGATCGCGCCGGCCAACCCGATCAAGGCTCCGGCGCGCCGGATGGCCCGATGATCAGCTTCCGCCAGGTCGAGCCCAGCACCGACTTCAAGCTGTGCTTTGGCGTGGAAGATGGCCGGGATCATCTTGTACGTCGAGCCGTTTCCGACCCCGCTAAAGATGAAGAGCATCACGAAGCCAACGATGAAGATCGGCAGTGAGTTGATCTGTGAGGCTCCAAGCACGATCAGCGCCCCAACCGCCATGGCGATGAAATTGAAGAACGTCACCACCGAACCCTTGAAACGGTCGGCCAAAGCACCACCGAACGGACGGATCAGCGAGCCCAGTAAGGGACCGAGGAAGGTTAGCGCCGCAGCCTTCACCGGCTGTGGGAACTGCTCCGGAAACTGCACCAACAGCACCTGACCGAAGGCAAAGCCGAATCCAATGAATGAGCCGAAGGTCCCGATGTAGAGCAGCGACATGATCCAGGTCTCTGAGTGCCGGCTGACCTCCCGAATTGCACGCCTGGTATTGCTATTCACCGCCAGGTTGTCCATCTTCAGTACCGCACCGATCGCCGCCAAGATGATCAGCGGTATGTAGATCGCAACCACAGCGCGCGGATACTGGGTGCCGAGAGTTACCAGTACCAACAGGCCGACGAGCTGCACAGCAGGCACACCGAGGTTGCCACCGCCGGCATTGACTCCCAGAGCCCAGCCCTTCAGCCGAGCCGGGTAGAAGGCGTTGATATTGGTCATTGATGAGGCGAAGTTGCCGCCTCCAACGCCCGCGAAGAGCGACACGATCAACAGCGTGCTGAACCAGACACCGGGCTGCAGCACGATCGCGATCATGATCGACGGCACGAGCAGCAGTAGCGCAGCCACGATCGTCCAGTTGCGCCCGCCGAACTTCCCGACGGCGAAGGTGTAGGGCAGCCGCAGCAGCGCGCCCACCAAGGTCGGCGCCGCTGTCAGCAGGAACTTCTCGGCCGGGTCGAAGCCGTAGTCCTTGCCAAGAAAGAGCACCAGCACAGACCAGATGCTCCAGATGGAAAAGCCGATGTGCTCGCTGAACACCGAGTAGATCAAATTGCGGCGAGCAACAGCCTTGCCGATCGTGCTCCAGAAGTCGCCGTCCTCGGGCCGCCAGTCGTCGATCCACCGGCCGCCTCGGCCACGTCGAGCGGCTGTGGTCGTGGGGGTAGTGATATTGACATCGCTCATGATCATTACCTGCCTGGGTCTCAGAAGTATGGGCTCAGGACACGAAGACGACGATCTCGCCGTCCTCGAGCTGCACCGGGTAGATCCGCAACGGTGCAGCGCCGGTGGTCGAACATCCGGTGTCGAGCTCAAAGGCGTTCAGATGGAGCGGGCACAATACGACTTTGTTGTCGATCTGCCCGTCCGCGATTGGGCCCCCCTTGTGAGGGCAAACTGCAGACACTGCACGAAGGCTGCCATCCCGCTTGCGGAATACCGCAACCTGATGATCTCCAGCCGCAAAGGCTCGACCTTCGCCGTACGGGATCTGGTTGACGGGGCCGCATGAGTATGCGACACCGGCGGCTTCGGCGACCGCAGGGAGTGCGGGGGGTCCGGGGGGTCGTCCCCCCGAGCTGAACACTGCCGCGCTCACCACGCACCGCCGAGCAACTGCTCAGCCCGATCCGCCGGCACCGTGGGCAACACTTCCAGCGGAAGCGAGGTGCGGAACTGACCAGGCGTCATGGGGTCGGTACCTTGATCACTCCACGGATCGACATAGCTGTCAACATGCTCCTGGACAGCGGCATCGAGCCGCTCGGCGATGCCGTCGCTGTCCTCGACCACCACAGCCTTGATGCGGTCCAGTCCGACGCGGGGCACAAACGCGTAGGTGCGTTCCAGCCACTTGCCGTTCTCGCGGTAGTACTGCAGGAACCTTGCGGTCAGCTTTTTCGCGGTCTCCGCGTCGTCCACGGTGGCCAGCAAGTCGCCCTTACGGACATGGGCCCCCGCCGCGCCGCCGATGTAGATCTCCCAGCGGCCGCCCTCGATTGCGACGATGCCGACGTCTTTGACATAGGACTCGGCACAGTTTCGGGGACAACCTGAGACGGAGAGCTTCATCTTCGCCGGGGACTCCATGCCCTGCATCCGGGTTTCGAGCTCGACGCCGAGCCGGGTGGAGTCACCCAGCCCGAAGCGGCAGAATTCCTGACCTACACACGTCTTGACCGTCCGGAAGGACTTGCCGTACGCGAAACCCGATGGCATCCCGAGGTCGGCCCAGACCTTCGGCAGATCCTCTTTCTTGATTCCCAGAAGATCAATGCGTTGGCCGCCGGTGAGCTTCACCATCGGGACCGCATACTTCTCGGCGACATCGGCAATCCGCCGCAGCTGCTCCGGGGTTGTCACACCGCCACGCATCTGTGGAACTACCGAGAAGGTGCCGTCTTTCTGAATGTTTGCATGCACCCGGTCGTTGATGAACCGGCCCTCGCGATCATCTGGCGCATCGGCGCCCCAGATGAGCTTGAGAAGCGATGCCAGCCCCATCTTGGACTTGGCGTCCTCCTCACCGTCAGGCGCAAGCGCTGCAAACACCTCCCCCACGGAGCGGAGATTTTGCGCGCGAATGGCCCGGATCAAGGTGGGCTTGTCCATGGAGATGCCCGGTACGTAATGGTGTGCGGACGGATCCTCCTCGATGGCGCCGCCGCTGGCGTACTCGACGAGTTGCGCGACCAGCGGTCTGCAGGAGCCGCAACCCTTGCCGGCTCGAGTCTTGTCCATGACGCCCGTGACCGTCTTGCAACCGGCCTTGACGGTATCGACGATGGTGCACTTGTTCACGCCATTGCAGTTACAGATCTGGGTCTCATCGGCGAGCTCGGCAACTCCGACTTCGGCTGCAGGGCTGCCAAGATCAAAAAGCAGTTCTACCCGCTCTTGAGGTAGTGGTAGCGCTCGGTCGAACGCCTGCTGGAGAAATGCCAGCTTCTTGCTGTCGCCGAGCAGGGTCGCGCCGATGATCTTGTCGTCGCGAATCACGACAGACTTGAAGACGCCCCGCCTCGGCTCGGAGAAGACGATGTGCTCATCGGTGTCGCGCTCCGGTTCGGTCAAGCCCATGGCAGCCACCTCGACGCCGGCGACCTTCAGCTTGGTGGCCGTGCGGGAGCCGACGTAGGTCGCCCGCGGATTGGTGCCGGTGATCACGTCGGCGAGCACCACGGCCTGCTCCCAGAGCGGCGCGACCAGGCCGTAGACCTCGCCGCGGTGTTGCACGCACTCGCCCACGGCGAAGACACGATCATCATCGACGGTGCGCATCTGGTCGTCGACCACAATCGCCCGCTCGACAGTGAACCCGCTCGTCGTTGCCACGTCGGTGTTCGGTCTGATGCCCGCTGCCACCACCACGAGATCGCAATCGATCACCGTCTGGTCCCGTAACCGCACGCTCCGTACTTTGTCGGGACCCCACAGGGCCGTCACCCGGTTGTTGGTCAAGATGCCGACACCCACCTCGGCCATGCTGCGCCGCAGCACTTCTCCACCTTCGCGTCCCAGCTGAGCGTTCATCAGCCAGCGACCGGAGTGCACCACGTCGACCCGTATGCCGTGGCTCTGCAGGCCACGTGCGGCCTCCAATCCGAGGAGGCCGCCGCCGATCACCACCGCCCGACGATGATCATCACGGGCGGCGTAGTCGATCATGCCGCGGGTGTCGTCGATGGTCCGGAATGGGAACACGCCGGGCAGCAGTTTGCGGAGGTCCGCATCGACATAGAGACCCTCCATCGGCGGCATGAAAGACCGGCTGCCGGTGGCGATGATCAACTCGTCGTACGGTGTGATCTGGCCGTCATCGGAGAACACCACCCTGGTAAAGCGATCAATGCGTTGCACGCGGACACCGGCGTGCAAGGTAATGCCGTTCTCGATGTACCACTCCAGCGAGTTGAGGAAGATGTCGTCGTGGGACTCCTCGCCCGAAAGCACGTGGCTGAGCATGATCCGGTTGTAGTTCCCGTACGGCTCCTCTCCGAACATCGTGATCGAGAACTGCGTCGTGCCGCCGCGCGCGAGTATCTCCTCGACTACACGGGCGCCTGCCATGCCGTTGCCGATCACCACCAGCCGACACCGGTCGTCGTGTCCCGCCCCGGCTTCACCTGGGCGTTCGATGAGCGTGGTCATCAGTGCTCCACCAACCCAAGATCGACAATCACGTGTCCGGTCAGTCCGAGCGGCGCGACCAACTGCAGCTCCAGAATCGAGCCACCTTCGATGTCCTCTACAACCCGCAGCGGCACGTGGACGTCGCCTCTGGCTCCGATCGGGAAGCAGCGCATCGGCACACCGTCGCGCATCAGCACAACGGTGATCAGTTCGTCGGTGGTGTTGCCACCGCGGACGTAGAGCGCCTGGCCGATTACGCCGTCGGGTATGAGGTAGCTGAGGTCGTCGCTGATCGGGACCGGCTTGTCCATCCCGGCGCCCTCGAAGGGGTAGATGCCTTGCAGAAAACGATTCTGGGTGATCATGGGCAGGTCCTTCCCTTGGTTTGGGCCGCGCTCGTCTGTGATCGCGAACGCGGCTTGTTCGTCGCCGGGGACGAAACGAGCTTTCGCCGCCGTTGCCGCCGTTCGCCGGGCTTCACCCCCGGCTCCTGCACGCGCCGCGGCGATCACTTCCGACGCTCGCGCGGCAGGTGGCGCGGCAAGCAGGTGGAGATCGTCGGGGAACCGATTCGTTTCACCGCGACGGCGCACACTTTGAAGGCCGGCATCCGGGAGTGGGGATCGAGCGCTGGGTTGGTCAAGGCGTTCGCAGCCGAGGCGCCGCCCCAGTGGAAGGAGACGAAGATCACATCGGGGCGAATGTCAGCAGTGATCACGGCACGGAAGTTCGCTGCGCCGCGGCGGGTGCTGAGCCGGACGATGTCGGCACTGCCGATGCTCAGGCGGCGCGCGAGGTTGGGATGCAGCTGCGCCTCCGGCTGAACCTGAGCCTGGGATGGGCTCGGCACCCGGCGGGTCTGTGTGCCGCTTTGGTACTGCGCCATCAGTCGGCCGGTGGTCAAGACATATGGATAGTCGTGGTTCGGACGCTCGGCGGGTTCGTGGTATTCGACCCGGATGAAACTGGCCCGGCCGTCTGAGGTGGGGAAGCTGTCGGTGAAGAGTCTCGGCGTTCCTGGATGATCTTCAGTGGGGCATGGCCAGAAGACACCTTGCTCGGTGTCGATCCGCTCATAGCTGATGCCGGCGTAGTCCGCGATGCCACCGGCACTGGCTTGCCGCAGTTCGGCGAAAACCTCACGCGGATCGGCCGAGAAGAAGCGGCCACGACCGAGCCGATCAGCCAGTTCCTTCATCAGCCACAGGTCGTCATGGACACCCGCTGGTGGCGGCAGAGCTTGGCGTCGCCGGATCACCCGACCCTCCAGGTTGGTCATCGTGCCTTCCTCCTCCGCCCACTGGGCGGTCGGCAGCACGATGTCGGCAAGCGCTGCGGTTTCTGACAGAAAGATGTCGGAGACCACAAGGAGGTCGAGGGCACGTAGCCGGTCAATCACCCGGTTCACATCTGGTGCCGACACGGCGATGTTGGAGGCCAATATGAGCAATCCGCGTACCCCGCCCGGCGTGCCCATCCGGTCCAGCATCTCGAACGCCGACAATCCGGGCTTCGGGAGCTCGGATGCGTCAATCCCCCACACATCTGCGATGTGCTCGCGGTCGGCCGGGTTAGCCAGCTTGCGATAGCCCGGCAGCTGGTCAGCTTTCTGGCCGTGTTCCCGGCCGCCCTGGCCGTTGCCTTGGCCGGTGATCGTTCCGTATCCCGAACCGGGCCTGCCCGGCAAGCCGAGTGCCAGAGCGAGATTGATGAAGGCCTGCGCCGTTTCGGTGCCCGAGCTGTGCTGTTCGGCCCCTCTGGCTGTCAAGATCATCGCGGTGCGAGCCGTGGCAAGGGCCTCGACGGTCTCGTGCAGTTCGGCGACCGGGACCCCGGTAATCCGCTCCACTCGGTCCGGCCAGTAGGAGGCAACACTGGCCTGCACCGTCGCGAAGCCCTTGGTGCGCAAGTCGATGTAGCGCTGGTCGGCCAATCCTTTCTTGATCACGAGATGGAGCAGGCCATTGGCCAGAGCCAGATCGGTGCCGGGCCATGGTGACAGATGCCGGGTGGAACCCTGCGCGGTCGCGGTGCTACGTGGATCGACGACGATATGAGTGGCGCCGGCGTATCGGCCGGCGTCGAAAAACTGCATTGCGGGCGGCATCGTGGCGGCCGGGTTGGACCCGACAAGCAAAATCGTCTCGGCTGCGGCGATGTCGGCCAGCGGAAAGGGCAGTCCCCGATCGATGCCGAACGCCCGGTTCGCCGCCGTCGCTGCCGACGACATGCAGAAGCGTCCGTTGTAGTCGATCATGGATGTCCGCAGCGCGACTCTCGCGAACTTGCCGAATGCGTATGCCTTCTCGTTGGTCAGGCCGCCACCCCCGAAGCACCCGATGGCATCTGAGCCGTCGACAGCCTGCAGCTCGGTGATCTTAGACACTATGAGGCTGAGCGCCTCATCCCACGAGGCTGCGCGGAACTCGCTGCTGCGATCGCCGGGCACGATACGCACCAACGGTGTCAGTAGCCGCTCTGGATGATCAAGAAGTGTGGCAGCCGTCCAACCTTTGGAGCACAGGCCACCGCGGTTGGTTGGAAAGTCGTGCTGTGGTTGAAGCGTCGGGGGACGGTTGCCACTCGAGGAGGTCTTAGCAAGGGGGGACGGCCCCCCTTGGACCCCCCGCCCTGCTCCGCAGGTGAGCACTATCCCGCACTGCAGCGAACAGTACGGGCAATGGGTGAGAGTGGGGGTAACGCTCACCTTTCCTATCGTCGGCAGGTGCTGTTACGGAGACTGGCTGAGAGCGTTACGGACGGTTCACTGATTGCTCACATTCACTCAATCAGCATGTGAGATCGCGTGATTCGGGGTGCTAGTCGTTCCGGCGTTTCGATCTTGTTACGGGGGCTCACGGCGCCGCGTCAACCAGCCGAGTCAGTGATGACCCAGAGTTACCTGCGAGAAACCGTTAGGTAATAGGCGATTCATAGGGTAGTGCAGAGGCTTGTTCAATACCACATACTTCGGTGGGTCGGTGGCTGCATGCAGGTTGATCTTGATCCTGAAGGCCGCAAAGTGGTGATCTTCGGGGACGTGACTGGTGCTCGCCAGGCGGTGCGCCGTTTCCTCTGCAGCGGCGCCACCGTCACTCTGGCGACGCCGGGGCCGCTCCCTGATGGAACGGACCGCATCAGCACCGTACGCTATGCCACTCAACCAGAGCCGACCGACACTGCCGGCCTGCTGCGCCTCATTGGACCCGCATGGCTCATCGTCGACATTGGACTAACAGCGCCGTTGCGCCGCCGGATAAGCGACTTGGCAGCTCATCTGCATGCCTTGATGATCAACGAGGTCCCCGCTCCCAGCCGCGGCCAGGTCACGCTGGTTGGCGCCGGGCCAGGACGTACTGGGCTACTGACGCTTGAGGCCTGTGAGGCTTTACGGCAAGGAGACGTCATCCTCTATGACCGGCTTGCCCCCACTGAGGACTTGGCCGAGCTCGCCCCCGGCGTGGAGCTGATCGATGTCGGAAAGTCTCCGTACCACCATCCGATCCCGCAGCACTCGATCGAGCATTTGATGATCACTCGCGCGAAACGCGGGCAATCTGTGGTTCGCCTCAAAGGCGGTGACCCGTTCGTCTTCGGCCGAGGGGGCGAGGAAATGCAGGCCTGCATGACCGCGGGCGTACCGGTGCACATCGTGCCCGGGGTGTCCAGCTCAGTGGCTGTGCCAGCCGCCGGCGGTATTCCGGTGACTCATCGCGGCGTCAGCAAGTCCTTCACCGTCATATCTGGGCACACCCCGCCAGAACCTGAGGAGCTGGAGGGGTTGGTTCAGCTTGACGGCACGATCGTGATCTTGATGGGAATCAGCAATCTGACCCAGATTGTCGCTGGCCTGACTCGCGCCGGGTTGGACGCCGCTACGCCAGCCGCGGTGATCGAGCGTGGCTTCTCGGATGATCAGCGCAGTGCCGTGTGCTCGGTCGGTCAGCTGCCCACGGAGATCCGACGACTCAACATCTGCTCACCTGCCGTTGTGGTGATCGGCGAGGTGGTGACGGTCTCGCCGCTGTTCGCCCGTTGCGACGAGGTTGTCGACGCTTTTGGCCACTACTCGCGGTCTCTGCAGGCGCGTGCCTCCTGACGCGGGGGACTCTTGATCATGGACGCTCGAGCTGGGACGCCGCCCGATGTGCTCCGCGGATTTCGGATCGGGGTCACCTCAGACCGTCGATCGGCTGACCTGATCGCCGCGTTGGAACGCCGCGGAGCCCAAGTGGTGCATGCGCCGGCTCTCACGATCATGCCGAACGACCACGACGACTCGCTGATCATCGAAACCCGAAGGTTGATCGACGCTCGGCCCGAGGTGGTGTTGGTGACGACGGGATACGGCATGCGTCGGTGGTTCGAGGTGGCCGATGCTGCAGGCCTGGGCGCAGAACTCACTGCTGCCTTGGAGGCGGCGCGAATCTTCGCACGCGGACCCAAAGCACATGGTGCGGTACGCGCCGCCGGCTTGCTGGATGCTCAAACCAGCGACCTGCACACCACCGCATCCCTCGTGGACGCAGTGGTCGAGGCGGGGCTGTCTGGTCGCCGAGTGGCTGTACAGCTTCACGGGTACACCGACGAAGTCGCGCTGGCTCGGCTGGCCGAGATCAGCGACTGCGTCCTGACTGTGACCCCGTACCGCTGGGTGCAACCGAATCCTCACGACCGATTGAGCCGACTGATCAAGGCAGCATGCCAGCGGCAGCTCGAGGCGTTGACGTTCACCAGCGCGCCCGCGGCCGCAGCCACTGTCGAGGCTGCCGCGGAGTTGGGCATGCGTCGAGAGTTCGTCCGGGCCCTTTCGGACTACGTGGCGAGCGCGGCTGTCGGACCGGTGACAGCAGAGCCGCTGCGCGAGGCGGGGATCAATCCTGTGATTCCCGACCGGCACCGGCTTGGGGCATTGGTTCGTTTGGTGACCGACGAGCTGACCCAGCGCCACATCCAGCGGTTTCGGAGGGACGGAGTGATCATCGAGCTGCGTGGCCGTCAGATCGCCGTCAATGATCGCCAGATCTCCCTTGGGCCGAACTCGTTGGCGCTCCTGATCGCTTTGGCCTCCAGCAACTCAGTGCTCTCGCGCCAGGACCTGATTGCGTACCTTCCGGACAATCCCGATGAACATGCGCTGCACATGGCGATGAGTCGGTTACGGCGTGCGCTTGAGGTGCCCGGACTGATCACGACGATCATGAAGCGTGGCTACCGGTTCAATGCCGAGCGGATCGACTGAGAACAAGCGCCTCAAATAGGAGTAACTGTCGGCAGTTCGCAACATTCCGCAACCGGCAATGCAATCGTCCGACAGTTAGTTCTCGACACGCTGACATCGACTCTGAGCACGTCCACAGATGTCGAGCCGACCGGCCGATGAGACATCTTCGACCGCATGCTTCCGGGCGTGAATGTGTCAACAGGCCCAGCTCAGCACGCGTTCCGCGGCCATCGCCGCATCATCGACTGGCGCACGATGTCCTACGGCCTCTATGTCGAAGATCGCAAACTGGCCACACCTGCCGACCAACTCAGCGCGTGGAGTCTGGTACTTCCCACCCCAGCAGCCTTTACGGACCTCACCGCAGCCGAGCTTCGCGGGTGGTGGTTGCCACATCCGATCCCTCACCCTATCTTCGCCGCCCTTCGTGAGGGCAACCCATGCCCACACGACGAGGCCTGTTCGTCAGCCGCCACCCTTCCCGCGTGCCCCGCGAGCTGCTATCAGGCACCGGCTAACAACGGCCGCCGAGACACTGCTGGCCGCTGCCCGCGATCTCGGCGTACTCGATCTGGTCCTGATGGGTGATTCAGCGCTGAGACTCGGCCACTGCACGCTCGAGGAGCTCGTCGAGACAGCGGCACAGCGTCGCCGCGGCGCGCCCAAGCTGCGTCGGGCCATCGGCATGCTGGACAGCCGGAGTGAGTCACCGTGGGAATCGATCATGCGAGTACTGCATCGCGCCGCAGACATACCGGTCGAGGCCCCAGCACGTGGTCCTGGACCAATGGGGTCGCTTCGTCGCTCGAGGCGATCTTTGGATCGTCGGTACTAACCGACCGCATGAGTTCGACGGCGGCGTCCATCGCGAGCCCGATACTCAGAGCCGGGATCTGGCCCGCGATCGGCCGTTGGTCGAGGCAGGCTGGCAGCGATTCGGGTTCACCAAGACTCAGGTGCGCAACGAGGGCGCCTCGATCATCGCGTCGACCGACACCCTGCTAGGTCGGACTGAGATCCTGCGAGGCTTCGCCGCTGGAACGCTCTGATCGCAGATTCGATGTTCGGCCCTCCAGGACGCGCCCGAGCGCAACGAAACTGGCGGACAACCCGCTAACTGTCGACAGATCGCATCCCGGAGTTCATTCCACTGCGATCTGCCGACAGTTTCCTGACGCGAAAGAGTTCAGACCATCATTTGGCGAGCAGTCGGCGGGATCGGCCGCGGCAGCTTGGTTGTGCCTGACAGATACTCATCCACACCAGCGGCACAGGCTCGGCCTTCGGCAATCGCCCAGACAATCAGCGACTGACCGCGACCGGCATCGCCGCAGACGAAAACACCGTCCACATCGGTGGCGTAGTCCTTGTCCCGCGCCACGTTGCCGCGCTCATCAAGGGCGACTCCCAGCTGGGACACGATGGTGTCCTTCTCTGGACCAACGAAACCCATCGCCAGCAGGACGAGCTCGGCCGGGATCTCCTTTTCGGTCCCCTCGATGGGGATGATCTTGCCACCCTCGAACCGCACTTCCGAGATGCGAAGCGCGGCCACATTGTCGTTGTAATCGCCGATGAACTCCGACGTCGACACCGAGTAGACCCGCTCCCCCGCTTCCTCGTGAGCCGAGGACACGCGATAGATCATCGGGTACGTCGGCCAGGGCTGATGTGGCGGCCGCTCTTCTGGCGGAGTTGGCATGATCTCCAGTTGCACGATCGACTTCGCCTGCTGCCGGATGGCCGTACCCAGGCAGTCAGCGCCTGTGTCGCCGCCACCGATGATCACGACGTGCTTGTCCTTGGCCGTGATCTGATCATCGACGCGGCGACCCAGTGCCACTCGGTTGGCCTGCGGCAAATACTCCATCGCCTGATGAATGCCACCGAGTTCGCGCCCGGGCACCGGCAGCTCCCGACCGATCGTGGAGCCGACGGCCAACACGATGGCGTCATAGCGCTCCCTGAGCTCATCCCCGGTGATCTTGACCCCGACCTCAACGCCACATCGGAAGTTGGTGCCCTCGTCATGCATCTGCTGGACGCGACGATCCAGCACAGCTTTCTCCATCTTGAACTCGGGAATGCCATAGCGCAGCAACCCGCCCGGTGCGTCAGCCCGCTCGTAGACGACGACGGTGTGCCCGGCACGAGTGAGCTGCTGAGCGGCCGCCAGCCCGGACGGCCCTGAACCAATAACCGCGACCCTCTTGCCGGTAAGCCATTCGGGCGGCTGCGGCCTGACCCGGCGCTCATCCCAGCCTCTGTCGATGATTGCGACCTCGACATTTTTGATCGTCACAGGATCGCGGTTGATGCCGACAACGCAAGCGGTCTCGCATGGCGCCGGGCACAACCGGCCCGTGAATTCCGGGAAGTTGTTGGTGGCGTGCAAGCGCTCCAGCGCCTCGTCCCAATCGCTGCGCCACACCAGGTCGTTCCACTCCGGAATGAGGTTGCCGAGCGGGCAGCCTGTGTGGCAGAACGGGATGCCGCAGTCCATGCAACGGCCCGCCTGCTCGGAGATGATCGGCAGCACGGCCCGCCCCGGCGTACCCGGATAGACCTCTTTCCAGTCGTGGATACGCTCCGCGACCGGGCGCCGTGCGGCGACGCGTCTCGGCGTGGTCATGAAGCCCCGCGGGTCAGCCATCGCGCTCGCCTTCCTCGGCGCCTTTCGACAAGCTCGGGGCGCAAACCTGCGTACTCATCCGTGGGCTGCTTCCATCATCTTGCTGGTGATCAACGCCTCATCGAGGCCCTCGGATTCACCCTGCTGGCGAGCCGCGATGACTCGCGCGAAGTCGCGCGGCAGCACCTTCGTAAATCGCCTGGAGGACCCATGCCAGTCAGCAAGCAGCGACTCGGCGACATCGGAGCCAGTCTCTTCGCGATGCCGTGTGACCAATGACCGGAGCAGCTCGAGGTCGGCATCCGACGGTACGAGCGCATCGACCATCTCGGTGTTCAACAGCGTAGGGTCGAGATCAAGGAAGTAGCCGATGCCGCCCGACATGCCGGCCGCGACATTCCGGCCCGTCTTGCCAAGCACCACAGCGATCCCGCCGGTCATGTACTCGCAACCGTGATCGCCCAGCCCTTCGACCACAGCGGTTACGCCGGAGTTGCGCACGCAGAACCGCTCGCCAACCTGGCCCCGGATGAACAGCTCCCCCGAGGTCGCGCCGTACGCGATCACGTTGCCGGCGATGATGTTGTCCGCCGCGACGAATCGAGCCGTGCGAGCTGGCCGAACCACAATGCGGCCACCGGAGAGCCCCTTAGCCAGATAGTCGTTGCTGTCACCTTCCAGCCGCAGCGTGATGCCCGCGGGCAGGAACGCGCCGAAGCTCTGTCCGGCAGAGCCCTCGAAGGTGATGTCGATCGTGCCGTCCGGGAGACCTTCGCCTCCGGTGGCCTTGGTTACCTCATGGCCCAAGATCGTTCCGAC
>JBKPTR010000327.1:0-25128 GCA_046735615.1 Actinomycetota bacterium
CCTGCCCGGTCTCGCTCTGGTCTATATCGCCCAGACGGTGGCGGTCGCGATCTATATGCTCCGGGGGTACTTCGCCACCATCCCGGAGAGCCTGGAAGAGTCGGCAGTAGTAGACGGCTGCAACCGCTACCAAGTGATTACCCGGATCAGCCTGCCACTGGCCTTGCCATCAGTCATGTCAACCGCCCTGTACGTGTTCATGATCGCCTGGAACGAATTCCTGTTCGCTTTGCTGTTCTTGGTCGAGCGGCGAGACCGCTGGACGGTGTCTTTGGGATTGAGCCAATTGTCGGGCAGCATCGAGGTGCCGACCACGATCCTGATGGCTGGGTCGATCGTGATCACGATCCCGGTGATCATTCTGTTCTTCTTGGCAGAGAAGGCGCTGGTCGAAGGTCTCACTGCGGGGGCGGAAAAGGGGTAGCGCCATGGCGGCGGCTGTCGCCAACAGCTCCGGGCAGCTGTTCCAGCTGTTCCGATCGGGCGAGGCTCGCACCCGCAGCGAGCTGCAAGCGTTGACTGGCCTAGCCAGGTCGACCGTGGCATTCCGGCTTGATGCGCTGCTCCGCTCCGGGTATCTGGTGGAGGACGGTGTCACGAGCGAGCCTGGCAGAGGGCGGCCATCGATTCGGCTGCGGGTCAACGACGCACAGACGACCATCCTCGTTGCTGATCTCGGCGCCACGAACGGCCGGTTGGCGGTTTGCACCGCGGCCGGGAACGTGCTTGCAGAACGGGTGATCGAGAGCGCCATCGCGTTGGGACCGAGAGTTGTCTTGGACCGAGTGCACAAGCTGTTCGAGCGGCTCCTCCGGCGGGCGGGCCGCGATCGTGCCAGCCTGCGCGGCATCGGGGTTGGTGTGCCCGGGCCGGTAGACCACGAAACCGGCCGGATCGCCCGCTCGATCAGCATGCCGGGCTGGGACGACTACCCGGTCGCCGACCACATGCGGGATCTCTATGGTCTCCCGGTCGCAGTGGACAACGACGCCAACCTGCTCGGGCTGGGTGAGCAATCGACGATTTATCCCGATGCGCACCTATTGCTGTTCGTCAAGGTCGGAACCGGGATCGGAGCCTCCATCGTGGTGGACGGTCAGCTGCTCCGCGGACGGTACGCGGCCGAGGGCGATATTGGCCACGCCAAGATCGTTGGCGTCCAGGAGGTATGCAGCAGCTGCGGAGCGGTAGGCTGCCTCGCAGCCACTGCGAGCGGGCGCGCCATGGTCCGTGATTTGAACCGGCTTGGTCACCAGGTGCACACCAGCCGGGATGTTGTGTCTCTCGTACGGCAGGGGGATCCCGATGCGGTCAGGATCATCACCGATGCAGGCCGGGCGGTGGGGTCGGTGCTGTCGACGGCGGTCAGCCTCCTGAACCCCGAGGTGGTGGTCATCGGTGGTGACATCGCCCACGCGCACGAGCACCTGCTGGGCGGAATCCGCGAGACGTTGCTTCCGCTGACGCAGCCGCTCGCCACCGCGCACCTCACGGTTGCGCCGAGCCGGCTCCGCGACCACGCCGGCATTGCGGGAGCAGCGCTAGCCGTAAGGGAAAAGATCTTCAGCGCTGCGGCGGTCGACGCCGATCTTGAGCGGCGCGCCCGCGAGCAGCAGCCGATCGTTCCCGACTCAGCGACCAGTCAAACCGTGCTGACCTAGCCCGGTCAGTTCAGGCCAGGCCGCGCGCAACGAGCAGCGTCTCGACTGCATCGAGCCAGGCGGTGTAATAGGCGGTCGCCGATGACTCGCCGGGCGTCGGTACGTGCGCGCTGATCGCCGCCACGAGGTGCTCGCGGAATTCGCTCCACGGTGCGCCGGTGCGCTCGAGTACGACCACGCCCAGGCCGAGAGCTCGGCCCTGCCAGACCTCCTCGAACACCAGCTCGCCGTTGGCGCGCGGTAGCGGCGCCGACACCCCCAGCGCGGCGTCGACATCGGCGAGGGCGGCGGCCGTACTCATGCCGGCGCCCGCTCGGCGACCGGTAGCGCTACGCCGATCATCGCATCGCGCGTGACGATCGCGGCCAGCGCCTCTTCGTCCCAGCCCTCAGTACCGTCGGGCCGCTCGGGGAGCACGAGGTAGCGCACCTCGGCGGTTGAGTCCCAGACGCGGATCGTGATCTCGGGCGGCAGCTCGAGGCCGAACTCGCGCAGTACGGCGCGCGGCTCGGAAACCATGCGGGCGCGGTACGGCGCACTCTTGTACCAGCTCGGCGGCAGGCCGAGCACCGGCCACGGGTAACACGAACACAGCGTGCAGACGACGGCATTATGTATGCCAGGCCCGTTCGGAAGAACCACCATCGTGCTGCCCTCGTCGCCGCCATACCCGAGCTCCGCGATCGCCGCCGCGCCGCCGGCTAGTAGACGCTCGCGGTAGGCCGGGTCGACCCAGGCGCGCGCCACGACCTTCGCGCCATTCTGTGGGCCAATGTCCTTCTCGTACAGCTCGATCACCGCGTCGATGGCGTCGGTCGAGACCAGCCCCTTCTCGACGAGCAGAGCCTCAAGCGCGCGGGCACGCAGCTCGATCGACGACGCCGGGCGAGTGTGGTGGTGGCTGCCGTCGTAGTGGTCGTGCGCGTTGCTCATGCGGGCTCCAAATAGGTGTCGAAGAGGTCGAGCAGCACAGTCCAGGGTGGCTCGTCGCTCCCGCCCCACAGCTCCTGCGAGGCGAACGCGACAGCGTATACCGGCTCGGGCTCGGTCGGCAGTCCGTACATGGCACGGTCAGGGAGGAGGTCGGTGCCCTGGACGCGCTCGATGACACCGACCGCCCCGCGTACATAACGCGGGCAACGGGTGTGCCCAGCCGGATGGATGCGGCGTACGCGGACGCGGTCGCCGGGCGCGAAACGCGGGCTAACCGCAGTGCCCATCCCGGGCGGCCCCTGGCGCAGCTCCGCGACTGCTTGGGCCGCGAGCCCGGGAACTGCAGCAGTTGGCCGCGACTCGTTAGCCTCCAGCCGGGCGATCATGGATTCCACCTCGCCGGGCGCGATGCTGCCCTTGGCCTCAAGCCGGCGCTCCGCGCTCCACAGCCAGCGCTCGTAGTAGGACGCCTCAAGGTAGTGCGCCGCGTCCATCGACTCGCGTACCGCGCGCCCACCAGGGCCGCCTACGAGCCCCCGCAGCGCGATGAGCCGGTAGAGAGCGAAAACCCTGGCCTCCCAGTCCTCGTAGAAGATTTCGTCGCCGCCCTCTACGACGACCGGGCCGAAGCCATGCATCCCGCCCATATCGTGCACGCCGTCCATGCCGTGAGGGTACAAGCCGTTGGCCCTGCCCCACCGCTCACGGTGCGTGGCGGGCATGATGAGGCCGGCACATCGAAGGGAGCAGAGTCATGCCGAATGACCACATCGGAGAGTCAATCGAGAACGCGAGGCAGTACCTCGCTGATCATCCCGATGAGGCTCGTTACACGGATCAGCCTGCTACCGCGGTGATGGAGGATGGACTTCGTTGCCGGGTCGAACACACAACGGGTGCCGTCATGGTCACCGACATGCCTCGCGGCGTCGGTGGTGACGGTTCGGCTCCCACCCCCGGGTGGATCGCTCGGGCGGCTTAGGCCAGTTGTGATGCAACGGTGCTCGCGATGCGTGCCGCTGAGCTCGGCATACCGCTACAGAGGCTTGAAGTGATCGTGGACAGCGGCTCGAAGAAGTGGATCCGCTTTCGTTCGAAGAGCTGGAAGAGGTGCGCCTGGCTGGGTATCAGTCCGGGCTCGAAGATGCCGGTTGGCACGGTGATCCGGTACCGATGCGCCTGGGATACGCAGCCAGCGCGGCGCTTCGCTATCCCCTCGGCTGCCTGCGGCTGATGCTTCCGCCACTACTCCATGAATCGAAGCGGCGGCCAATTGAGGTTGTGCACAGACACCCCTTCGACGAAATCGTCGACCTCTGGGTGCCGTCAGCTACAACCTGATCTGGCTCGCTGACAAGGCTCGCCTGCTCGCCGCGCAGAATGACTTGTCAGCGTCCTAGACGGCTATAGCCCGCTGAGACGCTGACAAGTCGGTGTTGAATTCGCTTAATAACCCAGGTTTTGGACCGAGGCGACATTCTCCTTCGTGACTGTGGTGGCTGGCAGCTCGATGCGGCTCGGTACCTCGGGCTCGACCAGCTCGGTCATGCCCTTGCGCTCGGCGATCAGCTTGGCAAGCGAGACTGCGGAGCCGGACATTGAGGGGTTGTAGAGGAAGGTGGCCCGATACAAGCCGCCCTGGGCGATCAGATTCATCGCGTCCTTGGAGCCACCTGCTCCGGTGACGAACATCTCGTCCTCCCGGTTGGCGGCGCGGATGGCCTGGACCACACCCATGGCCATGTCGTCGTCGTGGGTGTAGACCGCTTTGATGTCCTTCTGGCCCTGGAGGATTGTCTCCATCACCTGCAAGCCCTTGTCAGGCAGGAAGTCGGCAGGCTGGCTGGCGACGATCTTGATGCCGCCGTTGCACCGCTTGATGCCGTCGGTGAAGCCCTTGGTACGCAGCTCGGTCACGGAGATGCCGGCGACGCCCTGGATCTCGACCACGTTGCCCTGGCACTTCAGCTCGTTGGCGATGAGGTCGGCGGCTGCCTTGCCGATGCCGTAGTTATCGCCGCCAATCCAGGTCCGGTACGCCGTCTCACTAGAGAACTCACGGTCCACATTCACGACCGGGATGCCAGCTTGCATCGCCTTCTGCGCAACAGGGGTAAGCGGACCACCCTCATGAGGAAGGATGACAAGCACATCCGGCTTCTGGCTGATGAGCGTCTCGACCTGCGAGACCTGGGCCGCCGAGTCGTTCGTACCCTCCGAAAGCAGTAGCTCGACCCCCAGCTTGTCGGCCTCCGTACGAGCGTTGTCGGTGATCGCCTTAAGCCAGCCATGGTCGGCGCCCGGGGCACTGAAGGCGACCTTGACTGCACGGCCGCTGACGCCGCCGGGCTGCTGGGCCGGGCTGCTCTGCTGCCCAGCCGGTTCCTGCGGCTGCTCAGGTTGCTGAGCCTCTTGGGTACAGGCGGTGAGCGCAAGGGTTGCCAGGGCGGCCCCAACGACGAGTATTCGAGGGAGCTTCATGTGCTGTCCTTTCTTTCTTGACTAGTCGCGGCGCTGCAGCGCCACGGCAACGAGGATGAGTAGGCCCTTGACAATCCCTTGGATCTCAATGGGCATGTTGAGCAGGTTCAGCAGATTGAAGATCAGGCCGAAGGTGATGACGCCGAAGAAGGTGCCGGTCACGGTGGCCTTGCCGCCGGTGAGGGCGGTCCCGCCGATTACTACGGCCGCAATCGCATCCAGCTCGACCAGGTTCCCCACGACCGGTGAAGCGCTGGCCAGTCGGCCAGACAGCAGGATGGCTGAGATGCCGACGCAGAGCCCGGTGAGCACATAGACGGTAAAGATGACCCGTCCGGGGCGGATTCCCGCGATCCGGGCGGCACTGCGGTTGCCGCCGACGGCAATCGTGCGCCGGCCGAACGTGGTGCGGTTCAGCACCACCCAGCCGACGACGGTGACGACAACGAAGACAATGGCGGGAACGGGAATGCCGAGCACCCGGCCGCTGCCGAAGCCTTGCAGGATGTTCAGTTCGATCAGGCTGATGGGGGTCTTTTCCGACATCCACAACGCCAATCCGCGGGCAATGATCAGCATGGCCAGGGTGGCGATGAATGGGACCACCTTGCCCCAGGTGATGGCCAGACCGTTGATCGCGCCGAGGAGCAGGGCGAAGCCGACCGCGCCGAGCATGAAGATCCAGGAGCCATAGACGGCCAGCAGACCTCCCGCGATGCCGGCGGCGGCCAGCACCGACCCCACCGACAGGTCGATGCCTCCAGTGGCGATCACGAACGTCATGCCGATGGCGATGATGCCGGTGATGCTGACCTGCGTGAGCACATTGAGCAGGTTGTCGCTGGTCAGGAAGACGCCAGGCCTGATGATCACCCCGACGATGATTAGCGCGATGATCACTACCGGCAGCACCAGCTCCTGAACGGGCACCTGGCGCAAACGGGCCCGAACGTCGACCGTGGGCGTAGTATCGACGGCCATTTCCTCACCCTGCCTTTGCTATGTGATGAACCGGCACAGCCGACCGCAGCACGTCCTCCTCGGTGCTGGTCGCACCGTCAAATTCGTCGACGATGTGGCCCTCACGCATCACCAGCACGCGGTGGCAGAAACCGAGGAGCTCGGCGAGCTCGCTGGAGACCATGACGACCCCGATCCCGTTGGCGGCCAACTCGGCGATCACCCGGTAGATCTCCGACCGAGCGCCAACGTCGACACCGCGAGTCGGTTCGTCCAGTAACAGCACGCGACAGGAACGTAATAGCCAGCGGGCCAGCACCGCCTTCTGCTGGTTGCCCCCCGAGAACAGCCGCGCTGGCCGCTCAGGAGCGTCGGGCTGGGTGTTCAGCGACTGTAGATGGCGGGTGGCTTCGCGTCGCTCGCTGGCTCGGTCGGTGAACGGGCCGCGCCGGAACCGGCTGAGGTCAGCGATCGAGGTGTTGCGAATCATGCTCCAGTCGAGCCACAGCCCTTCGGACTTTCGCTCCTCTGGCGCGAACCCGAGCCCGGCCTGGATGGCCAGGTCCGGCCGGCCGGACGGCAGGCGGCGGCCGCCGACCTCGACCTCACCCGACTGGGCAGGGTCCAGGCCGTAGATGAGCCGCAACAGCTGGGTACGACCCGAGCCGACCAGCCCTGCCAGACCGAGGATCTCACCCTCGCGCAGCGTGAACGAGGCGTCGTAGACGTCCGGGGTACGGGTGAGCCCGCGGACCTCCAGCGCGGTCTCTTCGCGGAATGGTCCGCGATCGGGGAACAAAGCTTCCATGCGGCCACCGACCATGTGTCTGATCAGGGTGTCGACCGGCGTGTCCGGCGGCAGCTCGGTAGCCACCGTCCGGCCCTCCTTTAACACCGTCACCACGTCACCCAGTTCGGCCACCTCGCCGAGCCGGTGCGAGATCCAGATGACCCCGACTCCTTCGGCGGTGAGCCGTCGTACGACGCCGAACAACGCATCCACCTCGACGTCATCCAAGACCGCAGACGGCTCGTCGAGAATGAGTAGCTTGACCGAGTGCGAAAGCGCTCGGGCCATCGACACCACCTGTTGCTGCGCCGGCCGCAGCGTCGTGACCGACGCCGTCGGAGAAATGCCCTCATTCCCGAGCCGGGCGAACAGTGCTTCCGTTTCGCTATGCATCGCTGCCCGGTTCAGCAACGGACCCCGTTTGCGTTCGTGGCCCAGAAACACGTTGTGTGCGACCGACAGATGCGGAACCAGGTCGAGCTCCTGGTAGATGGTGGCGATGCCGCGGGCGATCGACGCGTTGGGATCCGCGACGGGGAGCGGCTCACCTTCGAACCGAACCTCGCCAGCGGTCGGCTCAACCAGTCCCGAAACGCACTTGATGAGTGTCGACTTGCCGGCGCCGTTCTGACCAATGAGGCAGTGCACCTGGCCGCTGGTCACTGTCAGGTCGACGCCGCCCAAAGCACGTACGCCTGGGTAGTCCTTGACCAGCCCGCGGACATCCAACAATGGAGTATCCGCGTCGCTCATCTCACCTCCGGCCGTCCGGTCGCCGTGGCCCCGACAGTACTACCGGGCTCTGCTGATGATGCCGACCGCCGGAGTGGCTTCCATAACTGTTGTCTTAGCGCGACTTCTGAATGATTGAGGAGGGCGGACTCGCTCAGCCTCCGAACAGTTTGCCGATCTGGTCGCGGAAGGTCAGCACCGTCTCGCCGGTGGCCAGGGTGTTTAGCCAGATCGAGTACCCGCGACGGAGGTATCTACTCAGCCGCTTTCGCAGCCCGATAGTCTCCCGATCTCGAGTCGGACCTCAGAGGTTCGGCGACAGCGGGCACCTCACCGAGCCGGGTGACCTGCTCGTTGAGTGCATCGAGCACAGCCTGGAACTGCACCTGCGCCACTTTGGCAAACATCCGGATGTACTCAACGTCGCGGACTGAAGCGTCCTGACTGCCGGCCTGCTCGGCGACGGCCGTGGCGCGGTTAACAGCACCCTTAGCAGCCACTTTCGCCTGCTCCATGATGTCGCGCTGCTGGGACCGTGCCGTTAGCAGCAAGTCACGCGCCGACTGCATGGCCTCATCGATCAAGGAGTCAGCGAGCTGCTGAGCCTGATTGAGGACGCTCACTGCCTGGTCGGTGGCATTTTCCATCGGGTCAGCGTGAGCCTCTTCGAGCTTTGCCCCAGCCTCCTCGAGCTGAGCACGTAGCGATTGGTTTTCCTGCGTGAGGACCGCAACCTGCGTCTGGATACCTTCGAGCTCGTCGGCGAGGCCGGTGAGGAACGACCGGACCTCGCCGGCGTCGACGCCACGCAGCCGGACATTGAAGTTCTTGCGACGTACTTCTTGTGGATTGGTCCGGGTACGCGGTAGGTCAGTCCTGCTCATAGTGTGTACCCCCGCCACGGCTACCTGGTCTCCATTGCGTCATGTAACTCCTCCGTCGGCGATGCCGCGCCCTGAAAATCGAACTGTTCGCGCCTGATCGACGAGGCGGGAACGCCCGTGGCCTCGAGCTCTTGCACGCTATACCGGACCATGTCCGGCGAGCCGCACACCATGGCGGTCCAGTCCGACCAGTCCCCGGACTTGGCTGCCACTGTGCCGACAAGTCCTTTGGCGCCGTGGTACGTGGGGTCTTCAGACACCACCGGGGTGTAGTCGAACCACTGCTTGTGCGCGAGCCCACTGAGGTACTCGTGGTCGTAAAGGTTCCAGGGCATCCGCGAGCCGTGGAAGAGATGCACCCGCGGACCGTAACCGGTGGTCCGCCAGCGGTGCTCGATCTGCTGCAGTACGGCGCGCAGCGGAGCCAAGCCGGTGCCACCTGCGACCATCAAGAGGTCTGGGATATGCCCGTTTTCGGGCATGGTGAGCTGCTCGCCGACTGGGGCGCCCATCTTGATGGTGTCGCCCTGGCTCAGCTTGCGGACCACCGCACTGGAGACGAGGCCACCGGCGATCGGCTGGATGTGGAACTGCATACGTCCGGAAGGATCAGGCGCGTTTGCCGGGCTGAAATAGCGCCACAGCCGAGGCCGCTGCGGGATCTCCACAGCCACTGATTGGCCAGCCCGGTAGGAGAACTCTTCCCGAGGCGCGACCTCCACCACGGCTACCTCGACGGAGCGTCGTTCGACGCTCACCACGTCGGCTTCCCACAAGGCCGGCGCAATCTCCTCGTGCTGCTCAGCAGCGGCAACCATGACCTTGGCGACCACCCCGTACGCCTGCGCCCAGGTGTCGGCCAGATGGGGGGTCCACGACGGGCCGAGGAACTTCTTCAAGGTTGCGAGCAGGCTAGCCCCGACGGCTGTGTAGTGCTCGGTCACTACTGAAAAGCGACGGTGGTCACGACCGAGCTGCTCGAGGAGGGGTATCACCTTGTCGAGTTCGTCGACGCTGGAGACGACAGCGCCCAATGCAGTCACCAGCTTGTCGCGCTGGCCCGACATCTGGATCGGGAACATCGAGCGCACCTCGGGGTGGCTCAAGAACAGATGAGAGTAAAAGTACAGCGGGACATCGTCGCCGGACTCCACGACCTTCGCCCAGCTCCCCCTCAGGGCGGCGGTATCCATCAGGTTCCGGACGACCCCGATTCAACGATGTCGGGCTCGGTGGCGGCGACTGCCGCACCAGCCCTACCGATGATGTCGTCGGGGACTCCGGCATCCTTCATTGCGGCCGCCAGATGGCCGACGACCAAGGCAAATTCGTCACTGGTGATCCCGAGGCCGTCGTGGGCCTCATCGAGGGATCGACCGTCGTAGCCGTTAGGGCCTCCGAGCACCTGCGTCACCAAGAGCACCTGGTGGCGCTTTAGTCGCGGGAGGTCGACTCCTTCGAAGTATCGCGCAAGCTGCGGGTCTCTGAGAACTCGCTCATAGAAGTCATTCACGACAGCGCTCACAGCAGGTCCGCCGCCAACAACCTCGTAGTCACTCACAGCCCCGCCAGTCGTATGGTCACTCATGGCCTGCTGTCCTTTCACCCCGAGAGGCGACTCCTCCTTTCCCCTGAGATGCGAACGTAACAGAAAGATCACTAATCATGTAAGGACCCTGCAGCAAAACCTTGAGCGTTCCATCATCCGAGCTCACGCCTCGATCACGGCGAGGGTCGTCGTAGCCAAGTGGAGTGGTCACCATGATCAGTGCGCCTACGGCTCGTGGGGTACGACACCAGGCCACCTCGACTTACGGGCTTACGGCCCGACGAGGTTCGCTACGGGGAGGAGGGTCGCGTCGCCTAGGGCGGCGGAATCACCCTCGGCGGGGGAGGCTGGGGCGTAGCGCCGACCGTAGCCTGAAGCCCCATGCCTTGCTAACGACCGGGAGGCGGAGGGATGAGCGACGAGCTCACCCAGGCGCTGCAGAGCTTGTTCGTGGTGGCGCTGGTGGCGGCGCTGGCCCCGCTCATCGTGGGCCTCATTCCGCGGCTGCGCGTCCCGCAAGTAGTTGTACTCATCGTCGGCGGTGTGATCGTCGGACCGCAGGTGCTCGGTCTGGCCGAGCCGGCCAGCATCGAACTGCTGTCCAACGTCGGCCTGGGCTTTCTGTTTCTGCTGGCTGGCTACGAGCTGGAGCTGGCGCTCTTCCGGCAGCGGGCGGGCAAGCTCGCCGTTATTGCTTGGGTGGCCTCGGCTGTGCTCGCCGGTGTGCTCGTCGGGGTGCTTGCATCCATGGGCTTGGTACGCGCATTTGTCCCGGTGGCCCTGGGACTGACCACGACAGCGCTGGGAACGCTGCTGCCCATCCTGCGCGACAACAACATGCTGCGCGGGTCCTTTGGCTCGGTCGTACTCGCTGGCGGCGCCGTCGGTGAATTCTTCCCTATTGTTGCGATCGCAGTCTTCCTCGGCTCGAACGGCAGATTTTTCGGATTGCTGTCGCTGCTGGCGGTCGCCGTAATCGCCCTGATATTGAGCCTCATTCCGAGACTAGGGAGAGGTGGACGGCTGCAGCAGATACTGACAGAAGGACAGGGTGCCACCGCGCAGACCACCTTGCGATGGACGGTGGCGATGCTCCTGTTGCTTCTCCTTATTGCTAATGCGTTCGGCCTCGATGCCGTGTTGGGCGCTTTCCTGGCCGGCGTTGTGCTACGTCGCTGGGCACCCGGCGACGTCAAATCACTGGAGGACAAATTGGACGCCGTCGGCTACGGCTTCTTCATCCCCGTCTTTCTTCATAACCTCGGGAATGGGTCTCGACCTGCGCTCCATCGTGCAATCACCAGGCCGACTCATTCTGTTCTTCGTCCTCTTGCTTGTCGTCCGCGGCCTGCCCACGCTATTGATCTATCGATCGGCGCTCCCCCGGCCGCAACGGCTGGAACTGGTGCTTCTCATGGCGATAGCGTTGCCCCTCCTCGTTGCGCTGAGCGAGATCGGGCTCGAGACCGGCGAAATGCTGCCTGAGAACGCCGCCGCCCTGGTGGGCGCCGGCGTTTTTTCGGTGCTGGTCTTCCCGTCGATCGCCGTCGCCATCGACCGGCGCATGGCCGCATCTCGTGACGCCGTTACGGGTTCTCGGCTCTGACCGGCCCGCAGGCAGCAGCGGAAGCGATCGGCCACCGGAGGAAGCTGTTGCGGCTCGCGCTACGGGGCTTCGGATCGCCACCGTGACCATGCTGCCTGTCGGGTGACACCGGCGACCTCCGCCACGTTCGCCCAGGATCCTCCGTCTGCTAAGGACCGCGCGGAGACACCGAGGCATTCACCGACCAATGCGCTCAAGCGCAGGAGCTCGGAGAAGGCCGCCGGGTCTGAGAGGCGCGCCAGAGCCTCCACCGCCTGCCGTGCTTGTTGGGCGAGGGCCTCAACTGTCGGTTCAGACTCAATGGGCCCAGGGGGCTCCGCGGCCTCGAACGTGGTCATGACTCCTTCAGGATCACTGTCTTCGTCGCATCAGGTGAGTCAAACGTACGTCGCCATGAATCGCCCGGCCAGAGGTAGTCGGCTACACCATCCTTCGGGCGGTAGACCACCGTATATAAGGTGCCGAACGACCTTCCATACTCAATGTTGCGAAGCGGTGGACGCAGGAAGGCCGAGGCCAACCCAGGGACGTCGGGATTAGAGTCCAGCAAGGAAAGCAGCGACCGCTGGCGTTCGACGCTCCGCAACGATTGGGCCCGCTCGGGATATTCAGGAACGGTGCCTCGATGGTTGGTGGCAACTCGGGCCGAAGAGAATTCGGGTGCAGAGTCCGGCGCAACAAACGCGGTCAGGCCCTCACCCGAGGCGTCCACAACGGTGAGGTTGTAGCTCATATTGACTGGTACGCGGCGAAGCACCGAACGCACGTCGTCAATAGACGCGGCCACCTCCAAGAGGTAGCGGACGACGATGGGAATGCCGAAGCCGGCACTCGACCCGGGTCTGCCGCCAAAGGCCAAAGAGACCGCAAGGCCAGCGTCGTTCATGCCATCAAGAAGGCCCCACAGGCAATCTCCCGTACCAAGGACACGTCTGCCCGTAAAGGCGCTCGAGTAGACGACCCGCTCGAAGAGATCCAGGCCGTAGTCATAGTTACGGATGAGTGCCGGAGTGCGTCCACCGAGCGCGGCCTGCGAACAGCCCGGCAGGAAGCGCGGTGGGTCCCACAGCGTCAGCAATCTGGCGGTCACCTCGTCACCACCGGCCAGGTCCACGAGGCGCTCCCAAACGGGAACGAGCTCGGGCATGTGGTTCACGAGCATCCGACGACAGGTACGGAGGTCGGGTCTTGCCGCCTCGCCCTCGCTGAGGTACCAGCGGTGGTAGCCGTCGCGAGTGACATCGTGCAAGCCCTGCCATCGGGGCCCGGGCTGCTCCTCACGTATGCCGTACAGCGTCATGTGGTGCGTGCGACCGGTTTGGGCCACGGCACTGGGTGCCGCAACCTCCTCCTGGGACATATGGGATGTATTAGGTTCTGTAGTCATGCCGTCAAGGATTCCTTGACAGACCTATGTTTGTCAAGTTTCCCTTGACAAGGGCACCATCGCTACGCGGATGTCCGCCACTTGTGCTCGATCCAGCGCATGAGTGCCGGATACACAACCAGGTGCCGGAACGGCCTGATGGCGGCCATGTAGGCCGCGCCGAGCGATCCGTTCGGCTTGACCAGGACGGCCATCTGGCCGCTGTAGACGCCGGACGCCTGCGGCAACCAGCCGATGTGCATGACGGCGTGGACTGTCCGGTTGGCGATCTCAGCCGCCCACTCGCGCTCGAGCTGATACACCGAAGTGAAGGGAGCGAAGTCCGGACCTCTTGGCGCAGCGCGCAGGTCACTCGGTACCCGATCCCTCAGCGAGTTCACCCGGGAGCCAATCCCGGTATCGTTGCTGTCCCAGCCGAGCAGTGCGCCGATCTTCCATCGCGCCTCCCACAGCGTACGGACAAGGACCGGGGCACCGTATGGAAAGTCGCCCGAGGCAATCAGCGACACCAGCCGAGGGAGCTCGTCCGGACCACCTGGGGTCGCCAGCGCCCACACGTCCTCGACGTCGAAGTCGGGGGTGAGCTCATGGATGCGCCAAGGGCGCGACGTGTGTGCAGTGTTCGGAAGTCTCATCGTGTAGCCCTTTCGGCGACTAGGTGCTCTCGCTGACACGATCAGCGTTGCGGGAAGCTTGAGCCGTCGCTGAGGAATGCCAGCAGCTTGGCAGCGTCGGGGTGGATCATCTGGGCTTGGCCAATCAGGCCGTTACTGATCTGGTAGATCGCGATCTCGGGTGTGTCGAGCACCTGCTCGTTCCGCGGATTCCAAGCCCGGTGACGGAATAAGACGACCACCGTGCCCTGACCGTCACCCAGGAAGCGCGGCTCCATGCTCCCGCCCAGGCCCTCTTGGAAGCGGCCCCACGTCTCGAGGAACGCTGTTGCGTGCCGTTTGCCGCCGTCCAGGCCGTGGTAGCAGCCGCCATAGGGCAGGCTGGTGTCTTCACGGATTTCGATCTGCGGGCTGTAGCAGCTGAGAAGCGACTCGAGGTTGCGCTCCGCGACCGCTGCGAACAGCCGACGGACGAGGTTGACTTCGGCTTCCGTGAGAACCTCCTGCGGCATTGCCTTAGTCGATGTGGTTTCTGGTTTCGTTTGTGCGGACGACCTGCCCTCTCGTGCTGACCGCGGCGGACAGGCGCGCCAATGATCTACCGAGCGCCGGCGCCATCCGAGCCGGATACCCGAAGAGCCACACCGTCAGAATCGGCAGGCTGGCGTACCCCCACACGTAGCTGTGCACTACGCGGGTCCCGGCTTCGGTGGCCGTGAGAGTCCATCGCCAACGCTGCCCGCCGACGATCTTGCGACCACGCCAGACGCCCATCGACTCCCAGGCGATCCGCTGGCCATCATCGAACTCAACGACCCGGTTGAAGCTCCGGTAAGCCCTGCCTGGCTGACGCATACTGACGGTGAATTCGGCCCCCAAACTTAGCCGTTTGGGACCTATGGCGTCACCGATCAGCATGCCGGAGCCGTCGATCTCGGCATGGCGGGTGACATCAGCCAAGATCTCGAAGATGGTAATTGGCTCGGCCTGAATAAGCGCCGACGCGACCACTGCCCGACGCTCAGCTCGTCTTTGGTTCACCGGCCGTCGCCTCCTGGCTAGGACTTGATCGACGAACCGCGTCAGGCCGCTTCACTGAACCGCCTTCCTGGATTGCGTCGGGGGCGAGTCGATCGAGGCCGAGCCGATAGCTCGGTGTCGCCGGACGCCAGTGCAGTTCTTGCTTGGCTTTGTCGTTGGCGAGGCAGACCCCACCACGCAGTACGGCGTACCCGTACGGCGCGAATATCTTGAGCAGCCTGTCCGCTGGTCAGCAACTGCTTAATCAGACTGGCGCCGATCGTTCCTGTTGCTCCCGCTACGAATACCTGCATCGTTCCTCCTCTGAGAAAAATCTGAGTCAGTCGGGCTGCGGCGGCGCAGGTGGACGATGAGTCCTGCGGCCGCAACGACCACGAGCAGCGCGAGCCCCCACGAGTCAGCTGCATGCCCGCCTAGCTCTTGGTCGAGGCTGTGATTGATCACATGGATCGTGCCGGCCACGAGAAACCCAACCAGGGCGACGGCGGTCGCGTCGGACCAGACCACGACCAGGCACAGAATCACCCCGATGCCGATCTGGAACGCGCCCAGATCGTGCAGCAGGTGCTCGTTATAGGGCGGGAAGTCGATCAACGCTGCGAACGACGCGGGCAGCAGCAGCGCCCAAACTCCGAAGACGAGCATCACGCCGCCGTTCAGCAGACACGCGATCCCGACCAGAGTTCGGCCCAGCCGGCCATGGTGCGTGTTCGTCATCGGTTGTCCTTTCCCTTGGCTGGCGTCAGCACACATTCGGCGAGCGCGGCGACCGCCGAGAGGTAGCGGTCTTCGCTGATCCCCGCCGGGTGTAGGCCAAAGATGTCGCCGACGATCCAGAAATGGGTGACCGCACCCATCAGCGCCATCGCGATCGCGTCCCAGTCCTGATCGACTTCACTCGCGGCTTGACTGCGCAGCCATTCGGCAAAAGCGCGGAACACCGGGGCGATGTCCTCGCGTCCGATCCGGTCGAGCAGTTCGGGAAACTGGCTGAGGTCCCGCATCGCCAGCCGGTTGAGGTCTTGCTCTTGTTCGAGCCGCCGCAAGCCCGCACGAGCTACGATCGACAGCCGGTCACGTAGCGACAGGGATTCCAGCGCGCCGGGTTCTTTGATCATCGCGACCAGATCAGCCTGGCCAGCGATTTGCGCGGCGACGCCGGCTTCCAGAATCGCGCGCTTCGACGGGAAGTGACGGTAGACACCGCCCGCGCCGGGCGACAGGCCTGCTGCCGCCTCGATCTGCGCAATAGTCGTACCTGAATAGCCGCGCTCGCCGAACAAGCGCATCGCGGCGGTCACGACGCGTTCCCGGGCCGATGCCATCCAGCACTCCTCGTAAGTAAGTACTTACGTACTATAGCGCGGGAGCTTGGCGTCTGTGTCATTGGGCGGCACCAACAAGGGTTGATCAGGGTTGATCAGCGCCACAACCTCTGCGAGGTCTGACCGGCGATGCACTGCAGGATCGTGATCGCATGCCACGATGCACTCGGAAATCGCGCACGACTAGGCATCCGAGATTGAGAGGCTCGCTCTTATGCCACCGCCCGCCGAAGAAAGCGACATCAGCGTATCCGAAGCGCCGGAGACCAACGCGGACGAAGCGTCCGACGAGCGACCGCGGGGTCATGTCCGAGAGACGGTTGCCCTCATCGTGCTTTCGATCACGGCGGTGCTGACGGCGTGGTGCGGCTTCGAGTCGTCGCAATATGGAGTGGCGAGATGTCCATCGCCTTCAGCGAGGCGTCCAGCGCCAGGATCGAGGCGGCCCGCCACGCTGGCGCCGCCAATGCCGCCCGCCAGGCCGACCTCAGCATCTGGGGCGTGTACCTGCAAGCGCGCGCTCAGGGCGACACCGCTCTCGCGAGGTACGTGGAGCAGCGCTTCACCGACCACTTCCGAGTGGCGTACCGGGCTTGGATTGCTCAAGGCGAGCCGACGCAAGGTCCGTTCAGGATGAAGGAGTATGTCCCACCTGGCACGACCGAGGCTGCGGTCGCGGACGAGCACGCCGATAGCCGCTTCGCTGATGCACTCCTGTTCAACCAGCGTGGCGACAACTACACCATCCTCACCGTGCTCTTCGCGTTGGTGCTGTTCTTCGCCGCTGCATCTACTCGGTTGGGCAGTCTGCGCGTACAACGGATCTTGATCGGAGTCGCGATCATCTTCCTCATCGCGGGCACAGTGGTCCTTGCCACCTTCCCGATCGATATCTGATCTGCACCGGAGTCTTGAGCCGGCACGACCTGACGCTGGCGCTCCCACCACCTAGAGTGCGAAGCCGTACGACAAATGGCCGAATCCGAGGAGGTGAAGGGTGTGAGCACCCGTACGCGCATGTTGACTGCCAGTTTCTGGCGCAGCCGGCGATCAGCAGCGATCGCCGGAATCGTCTTTGCCGTGCTGCTTCTCACGGCCATGACGATGATGCGTATTGCCCTGACAGAGGTCAATTTTCAGTTGCTCCAGACCGATGCACAGCGGCGCAGCCTGATCCGGCTGAGTCTCCACATGGTGCCGTTTGCCGGGATCGCCTTCCTGTGGTTCATCGGTGTCGTCCGTGAGCAGCTCGGCGACGTCGAGGATCGCCTGTTCTCCACAGTCTTTCTGGGCAGCGGGCTGCTGTTCTTGGCCATGCTGTTCATAGGCGCCGCTACCTCGACCAGCTTGATGGCGATGCTCGCCGGCTCCAACCCCAATGACGACCTCTTCGCATTCGGTCGCAGCAACGCCCAGACGTTGCTCTCGGTCTATGCCATGCGAATGGCGGCAGTGTTCACGCTATCGGTGAGTACGGTGGGGCTTCGGACCTCGGCGCTGCCACGCTGGGTCTCCTACCTCGGCTATCTGGTCGCGCTGACTCTGCTGCTGGCGGCCGGGGAGCACAAGTGGTTCCAGCTGCTATTCCCCTCCTGGGTCCTGCTGGTCAGCATTGTGATTCTCTTGGCCCGTCCCCCAACCACGACAGCAATGCCCGGCAGCACGGCCGGATGAGTACGCCGCCCCACACTTGTCGCAGCGGACCCAGGGCCAGTACTTCGGTTTCGGCCGGCTATCGGCTGCTGATTGCTAGTCGGTGGCAGATTGTGATCGACCCTGCCAGGCAAGTTCGGTGTCCGTGGTTCGTTAATGGGGTTCGGTGAAGGCGACGACGTCCCAATTGGCGGCGACGGCGACGGCGACGGCGACGCCGACCTCGGCTTCGGTGAGGTCCTGGGGTGGCGTCCGCATCGCCGCCAGGATAGGGGTTGGTGCGGGACCTAGTGGGTCGCGGGTTTGCTGAGCCCGGTGGGCCGAAGTCCCCGGCCTTATCTCACTGGTCCGGACGACGAAGGGACACCGACTCTTCAGGTTCACGACGACTTACGGGAACATCAGCCGGCACCAAGACAACACAGCAACGGTCCGGTGCGGGCTCGAGCCGGGCAGCGAGCGAGGTCTCCTCGAGTTGCTCTGTGACAGCAGTCATGATCGCGAGATTCATGCCGCAGACCAGTTCGGTGTGTTCTCGGGCCAGCGCATCGAAGGGGCAGTTGCGCAGCACGATGGTGCCTTCCGAGCGCTGTGCTTCGTACCCGTTCTCGGTCAGAGCCTGGCAAGCGCAGGCGACAAGTCGCTCGGGACGTGGTCGAGGGCCGGCGGCTGCTCGGGCTTGGTCTGCGACGCTGCGGCCCCAGCCAGCCGCCGCGGCTTTTAGGGCGGCCGCGGGGGTGGTGTCTTGCACGGCCGCATCATCTATGGCGCTGGCCAGCAGTTGTCCCGCCAAGTCGTATCGGCGTTCCGGCAGGATCACCGAAAGCTGTCGGCTGGATCGGGCGTACAGCTTGGTAGGACGGCCGGCGCCGGGGCCTCGGCGCTGGGAGAGCCGTTTGAAGCTGATGTCGAGCAGGCCTTCCTCGGCAAGCTTGTCGAGGTGGAACTTCGCAGTGTGACGAGCGATGCGGAGCGCATCGGAGGCTTGGTCTCGACTGATCGGCGCGGGTTGGGCGCTCACATAGAGGTAGAGGTCGCGCCGGATTGGGTCGGCAAGTGCCGCGACGCCCGCCACGCCCGCCACAAGATCGTCTCTAGTCATGAATGCCGACTTTCTAAAGGATAAATCTCTTGACGAAAGAGTCCTCCGTCGTCTAACGTCAACATTAGTGTCCTTTAGACGAAGGGTCAACGATGACGCCAAGCGCGCAGACCGCCCTGGTCAACAGTGCCGAAACAGCTCAAGCTCCCCCACGGATGGCGCTGCATGTCGTCAAACCGTCGAGCGGAGCCGACCTGGCCGCAGCGGAGCAGGCCGCAACGGCGTTCTTGGTCGCGCTCGGAATGGACCTCGACACCGAGGGCTTGGCCGCTACCCCGGCTCGGATGGCGCGCGCGTACGCCGAGATGTTCAGCCCACGCCCCTTCGACCTGACCACGTTCCCCAACGACGCCGGATATGACGAGCTGATCATCGCTCGCTCGATCCCGGTGCAGTCGGTGTGTGAGCATCACCTGCTGCCGTTCGTGGGGGTGGCTCACGTCGGCTACCTACCAGGAGGGCGGATTCTTGGCCTGTCCAAGTTGGCCCGGGTGGTCGAGCTTTTCGCCCGCCGCCCCCAGGTGCAGGAACGGCTGACGCAACAGATAGCCGACTGGCTCCAAGATCAGCTTGCGCCGCGCGGCGTGGGCGTCGTCGTGGCAGCCGAGCATCTCTGCATGACCGTGCGTGGGGTCCGAGCATCGGGCGCCAATACGGTCACCTCCGCGCTCCACGGCCAGCTTCGCGACGACGCTGCCTCTCGCGCCGAGTTCTTTACCCTGATCGCTCCCGACGATAAGGCTCACCGATGAACACCAAACCCAACTTCATCATTGTCGGCGGTGGCATGGCCGGCGCCATTGCAGCACAGACCCTGCGCGAGGAAGGTTTCGACGGGAAGATCACTTTGCTCGGTCAGGAGCGGCATGCTCCGTACGAGCGTCCTCCCCTGTCCAAGGACTATCTCCAAGGCAAAGCCGACCGGGACAGCATCTTCGTCCACCCAGAGCCTTGGTACGCCGAGCACGCGGTGGAGTTGCGTCTGGGCAATGCGCTGACCTCACTCGACCCGACCTCACGAATACTCACCACCGCCACCGGCACCCAACTGAGCTACGACAAGCTGCTGCTGGCAACCGGTTCGAAACCACGTCGCCTCGGGGTGTCAGGCGCTGATCTAGACGGCGTGTACTACCTGCGCAATGTCGAGGACAGTGAGCGCCTCAAGATCGAGTTCGCCCAGGCGAAACGGGTGGTGATCATCGGCGCGGGCTGGATCGGGCTGGAAACCGCCGCGGCTGCTCGCGCCGCTGAACTGGACGTCACACTGCTCGTGTCGGGCGATATGCCGCTAGAGCACGTGCTCGGCCCGGAGGCTGCGCCCATTTTTGCCGAGCTGCACCGCAGCCATGGTGTGGATTTGCGCTACCGGACCACGGCGGTTGAACTGACCGGCAAGCACGGTGAGGCGACCGGTGTCATGCTCAGCGACGGGACTCGGATCGACGCCGACATGATCATCGTTGGCATCGGCGCCGTCCCCCGCATCGAACTCGCCGCAGAGGCCGGCCTCAAGATCGACAACGGAATCGTCGTCGATGAGCACCTGCGCACCTCCGATCCCGACATCTTCGCCGCTGGCGACATCGCGCACGCATTCAACCCGCGTCTGGGGCGGCACATCCGCGTCGAGCACTGGGCCAATGCCCGACGTCAAGGCGTCATCGCCGCCAAGGCGATGCTCGGCCAAGACGCAGTCGACGTACGACCGTCGTATTTCTTCACAGATCAGTACGACCTCAGCATGGAGTACACCGGCGACATCGGGCCGGCCGGTTACGACCGGATGATCTTCCGCAGGCACGCGGACTCCCGTCAGGTCATCGTCTTCTGGCTTGACGAGCAACGTGTCCAGGCCGGCATGAACATCAACATCTGGGATGTTGCCGAGGACATTGAACGACTGATCCAGTCAGCACGCCCGATCAACGCCGACGATCTCGCCGATCCAACGATCCCGCTGTCCAACTTGCTGTAGCGCCGACAGAGATCAAGGCTCAACCACGATGTCGGTCCCCATCGCGGTGAGATGCACCCCGTCGGGATCGGCCCGTGCGCCGGTCAGCTGATGCCCGAACGGCAGTGTGCCGAGGGGGACCAACAACCTCAGCCGTCTTCCCAGCAGTAACCGGCTGGCTGCATCAAGCGACCCAGAACCCATGTTGAGGCTCTCCGGTGAGATCCGCAGCGCATCGCCTTCGACCGACAAAGTCGCGTCGGCGGAAAGTGGCACGTTTTGGTTCGCTATCTCGACGTTTCCCTTGACCCTGACCGCACCGTCCCGTCCCGCTGAGACCACCAGGCGCCGACCGGTGGCTGCAAAGTAAGCATTGAGATCCTCATAGGTCAGATCCAGGTCCTCCTCCGAACGCCCGATGCCGACTCGGCGGATGTCGCGGACCAAGACATCGTGGAACGGCACCCGGACGTCGGATAGCTGGGATTCGACACGATCGATCCGTAGCGGGCCGCCCGTAATCCCCTCGGTGGTGACCTCCACCTCGGAGTAGGCACCGCGGATCACCTGCGGCAGAAAAAAGATGCCGTGCACATCGACCTCGGGAGGGACCCCGACGCCGGTCGCATCCTGGATGTTGCGCGACAGCAGCTTCTGGGCGCGGATCCTTGCCAGGGTGTCCGCGCCCCACAGGAGCAACGCCACAACGACGATCAGGCTAAGCGCCTGAAGGAGGAGGCGCCGGCGTTCCGGCGATAGACCACGTCGTCGTTGCCTCGCCTCAGCCATCGCCAGACTCCGTACCATTCATCGCCGGATGCCGTTCACCTCGGGTGATCCGTCGACTCGGCCAACTGGCGCGGTGGCCTAGCACGGTGAGCAGTGCTGGCGTCAGTACCGGCCGCACGATCAGGGTGTCGATCATCAGCCCGACGGTCACCGCAAAGGCGATCTGACGGAATGTGGCCAGCGGAATGATCGCGACGAGCGCGAACGTCGCCGCCAAGATCACACCGGCCGTCGTAATTGCTCGCGACGTTCGGGGCACGGCACCCATGATCGCTTTCGCCAGTGGCTGGCGGCCCGCCGCTTCCCAAATCGATCCAACCGAGAAGACGGTGTAGTCCGCGCCCAGTGCTATGAGCAGCACCGCAGCAGCGAACGGTGCGTAGAAGGTCAGCCCTTCTTGACCAAGTACGTCCTGGAAGAGGAACGTCGTCAGCCCCAGCGCCGCTGCGACGCTCAGTGCGCTGGCCGCCAGCAGTACCACCGGAGCGACGAGCGCCCTCAGGTAGAGGACCAAGATCACGAGCTCGATCGCGAGTGCGGTCAACACCGTGATTTCGATGCTTCGCCGAGTCAGCTGGGCAACCGTGGAGGCGAACACTGTCTGGCCCGCAACAGACACCTTGGCATCGGACAGGCCAGACCGCGCAACGAGGTCGGGGAGGCTCGACTCCAGTTGTCGTACGTACCCGATGGCCTGGGCGCCTAGCGGGTCGCTGTCATAAATCAGCAGATAGCGTGCCGCGTTCCCGCTTTGCGACAACAGCACCCCCCGCGGCTGCTTATTCGGCAGATCTGCCGGCCCGATAACGCGGGCGACTCCAGGCTGCTGTGCCAGGGCCATCTGGAGGCGGGCCAGTTCCGGCCGCTCAGTCACCACACCCGACTTCTCGACCAGGATCTCTGAGGGCGCAGTGATGCCACGGAGACCGGCCAAGGCCAGTAGGTCCGCGCCTTCGGCGACGCTGTCGTCCCGCGGCAGGGCGGCAACAAAGGACAGGTCTAGCCGGGCATGGGTAAGCGGAACGGCCGCCAGCGCGAGGCCGCCGCCGACAGCGATGACAACAAGTAGCGCGGACGCGCGGCGCGTCAGCAGCGCCAGCCCGAGATGCCTGCGATGCGGTGCGGGGCGGAGGAAGCCGTTCCTGGATTGTGAACCGCGGACAGGGAGCACCGTGAACAAGCGCCAGCCGAAGATGGTCATGACCGCAGGCGCCAGCGTCAGGCAGACGGCAAGCCCGACGAGCACGGTGAGAGCCAGCGCCGGGCCGAGCCCTCGGAAGACATGAAACGGTGCGGCTAGCAAAGCGATGGTGCCGCCCGCGACAGTCAAGCCGGCCACGGCGATGATGGGCGCGTTGACGTGCAGGGCGGCGTGGGCAGCCTCTTTCCGGTCGAGTCCGCCCCGAAGCTCATCTCGAAATGCTGAGAAGAGCAATACGCAGTAGTCGGTGACGACGCCCAGCAGCAGAGCAACTAGGACGGGCTCGAGCTGGGCCGGGACTGTGAAACCCAATTTCGCAGCGAAGCTGGACAACAGCGGGAAGTACACCAGGTAGCCCACCGCTGCGATGCCCACCACGACCACTGGCGCCAGCAACGAACGAAAAGCGAAGGCGACCAGTGCCATGATCACCAGCACGCTGGCGACCTCGAACAAACGCAAGCGGGAGTCGAGGTAGTTAAGCTGGGCAATCTGGGCCGGGACAAAGCCCGTCACGTACGAGCCGACATCCGGCTGGTTGTTGAAGTGGGCGGCGTAGCTGTCGGCGAGTTGCACCTCATCGTGCATGCCCGTGCCGGGCGCAACGTACACATATGTGACGGCGACATCTGCCCGGCCAGTGGGTACCGGGATCGCTGCCGCAATGGTGCCCACCTTCGGCGGAGTGTCTGACTGCAGCGTGTCCTGGGTCGTCGCGAGGCCCCACAGCAATGAGTCCGCACGGGTCAGCAAGCTCAGCCCGTCAGCCTGGTGTACTACGACTGTCGTGCCGGAGAGCAGTGGCACCCGGAACTCCTGGAGAATGCGCTGCTCGACCCTGAAAACCGGGCTATCAGCGGGTAGCAGGTCGCCGAAGGTGGCACCGGTTGTGGTATCTGGCCGATACGGGATAAGTACAGTCAGCGCCACGGCGGCCGCCACCCAACCAACGAGAACAATCCAGCGAAGCGTGATGACAATGAAGCGATAACCTCTCCCGAGCCCAGAAGAGACCGCCGAGGCAGCTCGGCCCACCCAAGACCCCTTCCCAGACTGCACTGGCCGCTCCCGTCCGACCCTGCTCGACCAACCGGCGCCCAGAGCGCCGCTTACGACCGAAGATCAACTAGCCGCACCATCCTAGGAGGCGCAACGTGGCTGGCACCGATTCGAAATACCCAGCCGCCGATGTGACTAAGCCGCCGCAGCGACGATCTCGCTGGTGGATCGCGGTACTGACGTTTGTCGTCGGCGTCGTCGTCGGCGTCCTTATCGTCGGCTTCCTCGACAAAACCGCCCCGGATTTCTCGGCCGCTCCGAGCGCTCCGCCGACGAGCCCGTCGCCCGCCGGAAGCCAGAGTGTGCCCGCCGCGGCCAGTGCCCAAGTCAATGCGGCCTGCTTGCGAGTGATCAACGAAGCCCAAGACGTCGCCACGATCTTGAGTGAGGTCGGCCCGGCGATCACCGCCGTGAACCTCCAGCAGCTCGACGACATTGTCCGTCGGCTGCAGTCCATCCAGGCGCGGCTGGACGACGATCTCCGAGAGTGCAAAGTCGAGGCCCAGGTCAACAGGACGCCAACGGCAGTGCCATCACCCTTGTCGACGGTGGAGCCATCAGCCTCGCCGACCCCGCTACCGATGCCTAGCACGACTCGCTGACGAAGCGACGCCGCGCAGGCATTGCCGACTCAGGACCGACTCCGGCCTCTTTCGAGCTCTAGCAGAACCCGTTTTCGCTCCAGTCCACCGCCGTAGCCGGTGAGGCTGCCATTAGCACCGATCACCCGATGACACGGAACGATGATCCCGATCGGATTGCGGCCGCTGGCCAATCCGACCGCGCGGAAGGCTCCCGGCGAGCCGATCTGTTCGGCGATGTAACCGTACGACCTGGTCTCCCCATACGGGATCGTCAGCAGCGCTTCCCAGACTCGCCGCTGGAAGTTGGTTCCAACCAGATCAAGCTCGAGGTCGAACTCTCGGCGCTCGCCCGCGAAGTAGCTGTCGAGTTGCTCGACTGAATCTGAGAACGCCTTGTCGTTGCGCTCCCAACCGTCATGACTCGGCTCATGGGTCTGGTCGACCATCCACAGATGCATCAGGCGCCGACCGTTGCCTGCCAGGGTCAGTGGACCGACGGGACTGTCGATAGTTCGGAATTGCATTGCAGACATCATTTCTCCTTTTTTGGCGGCCAGGCATTCACGGAGTGGTCGAGTGCGGTCCACAGATGTTGAGTTGCGTAGGACCGCCATGGGCGCCAGCGAGAGCTGCGCTCCGCAAGGGCACGGGCATCTTCCGGCAGCCCCAGCTGCTTGGCGGCGAGCCGAACACCAAGATCAGTTGCGGGGAAGGCGTCGGGGTCGCCTAGACCTCGCATCGCGATTACCTCAGCTGTCCACGGACCGATACCGGGCAGTGCCGCCAGCTGTTGCCTGGCGCGGTTCCAGTCGCAACCGGC
>JBKPTR010000328.1:0-6665 GCA_046735615.1 Actinomycetota bacterium
CGGCCACGAGGACCGCGTCGGGACGTTGGTGGATCAGCTCGAGGGTCGCTGTCAGGTCGGCGGGCCGTACGTACTCCGCGCCGTTATTGGCGATTCGGGTGGCTGGCGAAACCGGTGCAGCCTCGGAGTGGCGCTGCGCGATCGGATCGTCGGCAGCGGGCTCGCCCAAGGCGTAGGCAGCATCCCGGATCGGCCGGTACCCCGTGCAGCGGCAGAGGTTGCCACTCATCGCGTGCAGGTCGAAGCCGTTCGCGCCATGTTCAGCCTCGTCGGCTGCCCCGTGGTGGGCATCAGCAGCGCGACCCGCGCGATAGTACTCAGCGGCCATCGAGCAGACGAAACCCGGTGTGCAGTAGCCGCACTGCGAGCCGCCGCGCAGTGCCATCTCACGCTGGACCGGATGAAGATCGTCAGGAGAACCCAAGCCCTCTGCGGTGAGCACGTCTTGCTCCTCGAGACTCGCCGCCGGGATGAGGCATGCATTGATGCAGACCCACTCCGTCGTGTTGTCGCCGGTGGTGCTCGGTCGCGCCACCAGGATCGCGCACGCCCCGCACTCCCCTTCGGCACAACCCTCCTTGGCTCCTGTAAAGCCGAGGTCGCGGATCCAGTCCAGCGCCGAAGTGTATGTCGGCAAGTTGCCGAAGGCCACCGTGCGGCCGTTGACTGTTGCGTGAGGTGTGATCATCGGCTCCCCCTCTGTCCAGTCTGACGGTCCGTCGGCAGCCCATGGCGCGGCGTGTCACTTCGGCAGCCACCGGCTGCGGCGGAGGTTGGGTTCGTGGTTAGAGCGTACGCGTGGCGCATGATGGTGGAAAGGCTCCTCCGGATATTAATTTCCGCTATCCGGAAACAAGGTTTCCTCAGGGCTATGTGCAGTGAGACCGGCGGGTCTTGGCCGACTGGTCTCGGCGGGAGCAGCCCGGCGTCGGCAGCGCCAGCCAGGACCTGGGGAGCGGCTCGCACGGGCCAACGCCGACTACGAGGCCCGCTTCAAACATGTCGCTCCGCCGACGAGATCCTGGCCGCGCTCACCGACCGGCTCGGCAACGACCCCGATACCGAACTAGGGAGGCCGGCTGAGGAACACCGGCGCATTACCCGGCTGCGGATCGAGCGGCTGCTGGAGCCCTGATCGCCGGCGAGCTGACCTCTCTTTCCGGCGGCCAGGGATCTGACCGATCCCCACTGGCGACGAGAGCGCGCCACTACGCTGCTCCTAGCGATCGTTAGCAAGCACTATCGGTCAACATGCGCATAGCAGCTAATGGCGCGAGTACCAGACGACGCCGGGGGTGTTTCCCGGGTCGGCCCCCATAGCTCAGGAGATAGAGCAGAGGTTTCCTAAACCCATGCGTAGCTCCTAGTGGTGAACCGGAAGTGGGCTTTGACTAGCGGAGATGTCAGTCGTCGTTTGGCATCGTTTGCGTGTGTCCAGCACTGCTAGTGGCACGATAGTGGCACACTCTCCGGGATACCCTCGGAGCGATTCAGGCTGCGCTCGAAACTGAAGAGGGGATCGCGGCCATCACCCTGCCGATCACGTCGCTGTCATTGGTCCTGGGCATGAACGTCATCGTCAACGACGCCACGCGATGGATACCGCTGACTATCTTGTGCTTGATCATGCTGGCCATTTCGTTGGTCATGCTGCGCTGGACCCGCAAACTGGGCTGGTGGTGATAGATCACCCTGCGCCCAGCGGCGGGGCAGACCCCCGAGGAGTAGACCTCAACACAGGCTGCAGGGCTAGCCGCGCAGATACGGCGAGCGAAACCGATGATCCCCGAGGACGGCGAATGCCGCCCCTAGGGCAAGCATGATCCACACGCCGGCCCAGTTCGGCGATGTCGCCGGCACTGAGGCTATGTGGGCGAACGGCGATATTTGGCCTAACCAGTCGGGCCAATTGAGCGTCTCAGCGAGCACCCAGACGATGCCACTGCCGACAACCGGCAAAGCGCCGACCGCTGTGACCGCTCGGGGCGCCCAGCCGAGAGCGAACACGGCCGCCCCAAGGGACAGCAGCGCCACTGATTGCGCCTTGCAACACCAGCCGCACGTCGAGACCAAGCAGTGCCCTTCTCGCGACCTCAGGCCCTGCGAGGGCCGCGGCTTGGCGGGACGCCACGAGTCTCATGGCGTCTCCCTGCCGTAGTACTCGAGGAAGATCTCCTCCAAAGAGGGCTCCCGGAGCTGAAGCGAGACGAGGTCGCCGGCAGCCAGCCGACGGAGTGCCGGGCCGGGCGGGCCGGTCAACGTCAGAGCCAGGCTCGTCGACGACACTCCCCGCACCGCGGCCACCCCCAGCAGGTCGATGAGCTCGCTTGCTTTGGGCGCGCGGTCGGTGAATGGTGCCGTCAGCTCGGTGACCCGGAGTCGACGCAGGTCGTCAAGTTCTGCCACCTCGATAAGCTGCCCCGCCCGAAGAATGCCGACACGGTCGCACACTGCTTCGACTTCGGCCAGGTGGTGTGAGCTGAGAAAGACGGTCTGGCCGCGGGAAGCCGCCTCGGGGAGGCAAGCACGGAACTCTGCTCCATCAATGGATCAAGTCCGCTGGTCGGTTCGTAAAGGATCAGCAGCGGGGCCCTTGTGGCAAGTGCGGCAATCAATGCCACCTTCTGGCGGTTTCCGGTCGAGTAGGTGCCGCAGCGACGATCGACCCGAGCTTTGCCGGGCAGCACGAGACGGTTCTCGATGTGACCGGCGAGGACGAGTTGATCACCGCGATTCGCACCTGCTGGCAGTCGTTGGCCGCGCCTCGGGCTGTTGCTTATCGGAAAGTCCGCTGGCATGTCTACGAGCCTGCGGCCATGGCTGTGGTGGTCCAGCGGATGGTCGATCCCGCCGCCGCCGGGGTGGCGTTCACAGCCAATCCGATTACCGGAACGAGGACCGAGATCGTGATCGACGCCGTCGCCGGGCTCGGGAGGAGCGTCGTCGACGGATCCGTGGCCGCCGATCACTACGTGATCTCAGACGGTCGCCCAGTGACAGCTTGTCAGCCGAGGAACTGCAGGAGTTGCGCCGAACCGGACGACGGATCGAACGAAGCCTCGGTGGGCCGCAGGACCTGGAGTGGGCGTTCGACCGGCAAGGAAAGCTGTGGCTGCTGCAGGCACGGCCGATCACCACGATCTCTGGCGGCGCGCCACGGTGCAATCCTGGGCTGCTAAGCGTCCCCGCAAAGGCTCACCCCGACGCCTCCCTAGGTGCATGTCCTGTTGCCACAATCACCAGGGTGATAACGGCTGAGGCCGCCCTTCGGGGGCTGCTAGAAGCTGTCCAACGGATGCGGGTTCAGTAGGGCGGTCCGTCGGACCTACCCCGCGATCCTCCCACCTGTGGAATCGCAAGCGGCAGCTCAATGGTCTAGCCGTGGCGGCGATTGTCTCGTTCGTCAGTGACCAGGGCAAGGGTCAGAGTCAGCGTCTCTGCGAATGGCACTTGCAGGTCTTCAGTCCCGCAAGACCGTCGACTTGCAGACGTCTCGGGCCCAACCAAAGGATCAGCGGAAGCGGATGGCTAGGAACCGGAACCGGGGCACGAAGGTCGTCTGTAGTGGCCAAGTGATCCTGACAATGGCGGGCCTCAGTGATGTACATCTCGCTTGCCGGGCACCTGCGTGGTCTGTCAGTCTTGCCCGAGAGGAGAGGGTGCCATATGGGATCTGTGATCGTGATTCCTACAGGAGCGGCCAGCACGACGCGGCAAGGGCTGACCCAGTTCGAGGGCATCTCGGCCGAGTCGGCGGGAGCGCGAGCACTGTGTGCCCACCTTCTAGCGGTCCCGCCCGGCGGGCGAGCAAAGGCCCATCGCCACGCTGGACATGAAACCGCCATCTACGTCCTGGAGGGACGGGGGGTGCTGTGGTTCGGTGAGGAACTGGAGTCGAGGGTCGACGTGGGTCCGGGGGATTTCCTTTACATCCCGCCCGACGTTCCGCACGTCATCGCCAAAGCCAGCGACACCGAATGGGGCCGGGGAGTCGTGGCCCGGACCGACCCCAACGAGCAAGAGAGCGTGGAGCTTCTTCCTCACTTGGATGGCCTGCCCCATCTGGTGCCCTGAGAGCCTTGAGGGTCGGCCGATGTCTCGCCTTGGCCGCTGCGTGTGATAGCGATGGATGGCCTGCCCCGAGCGATTACACGCCTTCCCGCATCAGCAGCGGGCGGCCGCGTACCAAAAGTCAGCGAGCCGGCCCAAAGCGGCTGACGATCTCGCGCACGTGGCGGTGATCGGTGCCGCAGCAGCCGCCCAGCACGGGCGAAGTCCTCGGTGCAGCGGCTAGCTCGGTCCACCTTGGTGAAGATCAGCGCCTCTGACTCACCAGCCTCCAGCAGCGCAAGCGCTGCCTTGAACCGCTTACGCGACTCTGGCGGCACGGCACCGGATATTCCATCATCGGCGAGCCAGGTCAGATCCCAGCCATTGCTCTTGGCGACACGCTCAACGGCGCGACGCTGGACCTCGATGCTGGATCATGGACTTGAGCTGCTCGAAGTACTCCGGATCTCAATGCCGACGGCGCGAGGGCAAGAAGCGCAACTCGATCAAGTCGTCGAAGCTCATCGGATTGCTCGCGAAGGTCGCATAGATAATGCCTCCGGCAAGGAGGAGGATGATCAAGATCAATTCAGCTCCTGTGTCCCGACATTCCCGGTAGACCGGCGGCAGTAAGGGCTGAGTCTGTGGAACTGGCTGGGAGGGCGGTGCTGGGGAATTGGCAGCTGGGACATGACCGATCCTTCGTAAGCGGGGCAAGAGCGTGCCAACGATGGCCTAGAGCGGACCTCCTCGGTGTGAATACTCCGGGCATCGTGGCCAGATCGTTACGACATCGCGGGCCGTGCTCACGGCGCTCCCGCTTGATCCCTGCCAGCCTTACCGCAGCAGCAGCAAACGTCCGTGTGCACAGGCGGGCCTCGTGCGCCCGCGCCCGCGTGCGTCGCGCGTCGCGTGCGTAATGGGGTGCCTCACCAGTCGGCGCAGCGCACAGGAAAGAAGTTTCTGGGGACGGGTCCGCGCGTGAGGGGGATCAAGATCAATTCAGCTCCTGTGTCTCGACATTCCCGGTAGACCGGCGGCGGTAAGGGCTGAGCCTGTGGAACTGGCTGGTCAATTCAGCTCCTGTGTCCCGACATGCCCGGTAGACCGACGGCGGTAAGGGCTGAGCCTGTGGAACTGGCTGGGAGGGCGGTGCTGGGGAATTGGCAGCTGGGACATGACCGATCCTTCCGGGGCAAGAGCGTGGCAACGATGGCCTAGAGCGGACCTCCTCGGTATGAATACTCCGGGCATCGTGCGGCACCCCATTACGCACGCGAACGGCGTGGAGCTGCCGGCGATCGGACTCGGCGTCTTCCAGACGCCTCCTGATGAGACGCGGACTGCCGTCGAGGCAGCACTGTCGGTGGGGTACCGGCACATCGACACCGCCGCTGCCTACTTCAACGAGAAGCAGGTCGGCGAAGGCCTCGCCAACTCTCACGTCGACCGCGCGGAGGTTTTCGTCGAGACGAAAATCTGGATCACCGACTACGGATACGACGAAACGCTCCAACAGCTTCGACAAGAGCGCCGGCAAGCTCATCGCAGCTCAAGTTCCGAGCGCCAGTCTCGTCAAGGTCTACACCGAGGACGACGACCCCAACAAGCTGCTGGGTCGGCCCAACGGCTACACATCGAAAATTGCCTTCGCGGATTCTCGGATCTCGAAGGCTGATACCGACGGCACGGACAAGGACGCCATCGAACGGGGCGGTTCGATCGAGGTGTTTCCGGATGCGGAGCTGCCGAAGGGCCGCGCCCAGTACATCCAGGGCGTCCTTAAGAACAGCGGCTTAGGGGCAGAGTACGACTACCTACGCGGACCTGTTCTGGTGCGGGTCACGGGCAACTTCAGCCCAAGCAAGGCTCAAGCCTACGAGAGAGCACTCGGTTGAGGGGTCTTGCGTCCCGCGTGCTTTCGCGTGCTTTCGCGCGCGTACGCGCGTAAGGGGGTCGCAATTCTGCCAACCGTCAGGCGATCTTCTTCCTCCGGGCGATCCCTTCGCTGCTGCGAGGCCAGCCCTTCAATGGCTACCCGTGTCGCTGCATGGTTGGCGGCTGCCCTCTTCTTCATTGTGGCTGCCTTCCAAGCGGCGCTGGTCTTCGGTGCCCCGTGGGGCTCGTATGCGCAAGGCGGCGGGACGAGCGGTTGCACCCACCTCCCCAGGCCAGTCCTCCAGGATCTGTGACCGATCCGTCCAGCCAAGCGCAACCAGGCCGATCAGTATGTCGGCCAGCCGGACCCGTCTAGGCCGAGGTGGATTCGGCCGAGGTGGATTCGGGTGTTGTCGTTCTGGATGGTGTGGGCGCGGCCATGGGCGACGAGCCGCTGGCCTATTGCGAGGGCTGCCGCGCGGCCCGGACCATCGGGGATCCCGGTGAGTGTCCGCCCGAGGGTGGTTTGGACCTTCAGGAGTTTCCGACCGTCTTCGTAGTCCAAATCGACCGACGTGATCTCGTCGAAACCGATGGCGACGCGGGTGGGACTTCTGCGCCACCACCACACCGCCTCGGTCACAATCTCGTGAGGATGCACCTCGACCCGGGTCGTCTCGGGCCAGCCCACGGTCCTCACAAGGAACACCACAACCGTGATAGTCGCGGCGATGGCC
>JBKPTR010000329.1:0-7297 GCA_046735615.1 Actinomycetota bacterium
CGACCACGACCACATCAGCATGCTGATCCGCAATCCGCGCGCCCGCCGAGTCGCGGTCTACACCTGGAACTTCCACCCCGACCTCATCGAGAGCGCCCGCCGGCAGGGCGTCCACGGGTATTTGTCAAAGGCCTTACCGGCGCGCGACCTGGTCGCTGCCCTGGAGGCAATCCACGCCGGCAACCTCGTGATCAGCGACCCACCCTTTCGGCAACGCAGCATCGGCGGACTCAACTGGCCCGGACAAAGCGAGGGACTCACCGACCGCGAATCAGAGATCTTGGCGCTGATCACCCAAGGCAAAAGCAACGCCGAAGTGGCAACACTGACCTACCTCAGCCCCAACACCGTCAAGTCCTACATCCGAACCCTCTACCGCAAGATCGGCGTCACCAGCCGCACCCAAGCCGTTCTGTGGGGCGTACGCCACGGCTTCACACCCGACCACCACCGCATCGAACACTGGCGCGGAGGACCCTAACCGGGCCACGTGCGAAGCGGGTGCTCCTCTGGGAAATGGTCGCCGGTATCGCACGGTATCCGTCTTACGACCGGCCACCGGAACGCGTTGACAGGGGAACGGGACTTCGTCGTTTCTTGGACGCTCAGTTCAGACGTGCTTGGACGTTCATGCCACGCAGAACTCGTTGCCTTCAGGGTCCAACATGACGACGTGGTCGAGAATCCCCTCGTCATACTCTTCGCGCGCAACGGTGGCGCCGCGTGCCACAAGCTGGGGCACCTTGGCTCGGATCAGTTGCGCCCGGCTGGCCATGTCCCACGGACCTTCACCCGCCACACGGATGTCGATATGGAGCCGGTTCTTCGCTGACTTCCCCTCTGGCACGCGCAGCCATCCAATCGCAGGAGCCTTGCCGTCGGGGTCGATGATGGAGGCGCCATCGGAATCGGCGTAGCCGGGCTCCTTGACGTAGCCAAGCGCCTGGGCCCAGAAGTCTGCCAACCGGTGAGGGTCGTTGGCATCACAACCCAAGGTCCAATGGATAGCCATGGCAAACCACTGTAGGGATGGTCCGCACAATCCACACGTAGCGAAGGATTGTCCGCAGTGCCGATGTCCGAAGGCGGCTATCCGTCGACTACGCAAGTGGTTGGCAGTCCCGCCGAACCACATGTCTCTCTCTCTCTCTCTCTCTCTTGACGCCACCAGTGGTGGGCCCGGGGGACTCGCAAGAAACCCGCAACAATTCCATGGTTGGTGGACAGCTGTGCTTCGACCTCCCGAGCGACACGCAGTTTCTTAGTATGGATCCGAGCCCACCACGAAGGAGGCCACATGACCCAAAGTGCAGAAGACGTGGCTCGCGAGAGCATCGAGTGCTACAACACCGGTGACTTCGACCGCCTCCGCTCGCTTCTCGCCGACGACTTCTACGAGGAGGAGCTCGCTACGCAGCGCCGTCTCGAGGGGGCAGATGCCCGGATCGAGGCAGCGCAGAGCTGGAAGCGAGCGTTTCCGGACGAGCAGGGCACGATAACCGGGGCGTACGCGGGCGGAAACACGGTGGCGATCGAGCTCACGTGGGAGGGCACGCAGAGTGGCCCGATGGCGATGCCCGACGGTCAGGAGCTGCCGCCGTCGAACAAACGCATAACGGTCAAGTCGGTCGAGGTGATCGAGATCGAGGACGGCAAGATCAAGGTGCTCCGCCACTACTTCGATCTGATGACGATGCTCCAGCAGATCGGAGCGATGGACCAGGCCGTAACACCTGTAGCCAGCAGGCTCCATAGCGCCGCGAGGGACGGCTAGAAGTGTTCGGCAAGTTCGCTGAAAGCAGCTAGGGCGCCAGCTCGACCGCCCATCCTCGTGCTGCCGTCGCCGCCGGCACCATTGCTTCGGACCATTGTCGGACCCGATCCGTCGTGAGCGAGACGCCTGAACACGTCAGGTCCATATGACCAAGTTAGGTCACCCATCGAAGAGCTAGACCTGCAAAGTGATGGCGTCAAAGAACGCGGCCGACTCGCGGTCAATCCGATAAAGCCGGTCGTGCTCGGGCTGATAGCTGGGCAGTCCCACCCATGCGGTGAACGCTTCCGCGAACGCCTCGTACCGATCGACCCGGCGTAGTCGCTGACGGGCTTGGCCGACACTCATGCCCGAGCAGTTCGTCGAGGCATGCCCCAGCTCGTGGAGGGCGGCTGGGTCATGCGACCTCGCCCGACCAGGCTGAGCTCTGGTCGGGCGAGGCGCGATGCGCGGAGGGACTCAGCGAGCTCCGGCAGGCACCGGCCTGCGGTCGGTTTCGGGCGCGATCTCGTTGCCGTGCTCGTCGTCGACGATCGTGGTCTCGTCGAAGGGATCGCGACTTTCGGGCGCGATCTCGTTGCCGTGCTCGTCATCGACCATCGTGGTCTCGTCGAAGGGATCGCGACCGGCCAGCACCTCCTGCATCCGAGCCGAGTCGATCGACTTCGTCCAGGTGCCGATCACCACGGTGGCCACCGCGTTGCCGGCGAAGTTGGTGACCGCCCGGGCCTCGGACATGAACCGGTCGATGCCGACGATCAGGCCTACGCCGTCGGACAGCTCGGGGCGATGCGAGGCGAGGCCGCCGGCCAGGGTGGCCAGACCGGCACCGGTGACACCGGCCGCACCCTTCGAGGCGATCATCATGAAGACGAGCAGTGAGATCTGCTCGCCCACCGTCAGCGGGTCGCCCGTGGCGGTGGCGATGAACAGCGACGCCATAGTCAAGTAGATGGCGGTGCCGTCGAGGTTGAACGAATACCCGGTCGGCACCACCACGCCCACGGTGGAGCGGGAGACGCCCAGGTGCTCCATCTTGGCGATCAGCCGAGGCAGCGCGGATTCCGAGGACGACGTGGAGACGATCAGCAGGAACTCCCGCGCCAGGTACTTGAACAGCTTGAAGATGTTGATCCCCGTGACCAGCTTGAGCAGCGTGCCGAGGATCACCACCACGAATGCGAAGCAGGCCAGGTAGAACCCGATCATCAATACGGCGAGGCTTTTCAGCGCAGCCGCACCGGTGGCGCCGACCACCGCAGCGATCGCACCGAAGGCACCGATCGGGGCTACCCACATGATCATGGACAGAACCCGGAAGACCAGCTTCTGGAGGTAGCCGACTCCGTTGAGGATCGGTTCACCGGTCTTGCCCATTGCCTGCAGGGCGAAGCCCACCAGCAGGGCGACCAGCAGGGTCTGCAGCACGACCTCGGTGGTCAGCGCCGAGAAGAGGGTGGTGGGAATCATGTGGAGCAGGAAGTCCGCGGTCGTCAACTTCTCTGCGGTGGCCGCGCTGGCTGCCTTCTCCGCGACATCCGGCGTGAGGTGCAGGCCCTCGCCGGGATGGATGATGTTGCCGACAACGAGCCCGATCCCCAAGGCCAGCGTCGACATGGTGAGGAAGTAGACCAGGGCGATGCCGCCCACCTTCCCGACCTGTGAGGCCTTACGGACCGATCCGATCCCCAGCACGATGGTGCAGAAGATCACCGGAGCGATCATCATCTTGATCAGACTGACGAAGCCGGTGCCGAGTGGCTTCAGTTGCTTGGCGAAGTCGGGAAAGAGCAGTCCGACCGCAATTCCTAGCGCCACAGCCACAATGACCGCGACATACAGGTAGTGGGTACGATCCTTCTTCTTTGACGGCCGTCCGGCGGGCCGTACGTCTGTGGTTGTTGTGGCCATCGTGGTCACCTCGCATGTTCGTTGAGCTACTCAGATCCCTGGTCGGGATGAACCTCATCCTCTGCGGATCGGTACTGCGACGCCGCCTTTCGTTCATTGAGTTCACGTCCGGTGTGACAATGCCGCCATGGCGTGGTTGCGAGGGCGCCGTGCGAGCAGTGTGGCCCGTCAGATCCTTGTGCTCCAGCTGCTGGTCGTGCTTATCGTGGTGCTGTCGGCGCTGGCCCTCGCCTACCTCGACGCCCGCGCCGACCAGCGACGGCAAGCCGGCGAGGCGGCCCTGGCCGTGGCCATGACAACCGCGGACTCGCCTCAGATCCTCGCGGCGCTGGCCACCTCGGATCCCAGTGTGCAGCTGCAGCCGTGGGCCGAGCGGATTCGGCGTGACACTGGCACCGACTTCGTCGTCGTGATGTCCCCCGAGGGAGTGCGCTACACCCATCCCGACCCGAGCCAGATCGGCGGCCACTATCTCGGCTCGATAGCGGAGGCGCAACGCGGCGAGAGCCACATCGAGCAATTCACCGGGACGCTGGGGCCGTCGGTCCGCGCCGTCGTCCCGGTCCGGAACGGATCGGCCATCGTCGCGCTCGTCGCGGTGGGCATCACCACAGCCGCCATCGAGCGGTCCCTGTGGCCCAGCCTGATCGCGATCGCCCTCGCCGCTGGGGTGGTCTTGACCGCCGGCGCCGTCGGCGCCTGGGCGATCAGCCGTCGGCTCAACCGTCAGACCCACGGTCTCGGCGAGCGTGAGATCACACGGATGTTCGAGTACTACGACGCGGTGCTCCACGCCGTGCGGGAGGGTCTGCTGCTGCTCGACCGGGCCGGCCGAGTCCAACTGGTCAACGACGAGGCGCGCGAACTCCTCGGATTGGAGCTGGGAGTCGTCGGTCAGCGGGTCGGCGGGCTGAAGCTGCCGGAACCCATGATCGACAGCGTGCTTGGCGAAGGCACGGTGACCGACGAGATCCACCTGGTCGGGCCGCGGATGCTCGTGGTCAACAAGACGCCGGCCGTCTGGTCCGGCCGAGTCGTGGGCTCGGTGATCACGCTTCGCGACCACACCGACCTGCAGGCCATCTCCGGCGAACTGGACTCCGCCAAGGGTCTCGCCGACACACTGCGCTCGCAAAATCACGAGGCTGCCAACCGACTGCACACGGTCGTGTCGCTGATCGAGATGGGGCGGCCCGATGACGCGGTCGAGTTCGCCACCAGGGAGCTGGAGGTCGCCCAGCGGCTCACCGACCGCGTGGTGACTGCGGTCGACGAGCCGGTGCTGGCGGCCGTTCTGCTCGGCAAGTCGGCCCAGGCGCAGGAGCGTGGGATCGACTTCACCGTCGACCCCGATTCGCGGGTGATTGATCTTGCTATCGAGCCGTCAGCCGTGGTGACCATGGTGGGCAATCTGGTCGACAACGCGATGGATGCCGCGGCTGAGACCGAGCCACCGCACCGGGTGGCGATCCGCGTCGTCGCCGATCGGGAACGGTTCCGATTGACCGTCGACGACAGCGGCCCGGGGCTGAGTCCTGCAGAGGCAGAGCAGGCGTTCCGGCGGGGGTGGTCGACCAAGGGCACCACCGGCGATCTTGGCCGAGGCATCGGACTGGCCCTGGTCGTGCAAGCGGTCCGCAGCCATCGCGGCACCATCAGCGTGGACCGCGGCCCGCTCGGCGGGGCACGATTCGACATTGTCATAGGGCCCGAGGTCGACGTCGGTTCGGCGCACCGTATCGACCGAGCGGAGTCTGCGCGATGACGACGTACCGTGCGCTCGTTGTGGAGGACGAGCCGGTGGCTGCCGAGGCCAACGCGGCCTACTTGCGGCGCCTGGACGTCGAGGTCGTGGCGGTCGCGGCCAGCGGCCAGGAAGCCCTCCGCTATCTGGCTGGCGATCCAGATGTTGATCTGATCTTGCTCGACATGCATCTCAAGGACGGACATGGTCTCTCCCTGCTCCGCCGGATTCGGGCTGCCGGGCACTCGTGCGACGTGATCGCGGTCACTTCGGCCCGCGACGTCGACGTCGTGCGCCGGGCGGTCGCGCAAGGCGTCGTGTCGTATCTGATCAAGCCGTTCACCTTTGCCGGCTTCCGCACGAAGCTCGAGCAGTACGTCCGTTACCGCGAGCAGATGGCGGTCAGCGACACCCTCGGGCAAACCGACGTTGACGCCATGCTGGCCACCCTGCGGCCGACGCTCAGCTCCACGGACCTGCCGAAGGGCCTGACGATGACCACGCTGACACGAGTCAGCGCGACGGTACGTGAAACAGAACGCGCGATGTCCGCCTCGGAGCTGGCCGAGTTGATCGGCGCCTCCAGGGTCACGGCCCGGCGCTACCTCGAGCACCTTGCCGACTCCGGTCTGCTCGAGCGCGACACCCGGTTCGGACGCACGGGACGTCCAGAGGTCGAATACCGCTGGCGCGAATCGCGCCGATCATGATCCGCGTGTTGTCACACACAGTTAACCGACTTGAGTGGTGGGACCGGATACGCCATGATCGATGTCTGTTTCTCCGGGATGATTTGCCGAGACAAGGCCGACGCAACCGGCTACTCACACGCCAGCAGCCTTCGCCGCAGCTAGAAGGTTTTCCGCAGCCAGACGCAGGCCTTCGTCACGGGAGTAATCCGCGTCCTCGTGTTCAATGTTGACGGCGATGTCGGGGTCGACTTCGGCGAGGGCGGTGAGGAATTCGGTCCAGTAGGGGACATCGTGGCCGATGCCGACCGCGACGAATCGCCACGCCGGATTGGTTGGCCAGGCGTTGCACCAGAATCCGATCCCGGTCGGGACTTTGTTCGGGGTGTCCTCCGGCACTCGCTCGAACGACGTGTCCAGGACGCCTCGAATGTCGACGCTAGGAGTGATCATGGCGTCCTTTGCCGCGGCGTGGAACACGAGCGGGCCCAGGTAACGGATGCAAGCGATGACATCCATGCCTTGCCACATCAGGTGGGACGGGTCCATCTCAGCTCCCACGTTGGTCGCTCCCGTCATGTCCACGAGCTTCTTCAGCGTGACCGGGGAGAACACCAAGTTGTGCGGGTGCATCTCGATGGCGACGTTAACGTCATTGGCTCGGGCGAGGCCGTCGATCTCCTTCCAAAACTCGACAGCGACGCCCCACTGATAGTCCAGAACGTCCATGTAGACGCCGTCCCAGGGGTTCACCACCCATGACGGGTACTTCGCGTCGGGGTCGGAGCCAGGCGTGCCTGACATCGTCACGAGGTTCTTGACGCCAAGCAGTCCCGCGAGTTCGATGGAGCGTCGCAGATCATCGGCGTGCTTAGGTCCGACGGCGGGCAACGGGTTGAGTGGGTTGCCGTTGCAATTCAGACCAGTCAGCTCCATGCCGCGGGAGGCGAACACATCCAGGTAGTCCGCACGAGCGCTCTCGGAGGAAAGCAGCATGTCCACGTGGCAGTGCGGGGAAGGGATGAAGCCGCCGGTATTGACCTCCACTGAGGTCAGCCCGTTTGACTTGAGTACGTCCAAAGCCTCCGGAAGTGGGCGATCGTGCAGGCAGGCCGTGTAGGCACCGAGCTTCATGTGTCGTCCTTTCATTTGTGTTGCCAGCCGCAGAACAGTGGAACG
>JBKPTR010000330.1:0-5416 GCA_046735615.1 Actinomycetota bacterium
GCCGCTCTCGAGACCGACATCCGGCAATGGATCGACACGTGGAACGAGAACCCGAGACCCTTCACCTGGACCAAAACCGCAGACGAAATCCTCAACTCGCTCACAAAATATCTGGCGCGCATTTCAGGCGCGACACACTAGTGCTGTGGAACCTAAGTCTCTTTACGCTTCGCAGCGCCCAGGCACGCACCTCGCTGCGTTCTCCTCGGTCGACATACAACCCGGTATCCCTCCCTCGTCGGCCTTGAGTGTCGACGCCGCGCGTCGCCTTGCGACGACAGGCACGCAGCTGAACGACGCCAAGCGCAAAGGAACTTAGGTTCCACGACATTAGTGTCGCCAGACGGTTCCAAGGACTCGCACTCATCACAATGCTGAGTGATGGATGCGACCGGTGAGTTCCGCAAGCCGGCCACCATGACCGCCCCAGCGCTGGCCAATGATCTCGGCAGCGATCGAGACGGCCGTTTCCTCCGGTGTACGCGCTCCGAGATCAAGGCCGATCGGACTTGACAGCCGTCCAATCTCGGCCTCGGTGAGCCCGGTGTCGCGTAGCCGCTGGAGACGCTCGTCATGGGTCTTCCGTGATCCCATGGCGCCGACGTAACCGACCTCCCGGAGCCGAAGTGCGATCTCCAAGACCGGTACGTCGAACTTCGGATCGTGGGTGAGCACGCAGATGACTGTGCGGCCATCGATCCGGCCCGCCTCGACCTCGGATGCCAAATAGCGATGAGGCCAGTCCACGATCACTTCGTCTGCATCGGGAAACCTGGTCCTGGTTGCGAACACGGGTCGCGCATCGCACACGGTCACCCGGTATCCCAGGAAACTTCCGAGCCGCGCAATCGCAGCTGCAAAGTCGATAGCCCCGAAGACCAGCATCCGCGGGCGGGGCGCGTAGCTGGCCGCGAAGACGCGCATCCCTTCGCCGCGCCGCTGACCCTCCGGGCCGTAGGTGAGCAGCTCGGTCTTGCCTGTCGCCAGCAGGCCGCGGACATCGTCGGCAACAGCGGCGTCGGCCCGCGTGCTGCCCAGCGAGCCGGCGATAGGGGTGTCTTCAGCCGGTCGGATGATCATCCTCATGCCCAGCCTCGTTGGGTCTGGATGTTCGACCACCGTTGCCACGGCAACGGGACGGCCGGCCTCGATATCGGCCGCAATATCAGCGAGCTCAGGGAACGTCTGTTGCGAGACCTTCTCTACGAAGACATCGAGAATCCCACCGCAGGTCAGGCCGACAGCGAAGGCGTCGTTGTCACTGACGCCGTAACGCTGCAGCACGGGATGGCCGTCATTGATCACCTCTTGCGCGAGCGCATAGACCGCGGACTCAACGCAGCCTCCCGATACCGATCCCACCGCCGAGTCATCGGGCCCGACCAACATCGCCGCTCCAGGCTGTCGGGGCGCCGAACGCCAAGTGCCGACGACGGTGCCCATACCGACGGTCTCGCCTGACCGCCACCATGCCAGCAGGTCACTGAGGACATCACGCATCGGTGCGCCTCTCAGGCATTGGCGATTACCTCCAGAAGTTCCGCGAACGTCACCAGCGAATGTCCCGCAACCATTCGATCAAGGTGAGGCAGACAGGCCTGAATACCGGTCTGGATCGGAGCGTACCCCGCCTTTCCACGGTGCGGGTTCATCCAGATGACCGCGTACGCGAGCAGCCGGAGCTGCCGCATCTGCTCACCAAGCAACTGCGCATCGCCACGCTCCCAGCCGTCACTGGCGATCACCACGACTGCACTGCGCGCCAGCCCGCGGCGGCCCCAACGGCTCAAGAATGCGCTGATCACCTCGCCCAGCCGGGTGCCTCCGGACCAATCGGGTACCAGCCGCCCCACTGCAGCCAGCGCCTCGTCGGCCCGCCGCACTCGAAGGGCGGGGCTGATCCTGGTGAGCCGGGTGCCAATCGTGAAGACCTCGACCTGGTTGGGCATCGCACGGACGATGCGATGTGCCAGACGCAGCAGCGAGTCGGCGTACGGCTGCATCGAGCCGGATATGTCGATCAACATCACGACTCGTCGGCGCCGTACGCCGGACCGCCGGTGGCGGAGCCTGGCCAGTTCGCCGCCGGAACGGAGCTGGGCGCGCAGCGTACGTCGCAGGTCGATCGAGCCGCGATGATGGGGCCTTTGTCGAAGCGCGCGCCGTAGCGGCGCCACCACCTCGAGGCTGTCGAAGAGCATGGCGAGCTGCGCCCGCTCCTGCTCGGTGAGAGTTCCCACGTCGCGGTGGCGCAACACTTCCGCAGCGCTCGCGCGCGCCGCGAGGAGCTTATCTCCGAACACATCCCCAGCACCCGATTCAGTCTCCAGTGACGCTTGCGGCTGGCGTGGCGCTGGAACCGGCATGGCAGGGCTAGATCCGTCAGGTAACGGGGTGAACCAGGCAGTGAAGGCTTTGTCATAAAGCTCGCTGTCGTCCAGCGAGGAGCACAGGGTCGCGCGGCCGGACCAGTAGGTCGCCGCTCGATCATCGAAGCCTGTCAGTGCGACTGCCTCGACGAAGGCACTTGTCCGATCCGGGGTCACGGCCATCCCTGCTGCCCAGAGCACGTGGGCGAAGCCGACGAGCAGTTCGTCGGCCGCCGGTGCTCTCGAGGCAGTCATGGCCGGCTACTGAGAGAGAATCGCGTCGAGGGCGCGGCGGACTCGCTCGGCGTCCTCTCGGTACTTCAGGACTGCACCCAGAGTCTCGGCCGCGGACGCCACGTCCAGCTGCTCGTGGCCCAGGCGCTCCAGAGCGCGAGCCCAATCCAGGCTCTCGGCAACCCCCGGCGGCTTCAGGATGTCATCGCTGGCCCGGATCCGCTGCACCGCGTAGGCCACCTGGGTCGCGAGCTCAACACTCACATCGGGCAATCGGGTCCGGATGATCTCGATCTCGCGCGCCAGCTGTGGATGGTCGATCCAGTGGTAGAGGCAGCGGCGTTTGAGGGCGTCATGCAGTTCGCGGGTTCGGTTGGAAGTGATCACCACCATCGGCGGGGTTTCCGCCCTGACCTCCCCATACTCGGGAATGGTGACAGCGAAAGTTGACAGCACCTCGAGCAGGAAGGCTTCGAACTCGTCGTCAGCTCTGTCGATCTCATCAATCAACAAGACGGCATTTGGTGACCGTAAGGCCTTCAAGATGGGCCGCTCCAGCAAGAACCGCTCATCGAACAGCGATTGCTCAAGCGCGCTGGCATCAAGATCGTCTCCGGCGGCGGCCTCGACAGCCCGGAGGTGCAGGATCTGCCGGGGGAAGTCCCAGTCATACAGCGCCTGGCTTGCCTCGATGCCCTCATAGCACTGGAGTCGGATGAGCTCCGCCCCTGTGACGGTCGCCCAGGCCTCGGCAAGAGAGGTCTTGCCAGTGCCAGGTTCGCCTTCGAGCAGCAGCGGCCGGTTCATCGCAGTGGCCAGGAAGAGAACGGTCGACAACCCCTCGCTGGGTAGGTAGCCAGTGCTCCGGAGGGCATCGCCGATCATGGCCGGACTGAGAGTGGCGGAGGTCGACATAGCTCGTCTACCTCCCTCCCGCCGTCATCACTGGCACTACGTGTCGTCGTCCTGCCCGCTAGCCAGATCACCACATTCCACACTATGAGCGCCGTGGTGTGCGAGATAACCCTTGGCTCCGCTGTCTCCGGTCAAGCCGGCCATGATCGATTCCAGATGGTCGCGGCCGATGAGGACCGGGTGGCCGGGTCGGCCGCCGTAGGTGGCTCGAGCCAGGGACGCGGTGCCAGGTGGCGCTTGCCGGATCAGGCGGCGTACCACCTCAGCTGTCACGTCAGGCAAGTCGACAAGGTGCACGAGCACGGCCCGCCATGGCGCCGACCGGGCAGCCAACAGACCGCTGCGCAGCGAGCTGCCCATGCCCTGCTCCCAGTCCGGTGCCTCGACCACCGTGATCATCGGGTCCTCAGCGATCCGCGATTCGACCAGCACGTCGCGGGCTCGAGTGGCCTGGCAGCCGAGGACCACGATCACCGCGTCGCAGCCGCCGTCGCACAGCACGGCGATGGAGCGCAGCAGCCAGGACGTACCATCGGCGTCGACCCGCAGCGCTTTCGGACCGCCGGCGCGACGTCCCGCCCCGGCAGCGAGCAGCACGCCGACGATGCGACCGGCGGACGCCTCCGCTGTCACCTCAGGCTCGTGACGGACCACCGCTGTCGTGATCAACATCATGATCATCGAGGCTGTCGTCGTCGGTGACTGCCAGCTGCGACAGAACGGCCCGGTGCAGCCGACCGTTAGTGGCGTACCCACCGGTTCCCAGCGGCCCCGGACTGCCGTCGAGATCAGTGAAGGTCCCGCCGGCCTCGGTAACGATGATCGAGCAGGCTGCCATGTCATGCAGCGCCAGCTCGGGCTCGCACGCGATGTCGACTCCACCCTCGGCGAGCAGCATGTAGGACCAGAAGTCCCCGTAGGCGCGCGTCCGCCAGCACCGTCGCAGCAGATCGACGAACTGCTGACCTTGGCCTGACTCGACCCAGGCAGAGATCGAGGCATAGCTGAGCGAGGCGTCCTCAATGGTCGCTACGTCGGAGACGTGGATTTGTGTCGCCGACATCAGCGACTTGCCGGCAAAGGCTCCGCCGCCCAGACTCGCCCACCAGCGGCGGCCCAATGCCGGGGCGCTCACCACTCCGACAGCGGGCTTGTCGTAGATCATCAAGGCGATCAGCGTCCCCCACACCGGAACCCCGCGGACGAAATTCTTCGTGCCGTCGATCGGATCGATCACCCAGCGACGCGGGCCCCAACCGGTGTCGGCCATCTCCTCACCGTGTACGGCGTCACGTGGTCGGGCACGGCTGAGCGTGCGACGTATCGCCTGCTCAGTCGCAGTATCGGCGTCCGAGACAGGCGTGAGGTCGGGCTTGGACGTGACCCGGAGGTCGAGGGACCTGAAGCGGCTCATGGTGATCGAGTCGGCGTCATCGGCGAGCAGATGGGCCAGCCGAAGGTCATCGGTCAGGCCACGGAGGAGCGCATCGTTAGGCCCTGTTCTCGCGGTGTCGGGGACGGGCATGTGCCTACGCTACTGGCCGGAACCCAGCATCCGGCGAAAAGACTCAAGCCGGGTGGGAGAGAGATCGCCGTTCGCGACAGCAGCATCCAGCGCGCACTCCGGCGCTGCGTCATCATGTCGGCAGCCGCGGGGACAGTCTTCAGCGATCTCCCGTAGGTCAGGGAACGCGGCAATGATCCGGTTACGACTCACGTGGCTGAGGCCGAAGGACCGTACGCCGGGGGTGTCGATAACCCAGCTCTGGTAGGCGGGTGAGACTTCACCAGCTGAGGGGTCTGTTGGAGCGGGCAGGCTGAGCGCGATGGCTGAGGAGGAGATGTGGCGACCACGCCCTGTCACCGCACTGACAGCGCCGATCGCCCGATCGGCGCCC
>JBKPTR010000331.1:0-6445 GCA_046735615.1 Actinomycetota bacterium
AGGTGGGACATCCGCTCGGCCTCGGACTCCACGCGGGACATCGCGTACGCGGTATCGGTCGGCAGCTTCTCGCGATCGTGCCTGGTCAGTTCGGCATAACCGCGGATGGCAGCCAGCGGATTTCGTAGTTCATGCGATGCATCGGCCACGAACTGCCGCACTCTTGTCTCCGACGCCTGGCGCGCAGCCAGCGCCTCTTCCACGTTGTTGAGCATGTGGTTGAGCGCCTGGCCTACTTGGCCGACTTCGGAGGCAGGATTGGCGTCCGCCGGTGGTACGCGTACTGCGAGCGCGACCTCGCCGCGATCCAGCTTCAGCTGGGAGACCTGCTGGGCGGTCGCCGCTACCCGATTCAGCGGACGCAGGCTCCGGATGACGAGGGAGCGGGCCGCGAATGCAGTGCCCGCGATGACCAGCAGAGAAAACAGTGCCGCGAGGGCGACCAATTCGAGGATGGTCTCGTCGACCTGCCGCAGCGGCACGCCGACCACCAGAGTGCCGAGCGTCGTCGGGCCGGCCACGATTCGGAAGCCGACCACTCGATAATGGCCAAGCCCGCTGAGGTCAATGGAGCTCTTCGTTCCATCGGTCGGTACGTCCGCGAGTTGGGAAACAGCCGCGTCAGGAAGGGTCGTGACGGCTGCACCGTGCTGGCCGGACGCGCCACGCTCAGTTAGTCGCCCACCAGATTGGGGATTACCATCAACGTCGTAGACCACGGCGAGCGTACCGATCGGCTGACCGGGTCGAAGCAGGCCGCTATCGGGATCGCGGTTGGTGTAGGTGTCGACCGGATCGCGGACCCGGGCCGTGACCGCGTCGAGTTGGCGGTCGAGCTGGGACATCAACACTTGGCGGGTTGCCAAGGCCGTCGCCGTGGTGATCAACAAGGCAACGAGCGCAACAAGTGCCGTCACCCTGATGACAAGCTGGCGCCGCAACGTGTGCCGGCCAAGGGGATACGGCCGCGGCGGGACGTCCGCGGTGCCCGGCGGCCGGCCAATTGGACCGGCGCCTGGTTGAGCGGGAGCTGGATATGTCATGTAGCAGCTGGGCGCAGCACATAGCCAGCGCCGCGCAGGGTGTGGATCATCGGCGGACGATTGGCGTCGATCTTCTTACGGAGATAGGAAATGTAGAGCTCGACGACGTTCGCTTGGCCGCCGAAGTCGTAGTTCCACACCCGGTCCAAGATCTGCGCCTTGCTGAGTACCCGGCGCGGGTTGCGCATCAGGTAGCGCAGCAGCTCGAATTCAGTAGCGGTCAACTGGATCTCCGTCCCACCGCGGCGCACTTCATGGCTGTCCTCGTCCAGGGTGAGGTCCCCAACCACAAGCGTTGAGTCGCTCCTGGCGAGTGCGGCGCCGCTTCGGCGGAGCAGCGCCCGTAGCCGGGCGATGACCTCCTCTAGACTGAACGGCTTGGTGACGTAATCGTCGCCGCCGGCAGTCAGGCCCCCGATGCGATCTTCGACTGAGTCCTTTGCGGTAAGGAAGATCACTGGCACGTTAGGATCCTCAGACCGAATGCGGCGCATGACCTCGAGCCCATCGAAGTCCGGCAGCATCATGTCCAGCACGATCGCGTCCGGTCTGGTCTCCCGGGCCACCTTCACGGCCTGCCCGCCCGAGGCTGCGGTGGAAACCTGCCAGCCCTCGTAACGCATGGCCATTGACAGCAGCTCGGTCAAGCTGGACTCGTCATCGACGGCGAGGATTCGGATTGGCGTTCCGTCGGGTCGGGTTAGCGGTCCTGCGGTTACATCGGTGCGAATCATGCGCCAAGCCTGACACTGGATCTCGGTAAAGCCCTATGGGCTAGCTGTGCCTTCCCTGTGAATCCGTGAGTAGTTTCTGTGGTCGGATCGGATCACATTGCTCTTCGCGTAGTGGAGGGCTCCGCGAGGTCGTCCTCCTCCTCTTCGGGCGTCGGCTTCTTGCGGCGGAACAGCCTGTCGATGGAGACGGCGCCTCCGCCCATCGCGAACAGCAGCAGGCCAAGCAAGCCGAGGGCCACGTTGTATTCGTAGCCGCCTTTGTAGGTGCCATCGGCGTTGAGTAATGTCGGGGGCCACTTGTACCAGTTGGTGTACGCGATGATCAGGATCTGCTCGATCAACACACCCAGGCCGACGAACCGGGTCAGGGCGCCGACGATCAGCAGTACGCCGCCAACGAGTTCGAAGATGATCGAGCCCCATGCCGCGACCTCGGCGTACGGGGTCCGGAACTGGGTGAGGTAGTCGATCTGTGCTTGAACACCGGCGTTCCAGCGCATCCAGCCGTGCATCAACAAAATGGCGCCAAGTCCCAGCCGGGCGAGAAGCAGGCCGAGATTTTGCAGGAAACGAAGGAAGCTAGCCATGGATTGCTTCTCCTAGCAGGTGGGCGGGAACCACGCTACGCAGCCGTTCCCACCTATCCAGCACACCACGCCGTACCCAATTAGGGAGCCACGAAGATGCAAAAAGGGTGCCCTGCGGGGTCCGCAAAGACGTACAGCGGCTCCTGCTCATCGTCGGATCGGTCGTAGAGCAGGCGCGCCCCGAGCGCAAGAGCGCGGTCATGCTGAGTGCGCAAGTCCTCCAGGGTTGGAACCGTGGTATCGAGGTGCAACATCTGCGGTCGGGGCCCCTCCGGCCAGGTCGGCTCGGGCAGATACGGCACCTGCTGGAACGCCAGGCGGGAGGTGCCGGTGGCGTCGCGCAGCACCAGCCAGTCTTTGCCCGTGGTGTCGGGCGTTCCGTCTGTGGGTGGCTCGTCACCTGGGCGGTAGTCAAAGCCCAGCAACTGCCGGTAGAACTCGGCGAGGGCTCGTGCGTCTTCGCAGTCCAGCACCACCTGGCGGAGTGTCGGCGTGCTCGCCTCAGAGGACTCATTCATATCTGCATGTTCGCAGACAGGCTCGGAGTAGCCGGGCACACCATCATTGCGTCACCCGGCTTGCTAGGCCCTCGTAGTCGACGACGAAGCCGTGGTCGTCAACGGACAGTTCGAAGGCGCCATGTGTCGGATCGCTGTACTCCCAGCGGTCTGGGGCAAGCCTGCGGTAAGTCTGCTCGACCCTGGTCACCTGCAGAGTTGGCACGTCCACCCATGCGACCGGCAAAGTGCGCTGTTCGCCCACGGCGAGTGAGTCGAGTCTCCTGATGGGGAAGGTATTGGTCAGCGGTGTGGCAGCGATATCGATATCGACGCATCCTTTGAGGTCAGGAACCGGGTGGCCGTCGCGCCACCAGTCCTGCGACTCATCAGTCCTGAGCGAGAGGCGTTTGTGGCCTTCTCTGGAGACTGCGTTGACCTCGACTTCGCGGGTCGCCCAGTGTTGATCGAGCCGAACGGTGAAGCTGCACGCGCTCGTCTCCTGAGGCTCAATCAACACCTCGGCCGCGTAGCAGAGCCAACCAGTTTCTAGGCGCTCGACACGAGCCATGCTGTGACCGCGGCCCTCGTCGATGCGTCGCCAACCCAGCATCCAGACATCCGAGGCCATGACCTAGCAGCTTATGACCGCAAGGCGTGCCTCCCTCGGGACGGTGGGTGACGCAGCTTAGACCCAGGAGCCTGGCGGATGAACGGGCACTTCGAACTCGGCGAGAAGCCCGAAATGATCACTCGCCCACACGCTGTCCTCGTCTTGATCAAAGACTCGCCGACAAGAGGTGACATCCAGCGTTGGGCCGTGGATGCCGCAACGAACCAGGATGTAGTCGATGCGGCGCCCGAGCTCGAGGGACATCTCGCCGGCCCGGGTCAGCGGGTTGGTCCGGGAGAAGGTATGCCCTGGGTCGCCGGGGTGAGTCGCCTCCCATGCGTCGCGGCGGAGTGGCGGACGACCTGGTAATCGGGTCCCAGCAGATCGCTCGCTTGGTCGTAGCCATGACCCCAGACGGTCTCGTGCAGTGCCACGACGTCGGGTCGCAATTGATCTAGCCCGTTCCGGATGACCGCTTGGCGGGGTGGCCAGTCGGCGTGGTCAGGTGAAAGCAGGTTGAAGGTAAGGATACGCAGCGGATCGGTGAGGGGTTCGCTGCCGGACATGACCATTCCAGATCCTCCTACTCCGCAGTCTAACACAACTACTGTTGTATTAGGGTGGATGTCATGGAACGAACGCAGGGCGGCCGAGCGAGAGTAATGACATGGAACATCTGGTGGCGTTTCGGGCCGCGGTGGCAGGATCGGCAGCCGGCGCTTGTTGAGACGCTGCGGCGGATGGACCCGGACATCGTGGCTTTACAGGAGGTTTGGGCCACAGATGGAACGACCCAGGCAGACGAGTTCGGCGAGCTGCTGGGGCTGCACGCCGGGTTCGCGTCGCCCTCATATCCGGCGGCGCCGGAACCACCGCAGATTCCGGACCACGCTGGGGTGAAGCTCGGGCTTGGTGTGCTAAGTCGGTGGCCGATCATCAGCCTGGAGCCGGTGGAGACACCCGCCCGGCATCGCGAGTGGGCGCCTATGGCTCTCAGGGCGACACTGGCGCATCCGGCTGGCCCACTGCCCGTCGTGGTGGCCTGCTTGGAGTATGAAAGCGCCTACAACGACGACCGCCTGGCGCAGGCGCAGACGCTGGCACAGTTGGCCACCGATCCAGTCATGGACGGCCCGTGCCCGGTCGTGGTGGCGGGCGACCTCAACGCAGCACTTGGCAGCCCCATGCTTCGTCAGCTGCGCGATCTGCTCACCGACGCCTGGACAGCGGGGAATGGCGACCCTACGGCAGTGACCTTGCCGTCCCAACACCCGTCCGCACCGCTGGAGGCCGGCCCCGAGCTGGTAGATCAGCGAATCGACCACATCTTCTTCCGGCCCGGTCAGCCAGGGATGCGAGTCCTCGTCGAATCGGCGGACCTGGCGGGCGAACCAGTCGGAGGCGTCTACCCTTCCGATCATCAAGCGGTGGTCTGCGACCTGCGCTGGGCCGCGGTTTGACATGGTGGACTCTGCCGTCGCACGGCCGGGCGGGCGTACCGCACGCGTACGGACGGCCGTGCTCGACGCGACGGTGGCGGAACTGGTCGAGCACGGGTTTGCCGGGTTGACCGTCGAGGCCGTCTCCAGACGAGCAGATGTGAACAAGACGACCATCTATCGGCGGTGGGGCGGTCGCGCAGGTCTCATTGTGGACGCGGTCGAGACCTTCGCGGCCGCGCAAGTTGATCTGCCCGATACCGGCACCATTGAAGAGGACCTGCGGCTCTGGGCCCGCTCAGTCCTGAAAACTCTCACCGGCCCGATCAGCGGTGCCCTCGTACGTGCCGTGTTCAGCGGCGCCGGCGACAGTTCTGAGGTGCGTGAGTTGCGGCATCGGTTCTGGCTGACGCGCGCCGCCCTGGTACGGCCGCTGATCGATCAAGCAGTACGGCGGGGCCAGCTGCCCATCGGCACGGACGCTGACGAGGTCATTCGGCACGTCGGCGCCCCGCTGTACTACCGGCTTCTTGTGCTCGCGGAACCACTCCGTGGTGAGGCTGCCGACCTTGCCGCGGCTGTCGCCACGACTGCCGCGAAGGCAGGCGTGTTTGCTCATTCGCGCGAGAGCACCGGCGGCTAGTGCGGCACACCGATGCAATTTGGGCGTGTGCCTGATATTGCCCGGAGTCATTTTCTGTATCCGGGAGCAGAATTAAGCCATGACAGCCGCTACCACGGGCCACCTGGTTCCGACCTTCGATATCGACAGTCATCCAAGTTGGCGGGCAAAACGCAACCTCACCAGACAGCTACGGGATCGTGACGACGCCAGTGCCCGGCTCGCCGAGCTCCACAGTCTCGCCGACATCCTCAATCAGGCCGCTGACTTGATCAGTGCCGGCTGGCTGCAGCACAGCTGGTTCGCCTACCGGGACGACCACGGACGGACGAAGACCGTAACGGCCTACAACGTCAATGAGATGGCGGGTCGTCCGGTGGTCGGGGCGTGCCTGGTCGGTGCGATCGTAGAAGCCGGCGGTGGCCTTTCGAACGTCCGGACTCAGCCTGTCCAGCGCGCCATAGACCTCACCTGGTACACACTGTTCGATTCCGCACCCCGTCCGAACCATCGGACGACGGCGCCGGAGGTGCGCACACAGCACGTACGGGACCTCACTCGATGGAACGACCAGCCTCGCCGAACAGCACCCCAGGCAGAGGCACTCTTGCGCCGCAGCGCCGCCGCCGCAGCGTCCGAGGCCGCACATATCTCCAGTCGCACAAGCGACGTCTTCTGAGACGACCACACCCTAGCCACGACCGTCCAGCCGGTTAGCGGCTGATGACGCCTCCAGCAGGCTGGCCGCTGGCGGAAGAGGCTTTGCCGCCCCGTAATGTGGTGCTCGCCGGAGCGAGCTGCGGGGGGCGCAGAACGAGGGAGAACGGGTATGGCCGTGTTGGTGATTGGTGTACCGAAGGAAATCAAGGACAAGGAAGGTCGGGTTTCGGTGCAGCCCGACGGCGTCGCC
>JBKPTR010000332.1:0-3967 GCA_046735615.1 Actinomycetota bacterium
AACACCGGTCCCATTGTTTGCCGCGCGCATCGACCTTGCAGGACAGTCCAAGACGGCCGGGGTTCGATTGAGCCTGGCACTGCGCGCCCCTCGACGAATGGGTCGGCACGATCCCGCGCCAGAATGCAACCCGCCCACCAGCTTCGAATGGGACGACGATGGCGGTCGCTGGCGGCCCACACTGGTAATACAGGCCTGCGCTGACCGCCACTCCCCGGCCGCCTAGATGTGCGGTGGTCCGGCGGGAACCACCGGTCACTATCCGGAGTCCACATGACGCCGCAGTGTCGCCTCCGGGGCTGCACAGCAGCCGTCCCACGCCCGGGTTCGCTCGACACGTCGCCTCCCGGTATCGCAAGCGCGGTCTCGACAAGACCGCGGCCCGGATGGTCGGCTATCTTGTCGACCGCGGACTCGACGGGGCCAGCGTTCTTAGGAGGGGGTGTCGGTAACATCCAGCTCGAGCTGCTCGGCCAAGGCGCGAGCCGGACCACCAATCTTGAACTTGTCGACGCCTACGACACCGACGCGACCGACCTCGCGGAGAGGGCCGGGATGCGCGACCGGATGACCCGCCGCCAGGTCGACATTGCGGCCACGCCGGAGGATGTCGAGGCGCACGACATCGTCGTGCTGCACCGGGTCGTGTGCTGCTACCCCGATTACGAGCGTCTCCTGACCGCGGCGGCCGACCATGCCAAGCGGTTGTTGGTGTTGAGCCACCCACCCCGCAACTGGGTGACCCGGACGTTCACCCGCCTTCAGAGGGTCGGTTTCCGCCTGATGGGCAAGTCTTTCCGGATCTTCGCCCATCCCCGGCGGCCCTAATCGCAACAGCGGAGGCACGCGGCATGCGCACCGACTACACCTATCGGGGTCCGGTCTGGCAGATCGTCGGCCTCGCGCGAGCGCCTACGGCCGATCGATAGAGCCTGGAGGAAGCCCTTACTGAGGAGACCAAGTGGCCAACGGAGATGGCACCGACAGGCTGCGGAGTCTGTGGGAACGGTACGCGCCACGTTACGACCGCGACACGAATTTCTACGATCTTTTGCTGCTCGGTGATAGCCGCTCATGGGCATGCTCGCAGACGTCCGGCCAAGTATTGGAGGTCGCCATCGGTACCGGCCGGAACCTGCCCTTCTACCCGCGAGGAATCCAGCTGACGGGAATCGACTTCAGCCCCGCCATGCTCGACATAGCCCGCGGCAGGGCAGCCGCGCTCGGCGTCGAGGTCACCCTCATCGAAGCTGACGCTCAGCAGCTCCCATTCGCTGACGACCGGTTCGATACCGTCGTCTGCACGCTAGCCCTCAGCGGCATCCCTGACCCCGCGGCAGCAATCAACGAGATGTACCGAGTGCTTCGCCCTGGTAGTCAGCTTTTGGTGGTCGGGCACGTCGCAAGCCCCTACCGAGTGGTGCGAGCTGGCCAACGACGACTTGAAAGACTGTCGATTCGCCTTGCCGGTGATCATCAGACACGACAGCCATACCCAGAAATCCTCGCTGCGGGCTTCACTGTCGATCGACGTGAACGTCTCAGAGCGCGCATCATCGAGCGCGTCCGCGCGTTCAAGCCCACCGACCAGTGAGCAGCCGACCTTCAAGCCGGACCGGACGTGATGATCATGCATGTGGGCCGGGAGCTAACATTCGCGACGCGACGCCTCGACCCCTTTCGCGACGGCGGCGACGACCAAACTCGCCCGCTCGTCCACGACGAACTGCCGAGCACCGACTCGAGCACCAAGGCCACAAGCAACACCGCAGACACGAAGTTTAGGCATGAGCAGGCCCGCGGAAGCAGCACCCGCGGCGCCTCCACTGCGACGGCGATTGGTCGTGTTGGGCGGCTCCGCCGATGCAGGCTGCCCGTGGGTCCGCGTCACAAAACGATCGATCTGTCAGCGGTTGATCGCTGACGAAGTCGAGTCAACAATCGCAGGCCGGCCGCCGGGCCGCAGCATTCGGGTGGCCTCGGACGCGCCGGGCTTGTCCGGTGACAAGTTGATAGCTTTCCGTCGCCTCCTACCGGGATACACACTCCAGGCGCGAATCGCCACCGGGCCGAGGATCTCGCACAGCGTATCGGCGGTGAATGGCGGGATTTCTGCGTCGTGGACTGCGATCAGGGCCGGAGCCGGTAGAACCGCCAGAATGGGTTGTTGATCGGCAACACATCCACCCGGGTGAAGCCGGCGTCGGCTGCATAGCGGCGGAGAGTGTCGGTCCGGAGCACGGTCCCGGTCCCGGCCGAGTGTGCGTCGAGCAGGCCGACGGCCAGGCAGTGCAGCACGCTCCAGCCGTAGTTGAAGCGCTCCAGCTCGTCACCGTTGGGTGTGAACCGTTCGGCGACCTTCTCATCGGCGACGATTACGCACCCCATCTCGGTGAGACTGGTTCGCGTCGCCCGAAGCGCGTCAATCGGATGGTTCATGTCGTGTAGGGCCTCGAAGATGGTCACCAGGTCGTACCGGCCGGGAAGCTTCGGCGCGCTGGCATCGTGCACGGCGGGCCGGACCCGCTCGGACAGGCCCGCCTCCGAGACGTTGCGCTGGGCGACCGCAATCGACGCCTCGTCGATGTCGAGGGCATCAACGGTGATGTCTGGGTACGCGCGGGCGATTGCGATCGACGACCACGCGGTTCCGCACGCCACGTCCGCGACGCGAGCCGGCGGTTGGCGTCGCAGCCGCGCGTCTACGTCCGGGACCGAACTCAGCCAGCCGGCCATCTCGTTGACGAACTGCGGCCGGTTGATCGCGCCGATCCCTTCGACCAGGTCCTCGCCGTATGCCTCGAAGGGCACGCCGGAGCCGTTGCGGTAGGCCTGGATAAGTGCGTCCAGGGGCCGCAGCACGCCGACCGCGAGGGTGGCCAGCGGGGCGACCAGATTCAGGTCTTCGGCGTCGACGAAGACCGGCCGGTGAGTCTCCGGTAGATGGTAAGTGCGCGCGGCTGGGTCGGCCTCAGGGTCGTCAGACTCGAGGAAGCCAGCGGTGGTCTGCTGCTCCAGCCACTCCTGCGCATACCTCGTCGCGGTTCCGGTTCGGCGCGCAAGCTCGGCGGCGGTCGCAGGTCCGCTGGTGGCCAGTTCAGCGTAGTAACCGAGCTTGCGACCCACATGGATCGAGGCGATCTCCAAGAAGTCGATGGTCGCCAGGAACAGGCGCTCTGCGAGCGCCTCGGTCGTGGCGGGTGATGCGCCGGGCCCGGCGACGTCGGTGACCTCGTCACTCAGGGTTGTCATGGTGCTGCTCCTTTGCGCGTCGGCGATCACGCCAATGGCGTGGATCAGGTAGCCGAGTCCGTCGACGAGGTGGTGACTATCGGCCGCCATTCACCTGACGCTAGGCGCAGAACGCGTGGGGGCGCTTCGCCAAGACCGGCCAACTATGGCGATGACGTCGAATAGCCAGATCTGGCCAATGCGGCGTCTAAGACACACCGTGACGGCTAGCCAGCGCCGCGGCAGCGGCGCGCGACGGCAGCCGCAACTTGCGCAGGATGCTCGTCACATGACGATGCACCGTGTGCTCGCTCAACCTCAGGCGGGCCGCGATCTCGGCGTTGGTGAGGCCCCTGCTGAGCAACGCCAGCACATCCAGCTCTCGTGGCGTCAGTGCCGCGAACGGCCCATTGCCGGTGATCGGCGGACCATGTCGCAGCCGCCGGACCAGCGCCACGACCCGCTCCGTGCCCCACCCGGCATCGAGGTCCTCGAAGGTCCTCCGCGCGGCCTCGACCTCACGCGCTGCGGCCTCGCGCCGGCCGCTCTCGGCCAAGCACTCGGCGAGGTCCAGCCGAATGCTGGCGGCCACGAACGGCGAATCTGCCGCCAGGTCGACCGCATCCTCCCAGAGCCGGCGCGCCCGTTCGTAGTCGCCGCCAGCCGCGGCGAGCGTTGCTTCCCCGGCGAACGCGGACGCACGCAGAGAGCCGGAGCCGGCTCGCTCGGCGATCGC
>JBKPTR010000333.1:0-26629 GCA_046735615.1 Actinomycetota bacterium
CAAGTTCGCGCGCCACCGTATCCGCGAGCACCGGCAGCATCGCTTCGTCCAGCAGGCCGAATCCCTCACGCAGGCGGCCGCGCCGGATTTCAGCCAGCCCCTCCACGAGGAGCCCAAGCGCCACGTACGTCGGGTCGCCCAACTCACGGCCGAGCTGCTGCAGTTCGGCGGCGCCGGCCGTCGCAATGTCGAGTTGCTCATCTTCCAGTGCGCCGAACAGATCGACATACATGAGCATCGCGTGGCCGGCGCCGCGCGGTCGGTCGGCAAGCAGCCTTCGGGCGCGGCTCAACCACCCGGAGCCCAGCGCTGGCTCGCCGCGCATGAAGAACATGCCGGCCAGGTCAATCGCCTGCACCGCCGCGCGGTCCACGTACCCCTGGTCGAGATAATGCCGATGCAGCTCCTCCGTGAGCGCCAGGCACTCGGAGACGTGACCAAGCCACCATGCCGCGTCAGCGAGCCTCCGCAGGTCGTCGTCGGGGAGACCAGCCCCCTCGCGAGCCGCGGCGAGTCCGCGGTAGGCGTCCGCGTACCGTCGCCGCCCGTAAGCCACTCGCGCCTCGGCGAGCAGCGCGGCGCGGTCGACGGCATGCGACACGTTCCACCGTAGCGATGCTCTATGACCCGTCGCGCACTGCGTAGCTCTGGCGAGAGTCAGTCGGCAGGCGGCATCCCATCGTCGACCGTGCTGTGGGAGATGAAGCTAAAGCGATCTCCCCGAAAGACGGTGCGGGTGAACTCGACCGGTCGGTCCTCGACGTCCCAGGCGGTGCGGTGGATCATCAGCATCGGCAGTCCAACGTCCACGGACAGCAGTGCGGCCTCGTCTGGATCGGCCAGGCCCGTCTCGACCAGATCCTCTACGCGCACCAGCCGTACGCCGTACGCCTCGCGCAGCGTTTGATAGAGCGATCCGCGCCGCTCCAGCTCGTGGCGCAGTCGTGGCAGCGGGCCTGCGAGGTACGCAACGTCGTGTGCGAGCGGCTCACCGGAGACGCCCCTGAGCCGCTCGACGCGGTGCACCCGGGTTCCAGGTCGCAAGTTGAGTCGCTGCGCAACCACGCCTTCGGCCCGCTCGCGGCTGATGCTGAGAATCTTTGTGGACGGCGTCAACCCCTGCGATTGCAGGTCTTGGGTATAGGACGTGAGCTGGCGGACCAGCACCCGTTTAGGTTCGGCGACGAAGGTGCCTCGCCCCTGAATGCGTTCCAACTTGCCGTCCAGCTCCAACGCCGCGAGCGCTTGCCGGACCGTCGTTCGGGAGGTGTTGAGGCGCTCGGCCAGCTCCCGCTCGGTGGGCAGCGGCGTGCCTACTGCAGCGTCGGCGATCAGTCCGGCAATCCGATCCCTGACTTCGTAGTGCTTGGGCACTGTTAGCACGCGGACTCCTCCTGTCGTCTCACCTTCATGAAGCCTACAACATTGGTCTAGGCCAATGGGTTGACATCGTAATTGGTCTATGCCAATCTTAGGCACGCACAGGAGATTGGTCTAGACCAGTTCGGTATTGCTAGAGAAGGAGAACTCATGGGACTACTGCATGATTTGCGGAACACGTCGCGATTGGGACTGCTGGTCGCTGTCGCCGCGGCGACTGTCGGCGTCATTTACGGTTACGACTCGTCCAACATCGCCGGGGCGCTGCTGTTCATGACCGAGGACTTCGGGCTGAGCACGGGCCAGCAGCAGCTGGTGACCACCGCCGTCGTCGTTGGCGAGGTGCTCGGCGCCTTGTGCGGCGGCGCCCTGGCCAATCGCATCGGCCGCAAGAAGTCGATGCTCGCGGTCGCCGCGACGTTCGCCGGCTTCTCACTGCTGTCCGCGCTTGCGTGGTCAGTACCGTCGCTGATGGTGGCCCGCTTTCTGCTGGGCCTGACGATCGGCGTCTCGGTGGTTGTCGTGCCAGTGTTCGTGGCCGAGTCGGCCGCGCCCGAGGTACGGGGTGCACTGCTCGTGCTCTATCAGGTAGCCACCGTCACCGGCATCATCGCCGGCTACCTGGTCGCGTGGGCCCTCTCAGGCACCGAAAGCTGGCGTTGGATGCTGGGCATGGCCGCCATCCCCGGAACGCTGATCTTCTTCCTGCTGCTACGGCTGCCTGACACGGCCCGCTGGTACATGATGCGGGGACGGCGCGCCGACGCCGAGCGGGTGCTCGCACAGATCGAGCCGGGCTCTGACATCAAAGCTGATCTTGATGACATCGAGGCAGCTCTCGCCGAGGAGGAGCAGGGCAAACGCGGCATCATGAGCTTGATCGGTGAGATGCTCCGCAAGCCGTTCCTCCGCGCCACCGTCTTCGTTGTCGGCCTCGGGTTCTTCGTCCAGATCACCGGCATCAATGCCATCGTCTACTACAGCCCCCGAATCTTCGAGGCTATGGGTTTCCAGGGCAACTTCGCCCTGCTGGGCTTGCCGGCATTGGTGCAGGTGGCCGGGCTCGCGGCTGTCTTCGTCTCGCTGATCTTGGTCGATCGGATGGGACGGCGGCCGATCTTGCTCACCGGCATCGGCATCATGATCTTGGCGAACGCTTTGCTGGTCTCAGTCTTCAGCATCGGCTCCGAGTTCGGTGGCGCGCTGACTGCACTCGGATTCCTCGGGTTGCTGCTGTTCACCGTGGGCTTCACTTTCGGCTTCGGTGCACTGGTCTGGGTGTACGCGGGGGAGAGCTTCCCGGCCCGGCTGCGTTCGCTCGGCTCGAGTGCGATGCTGACCTCAGACCTCGTCGCCAACGTTGCCGTGGCTGCGATCTTCCTCACGCTGCTCACCCGCCTCGGTGGTGCCGGTACGTTCATCGTCTTCGGTGTGCTGGCCGTGGCTGCGTTTGCCTTCGTCTTCAAGCTCGCTCCTGAGACCAAGGGCCGGCACCTGGAGGAGATCCGGCACTACTGGGAGAACGGTGGCAAGTGGCCGACCACGAGTGTTGCTGCGACCGCGGAAGAGCTCGACAAGGCCGCTTCCGGCACTTCCGCTCACTGACCGCCGACGCTTAGGGAAGGAAACACCATGCAGATCGTTGGTCTCGACATCGGCGGTTCGAAGACCCATGCGGTGAGTCGTCACTGGACCGGCGTTGTGGAGGTCTTCGCCGGCAGTGCAAATCTCGCTTCCGTCGGAGAGGTGGAGGCCGGTCGTCAGCTCGACGCGATCTTCACGCAACTCGCTGAGCGCGGCCCGATCGGGGCGGTCTGCGCCGGTGCCGCGGGGGTCGACACCCCGGAGGCCGAGGAGCGGTTGCGGCAGCTGATCGCAGCCCGGGTCCCCGGCGCCGCGGTCCAGGTCGTCCATGACACCGAGCTCATCTTGGCTGCGGCGGAGCTCACCACCGGTATTGCGTTGATCTCCGGCACTGGATCGGTCGCCTGGGGACGCGATGCGAGGGGCCGCGTGGCGCGGGCCGGCGGTTGGGGCTATCTCCTCGGCGACGAGGGCAGCGGCTACGGGATCGCCCGGGAGGCCGTGCGACACGCCCTGCGACTCGCCGACGAGGGCCAACCGCTGGACCGGCTCAGCTGGCAGTTCACCGCCGCGTGCAATGTGCAACGAGCGGGCCAGCTCATCGATCATTTCTACGCCAATCCAGAACGGCGCTACTGGGCCGGGCACGCCAGGGTGGTATTCGAGCTGGCGGCCGTCGGGGACTCAGCCGCCCGGCGGATCATCGACAACGCCGCCGCGGACCTCGGCAACCTCGTCCGAACGGTGCACGTCGCAGTCGGCCGGCCGACACCACCGCTGCCCGTGGTGCTTGGCGGCGGAGTCCTGGTCCATCAGCCGCAGCTGCGAAACGCCGTACGGCAGGCACTCGCTGGAGACGGGCTGACTGATCTCCGACCGCTGGACCGCGATCCCGCGTACGGTGCGTTGTTCCTGGCAGAGCAGCTCACCACTCCCAATCCGACCACCCCTCATTTCTCCGTCCTCGAAGGAAGATGATCATGACAACTGATACCCGTGCCCTCCAGACGAATCAGCCTGGCGCCCTGATGGCAGCCGAGGTCGCCGAGCAACCTCAGGTCTGGCGTGGCCTGCTGGCCGCTTCCCGCGGCACATCCAGCGATATCGCCCGGGCTGCCGCGTTGATCACCGCCTACCAGCCACGCTTCGTACTCTTCGTCGCTCGCGGCACCTCTGACCACGCGGCGCTGTACGGCAAGTATCTGGCAGAGATCGTTCACCAGCTGCCCTGCGGCCTTGTCTCACCGTCGACTATGACGGCGTACGGCGCACAACCGGATCTTGCCGGCGTGCTCATGATCGGTGTGAGCCAGTCCGGAGGCTCGCCCGATCTGCTGCAATCCCTGGAAGTGGCGCGGGCGCGAGGCGCACTCACGATCGCGATCACGAACCAGTCAGAGTCGGCGCTGGCCCTCGCGGCGGAGGCGCACATCGACATTCAGGCCGGCACGGAACGTGCGGTCGCTGCCACGAAGTCGTACACCGCGCAGCTGCTGGCGCTGTACCTGCTGTTCGACCGGGTCCGGGGCGGCCGCGGCGAGTCGGTGGCCGGGCTCAGCGAGCTGGGTGAGAAGCTGCTCGGCGAGGACACCCATGTCGCCGAGCTGGCCCAGCGCTATCGCTTCGCTTCGCGGTTGGTCAGCACAGCGCGTGGCTATTCCTATCCCACGGCTCGGGAGGCCGCGCTGAAACTGATGGAAACCTCGTACCTGTCGGCACAGGCGTTCTCCGGCGCCGACCTGCTGCATGGGCCGCTCGCCATGATCGATCCGCAGGTGCCGGTGCTGGCGGTTGCCGCTGACGGGATCGGCGGCCGCGCGATGCAGCAGGTGTTCCCCCGCCTGGCCGAGCAAGGTGCGGATGTCTTCTGCGTCGGGACGCACCAAGCAGTCGCCAGCGCAGGCACCGGAGTTGTGCTGCCCGACGGCGTCAGCGAGGAGCTCTCACCACTCGTGGAGATCATGCCCTTCCAGCAGCTGGCTCTCCATCTGGCTGTGGCTCGCCGGTGGAATCCGGACGCGCCACGCGGTTTGCGCAAGGTGACCGAGACGCTGTGAGCGAACACGTCATCGCCGCCGGAACGGTGGTCAGCGGAGGTGAGATCCTCCGGCCAGGCTGGCTACGCATCGAGGGAGGTCGGGTCACAGGGGTTGGGCGTGGCCAGCCCACAGAAGGCGCCGCTGATCTTGAGGAGAAGTTGGCCGTGCCGGGTTTCGTCGACATCCACGTGCACGGCGGGGGAGGTGGCACCTTCACTGCTAGTGACGATGGCGACGCCAAGCGCGCCGTTGCCTTCCATGCCTCGCGCGGCACCACGACCATGCTCGGCAGCCTGGTCACTGCTCCCGCTGACGAGCTGCGGCGGTCTGTCGCGATCTTGGCTGAGCTAGTGGACGACGGGCGGCTCGCCGGGATCCATCTCGAGGGTCCCTGGCTGTCCGAGCGCCGCTGTGGCGCCCATGAGGTGCGGCAGTTACGCGATCCGGATCCAGACGAGCTGCGTACATTGCTCAAGATCGGCCGGGGAACGATCAAGATGATCACACTCGCCCCGGAAAGGACGGGTGCGCTGGACGCGATCAAGATGATTGTTGATCATGGTGTGGTCGCTGCAGTCGGACACACCGATGCCAGCTACGACCAGACGAGCGCTGCGATCTCGGCAGGGGCGCGGGTCGCGACACACCTGTTCAATGCGATGCGGCCGATCCACCACCGTGAGCCCGGACCGATTCCGGCGCTGCTGGAGAGCCCGGACGTGGTCGTGGAACTTGTGCACGACGGCACGCATCTGCATCCGGCCGTCTACCGGCACGTGGTACGAAGCGTGGGGTCGGATCGGATCGCTCTAGTAACTGATGCCATGAGCGCCGCGGGAATGTCTGACGGGACCTATCAGCTGGGTTCACTCACCGTCGAGGTCGAGGGGGGTGAGGCCCGGGTGGCAGAAACCGGGACGCTCGCAGGCAGCACGGCCACCATGGACCAACTTTTCCGCAATGCCATTGAATCTGGGCCAGCTGATCCTGATCAAGCGTTGTTGGCCGCCGTATGTCAAACTTCGAAGACGCCCGCCCGGGTGCTGGGCCTCGAAGATCGAGATCTGGCGGCTGGTGATCGGGCAGACTTGGTGGTGCTTGATGCGAGCCTGACGCCGACCGCGGTCATGATCGGCGGCGCCTGGGTTAGCTGAGCCGCTGGCCGACTTGGGCGGCCGACGGGTTGGTTAGCGCAGACCCATCGCGGAAGAGAACTGTCGGTACCGTGAGATTGCCATCGTTGACCTGAGCGACCATGGCAGCACCCTCGGCGTGATCTTCAATGTCGATTTCGCGGAACTCGATTCCGGCACGATCAAGCTGGGCCTTGAGCCGCCTGCAGTAGCCGCACCAGCGAGTGGTCAGCACGGTTGGCACATCAGCGACGGGCATCAAATCCATAGTCACGATATGTATAACCATCGCGACTGGCCGAGTTATTTCGATCACTGACGCCAGCAATATGTTGCGTTCGTCACATTGGCCGGACTGTTCAGGCCCCACTTCGGGGGAAACCAGGACGTCAGGGCGTCATCGACAGGCGTGAAGCGCTGTTTGATGCGAGTCCTACCCGAGTAGCCGGTGATATGGGGATGCGCCACCCTCGAGTACTTGTCAACTTCGCAGAAGAGGTTTTGACAGTCGATCAGTTGCAGGCGGCGGCCGTTCAGTCCGGGGAAGCTAAGCCCCAAACGGATGAAGTGTTCTTCTTGCGAGTCGCTCATGTATCGGATGAGATCCGCCTCGATGCCTGTGGCTTCTGGCCCGAAGCACTTGCGTAGACCGTCCCTGGCTCCGGGTCCAGGGACGACAAAGTCCATCTCATCGAAGTTGATCACTGTGGAGTAGTTGATGTCGATGAGAAATTGGTACCCCAAAAAGTCGCCTATCCCTGGGTAGCCGCGCAACGGCTGGAGCGCCTCCGCCATCGACGCGCAGGCCTGGAGTTTGCTGCGCAGCCCGCCACGCAGCATCTGCTGCAACAGCAACAGGTGATTGGTGTGCTTTCGCTGCGCACCCAGCCTCGGGGGAGGAACGACATAGGCGGCGGAGTAGATCGGCTCGCTGCGGGAAAACGCCTCGCTCAACACCTCGTCATAACGGTCGAGGCGAAACGCCGCCCACGTCAGCTCAACGAGTGCCGAATGAAGCGATCTCCAGGTCGAGATGCGGTTGAAGAATCGAAAGAGCAGAATCCGAAATAACACCTCATCGGCGTCCTGACTGCCGCGGTAGATCACCTCGTTGATCAGATACTGACTGACACGGTCGGCCGCGCGGTAACAGTTGGTGAATCGGTGCGAGGCGATGATCGAGTCTGTTGTCCATGGGGGTGGCGCTCCGCGCAAGCGAGCCTGATGCACCTGTTGGCGTTCAGCGGCGAACCGCCAATAGGTATCGAACACTTTGGTTGGCTGGATTCGGCGCCCGGCCACCGTGATCGAGTCGATCGGTCCATTGGCTGACGCGTTCGCCACCCGCTCAGCGTATTGGGTCGCTCTTGCGCGCATCTTGAGCGGACTGCGAGCGGTCGATCTTGCGCACGACTAGGCTGCCATGATCATGGCTGATCTGCACGACCTGCTGGCGGGGTACGTCAGCAACGGCTCGGTTCCGGGAGCGGTGGGACTGGTGGCTCGCGGTGACAACACTGAGATCGCAGTTGTGGGCTCAGCGGCCGTCGACGGTGCGCCGATGGCCAGAGATTCGATCTTTCGCCTCGCTTCGATCACTAAACCCATCACTGCCGCGGCCGTGATGATGCTCATCGAGGACGGCTCGATCGGGTTGCAGGACCCGGTGGATCGGTTGCTGTCGGAACTGGCGAAGCCAACCGTCGTCCGTACACCTAGCAGTCCGATTGATGATGTGGTTCCGGCGATCCGGCCGATCACTGTATTTGATCTTCTCACTTCCTGTGCGGGGTATGGGTTCCCGTCCGATTTCACACTGCCGGCGGCTCGGCGGCTGTTTCCAGTCCAAAAGGATGGCCGGGAGCCGCAGCGCTTTCCACCGCCTGACGAATGGATGGCCGAGCTCTCCGAGGTCCCGCTGCTGTATCAGCCGGGCAAGGCGTGGCTGTACGACACCTGCTCCGTGCTGCAGGGTGTGCTCATCACCCGGATTTCCGGCCAATCGCTGCCTGAGTTCCTGGCTGAGCGGGTGTTCCAGCCGCTGGGCATGACGGATACCGGGTTTTACGTGCCAGCCGACAAGCTTGAACGGTTGACTAGCTACTACAGAGCTGGCCCAGCGGGCGGCCTGGAGTTGGCGGACGGACCGGACGGGCAGTGGAGTACGCCGCCAGTATTCCCGTTGGGCAACGGCGGGCTGGTCGGAACCGCCGACGACTGGCTTGCGTTCGGTCGGATGCTGCTGGCTGACGGCACCACCGCCGACGGTCGCCGGCTGTTGTCGGCCGATTCAGTTCGCCTCATGATCAGCGATCACACCACACCTTCCCAGCGCATGATCGGCGAACTCTTTTTGGAGGGCCAGGGTTGGGGCTTTGGTGGCTCGGTCGACATCGCGACCGGCAATACGTGGAACGTGCTGGGACGCTACGGCTGGGTAGGTGGGACTGGGACCTCTGGGCACATTGCCCCATCGGCGGGCACGATCGCCGTCCTGCTCACTCAGGTGGGAGCGGACAGCCCGACTGCGCCTGAGTGGATGCGCGCCTTTTGGCGGTACGCGGCCGATCGCTAGCGATCAGGGCATGATCACTACGGCCGCACGCTTCACCAGCGCGGGGCGATCCTAAGGACCTGATCACGCAGCGTCATTTCCAGGCGTGATCTTGGTATCAAAAGGTGGGAGGCGATCTGTACGCCTCGTTGCCGAGGACGGGTGGCCACTCGATGAGTCAACTCGTACTGGGCTAGTGCCGCTGGGATGTCGTTCGGTGAGCTGGTCCGCCATTCGGCGAGGGTTGCTGCGCCCTCCATGGCCGAACTGGAGCCGTCACCGAAGAGTGAGACGCAGGAAGCGGCGTCACCGAGCAAGGTGATCCGACCATGTGACCATGAAGGCAGGCGGATTCGGCTCACGCTGTCGAAGTAGACATCATCAGCCGCAAGGTAGGCCGCTAGCAGTTCCTCAGCACGCCAGCCGGTGCGGCGGTACGTCTGCTTCAGGAGTCGTTCGACCGCGTCGCGGTCGCGATGATCAATGCGGGCTCGAGAGCGGAAGATGAAGGCCGCGAGCGACGATCCCGTTCCCGGGTGCAACGCGACTGCAGTTCCGGGCTCATTGTGCATGATCACGGTGTCATCGCGTTCCAGGGTCACTCCGACTTCTGCCGTAGCCACGTACATGCCGAGATGTTTGACGAAGTCGGCCTCTGGCCCGAAGGCCAGCCGGCGGACTGCTGAATGAATACCATCCGCTCCAACGACTAGGTCGAACCGGCGTGGCGCCGTCTGGTCGAAGATCACCTCGACTCCACGCGCGTCCGGATGTAGCTCGTTGATCATCTCGTCGAACAGGAACTCAGCCGTCTCGCGGCCTGCGTCAACCAAGATCGCGCTGAGATCTGCCCGTGGCACTTCGACCTCTCGGTCTTCGCTTTGACGCGTTCGCATACTCGCCACCTGGCGGCCGGCAGCGTCGACAAAGATCAACTCGCGCACGTTGGTGCTCGCATCCTGTAGGCGAGCGAGGACACCTAACCGTTCGGCAACTTGATATGCACCCTTGCGGACGTCTACTGGGTTGCCGCTTGATCGAACACCTTGATCGCGCTCCACGACAGTTACTTGGTGCCCTGCCCGTCCGAGCAGAGCAGCCAGCGTCGCACCAGCGATTCCGGCGCCTGAGATCAGTACGGACAAACCGTGCTCGCGCCACCTGTCGTCTGCCACGAGGTCCTCGTTGCTTGGCGGCCGTGTCCGAGCCGACAGTGGCTGTGGCCGCGGGTTCCGCCTCCGTCCAGGTTAGTACTTGATCATCTCTGGTCTGCCGCGTGTAACGTCAAGCGTTCTGAGCTAGAAAGTAGCTTCGGCCGTCACCTTTTGGTACTTGCCGTACTTGCCGTCCGGGATGCAGTTGAGGGTTTGAGTCTGGCCCGGCTCCAGGTCAGCGGAGTTGCATTGCACGTTGCCCAGAACTTCACCGGACGAGTCAATGAATGTGAAGTGGATGAACGCACTCGACGTGGCGTCGCTGACGTTCTTCACCTTGCCGGTGACGCTGAAAAGTGCGTCACCGATGCTGGTGTCTTGCTTCACCTTCCAGCCCGCGAGTGTTTTGTGGCTGCCGACAGTGAAGGCTTTGCCCGGCTTGACCTCGCGCGCGGCGTTCCCGTCGTCCTCTGCCGTCTGTGACTCCGAGGCATCCGCTGAGGCGCCAGTGATGCCCTCGTTGATGGCCTTAGCGCTGCCAATGATCGCCACGCAACCAACGATGCCAACCAGCACGAGAGCCAAAACGATTATCAGGACGATCAGCCAAGTACGTCGCTTATTGGGCGGCCCGGAAGGCTGCAGAGAATCTAGGAAAGAAGGCTCCGGGGCGAATGCTCCAGACACGGCTGGTGGCGTCGTCACCGGCGACTCCCATTCTTTGATCTTGGCCATCCTGAGGCCCCGCCAGTCGGGACCATATCTCTCGGGGGTAGGCCGAGTTGCACACGGCGTGACCGGCGGGGCGAGCGCCAACGATACTTAAGACGAAGCCTCCGGGATGGCGAACGCACAAATTCACATCGGCGCAACCGACTGACAGTGATCCCTGGCGGAACTTCCCGGCCGCGGCCTATTCCGTGAGCGGCAAATCGTCTTGTTTGGTGAGCCATGCCACCAGCCGCCGCGGCAACTCAGGACGGTAGAGGAGTGCTACACCGCCCAGCAGCGCAGCGATTCCGAGCAGCAGGAACATGACCCCCACCAGAGTCCATCCGGCCAGCAAGGCCGCAACACCACCCAACATGGACGCGATCCAGAGCAGCAGAAACGGGACCCCCACCAGTGTCCAACCGTCCGACAAAGCCGCGACACCACCCAGTAAGAACGCGACCCCGAACAGGAGGAGTGCGACCCCCATCAGCGTCCATCCGGCCAGCAAGGCCGCAATGCCACCCAACGTGGCCGCGACCGCGCCCACCAGGAACGGGAACCCAAGCAGTGTCCATCTGTCGAGCAGGAACGCGACCCCAAGCAGCAGGGCCGTAACCGGGCCCAGCAGCAGCGCGACCCCCAGCAGAGTCCATCCGTCCAGGAAGGCTGCGCTACCGCCCAACATGGCCGCGACGCCGAACATCAGCAACGGAACCCCCACCAGTGTCCATCGGTCCAGCAGGATCGCGACCCCGAGCAGCAGCGCCCCAGCCCCGAGCAGCAGGAACGCGACCCTAACCAGCAAACCCGCAACCATGCCCAGCGTCGATCCATCCAGCGGGTTCGCGACCCCGAGCAGCAAGAATGCCGAACCCACAAGCAAACAGGCTGTCCCGACGGCGACATGGTCGAGGTCCGCGCGGCTTCGAAGGGTCGACCACATGAGCATCACCGCAGCCTCCCAGAGGTACGCCACGGACAAGATCATCACGGCGAGGGGCCACCCAGTCACCGATCCCCACACCACGACCGCCAGATAGCCGGTCAGTGCGAGTAAAGCCATGCCCCGAGCCCGCGTTGTGCGATAACGCTCCCGACGCAGAAGACCAGTGCTCGGCATAGCGATCAACAGCGCCGCAACAAACGCAGCCGGCGGAAGCCAGGCCCACTTCTGCTCCACAACGAAACCACTGAGCAGATTGACTCCGACTCCCAGCACCACGATGCCGATGAACCACTTGATCAAACGATCTGGTTCGCGGGCGGGCACACCCCAAGAACTCGGCTCAGCCACACCGCCCAGTCTGGTGGCAGAGAGGGGACATCGAAGGGCGACATCCGCTAGACCCGTTACTAAATCGCAATCGCAGCCAGCGGGGGCCTCGGCACAATTGCAGTCTCACCATCGTGAAAAGATCATCGTGATCTTGAACGCGCGCGAGTACAGGCTCACGTCCTCCTTGGCCCGGTTACCGCCATGGAGTGGGTCGTCAGATCAACGTGGGGTCAAAAGTGGTCCCACGAATTCGCATGGGCTCAGCTGGAACTGTCAGCTGGCGGAATGTTGTGATTGAGCCGGAAAAGGTTGTCTGGGTCGTACTTCCGCTTCACCGACTGCAGGCGTCCCAGGTTCGCACCAAACGTATCCCTGACAGACTGCTCCCCTTCTTCATATAGGCCGGGGAAGTTGAAGTACTCGCGATCACTTGAGAATGGCTCGAGCGCACGGAAAACCTCCCTTCCCCATTCGATGCATGCTGCGTCATCCTCCGGGCTCTCCCAGTTGGCCTCGATTCCGATGAGATAGGGCGCGGAACGATCACCAAAGGCAGTGTCTTGCGGCGGTACACGGCTGAGGGCCCCACCGAGTTGCCAAACATCCAGCGTGGAATGGTGTGACGGACTCGCTTCGTTGAGCCTGATGAGGGCGTCCATCGCCTCCGCAGACAATTCGTTGAGGTATCTGGACTTCCAGTAGTAGCGCATCTCATGGGCCGGGTAGTCGGCGTCGAAGAAACGTTGCACCTCAAGGTAGGGAGTCGCTGCGCTCAGATCAGCGATTGGTGAGCCGTAGTCCCGCAAAGACTGCAAGGCGGCTTGACCGTCCTCCGCATCACCGGCATACATCGCAAGAAAGACGACAATCGGTGCGCCGTGGTGCTCGGCCGGAATCTCCTGAATCTCTGGCGCATGCCACAGGATGGCGAAGGAACTGATTTCATCCGATGCTTCTTGGCTCCATTCGCGGTAGAACAGCAGTGCTGCCTGAGCATCCATTCCCGTGCCCGGATGAATGACGAAGGCGAAGAACACGTCCGGGCCGACGGGATAGGCCCGGAACTCGAATGAGGTGACGACACCAAAGTTGCCGCCGCCACCCTGCAACGCCCACAGCAAGTCGGCGTTGTTTTCGCTGCTTGCTGGGACGAGTTCACCGTTAGCAGTTACAACATCGGCGGCGATGAGATTGTCACAGCTCAGTCCGTATTTGCGGCGGAGCCAACCGATGCCCCCTGCCAGCGTCAAACCAGCGATCCCCGTCTCGGTGACGACGCCCATGGGTACAGCCAGCCCGAATGCCTGCGACTCGTGGTCAAGTTCACCAATGGTGACGCCGCCTTCTGCCCGGACCGTCTTGGCGACGGGATCGACTCGAACACCCTTCATAGGGGATAGGTCAATCACGAGGCCGCCGTCGCACACCGCATTTCCAGCGGCATTGTGGCCCCCACCTCGGACGGCAACGAGCAGATCGTGCTCCTTGGCGAAGTTCACCGATGTGGCGACGTCGGCGACCCCCGCACATTGGACGATAAGCGCTGGGTGTCTGTCGACCATGCCGTTCCACACGGCCCGGGCGTCCTCATAGTCGGCGTCCGAGGGCTGCACCAACCTACCTCGCACCACTTCCGCCAAGGCCGTGATGGCCTCGTCGGAAACCGTTGTGGCCTGCCCGTCACGCGTACGCAACTCGGTCTGAGACACACCTCTCCTTCCAGGCGCTTGGTCGCACGACCCAGCCTATGGCTGCACAGGGCGCTCCGGTCACGGGCAGCATGGCAGGCATCCAGACCGTCGTAGCGGGCGAGTCGCTTCTCCCACGTCAACAGGATCTTGGCGAAGCTCGACCTGCGCAGTCGAGTGCAGGCGGTCGTGGTCTTTGCGCACGAGTCAGGTTTGATCCGTCCAGGCGAGGCCGGGCTGAGTGCTGATACCTCCAGCTCTCACCCGGCCGCGTCTTACCGTCGTGCAATCAATAAGGACGGATTACCTCATTTATGGAGCTGCTGACACGAGCGCTACCTCAACCTCCGAAACAGCCTTCTCCGCCAGCCGCCGGTTCCCCGATGGGTTCTACTGGGGGTTTCGATATCGTCGTACCAGATCGAGGGAGCCTGGAACGAGCACGGTAAGGCCGTGTCCACCTGGGACACGTACGCGCACACGCCGGGGAAGATCAAGAACGACGAGAACGGCGACCTCGCGAACGACCACTACCAGCGGTACAAGGAAGATGTCGCGCTGATGAGATCGATCGGCGCCACGGCGTATCGGTTCTCAATCGCCTGGCCGAGGATCTATCCAGCGGGCATCGGAGAGCCGAACCCGAAGAATCGGAAGGCGTACCGGTCGACGGGCATTTCCTCTGGAGCGCCCAGGACAACTTCGAGTGGATGGACGGCTTCGGGCTCGCGTGAACGTGCACATTCGGTGCATCAATTCACCCGGATGAATCTCCTCGGCTAACCTCTTGTTGATCTTGCTCTGAATGTTCGGCGACATGGATCAGCGCGGACTGCCGGAGGTCGTGGCGCCATAAACATCCCGTGCGCGTCGGCAAGCAGCCTGGATCCATCCCAAGTAGGCCGGGTGCACTCCGGGCTGAAGGCAGACCGACCGACTGTATCTGCGTGATGACGGGGAAGTGGTGGAAGTTGCTTCTGTTTGGCGTGCAAAACCCCAGGACCGAGATCCACCACGCGGTCCATAGCCCGAAATGCACGCCCAGCAGAACAGCATGCCCAACCTTTGTGTCCTCTCGTCATGGGATCGTTGCTTGGCTCTTCAAGATCAAGTCCTCCTGGCCCTAACAGACCAAGATCAAGAGCCTCCATAACGTGGGGGCCCTTAGCTGCGCCATCCGGATACTGCGGGTGCCAGGGTATGGGTTATGAGGACGCTGAAGCTCTCCACGGTCGCAGCAGTATGTGCACTCGGCACGGTTGTCTGCTTTGTGGTTGGCGCCGCGGCGATGGGTTTCCGCGGTGTGGGGGTGTTGATTCCGGAGACCGGACGGCCGGGCCGGGATTGGATCGCGGCCGTGGACGGGGCCGGTGCGTTGTTCTTCGTTGGGGCTTGGCTGGTCATCCTGACGGGTTTTCTGGGGATCGTCGCGCTGGTGGGTTTCTACGACACCCTTCGATTGGCTGGTCCGGTGATGATTCTGGCGCCGATTCTCGGCGTCGTCGGGTTGACGCTGGTGACTGTCTCGCATCTGATCCCCATTGCAATGGGCTACGAACTGGTGCCGGCCTACCTCGCCGCGGGCCCGGGAGGGCAGGCCACGTTGGCGGCCACTGCCGACACCTTCGCCGCCATTGCCCTGGTGACCAACGCTGCTGGCAACTTCCTCGGCTTCGGCGTGGTCGTTCCGCTGTACGCGGCGGCCATCCTTACCACCCGCGCGCTGCCGCGGTGGATCGGATGGCTTGGCTTTCTCGTCGGGGCGCTCGCTGGATGGTTGGGGCTGCTCAGCCCCGCCTCATCGGTGATCGCGAGCATCTCGAACCTCGGCTTCGTCGGCTTCTTCGTTTTCATGCTCAGCATGGGCATCGCCCTGCTCCGGCGCCGCTCACAACTCGACGAAGCAACCCAGGCATCAGCGCAAGCACCGAGCTGACCAAAGGCCGCATAGATCCTCGTCGAGGCTCCCAGGAAGCTGGCGCTGGATGTCAGGGCAGCAGCACGATGTCGGGGCTTTTACCAGTTGATCCCGGTGGTGGCTCGTGATGCTGGCGCGGACGCGGTGGCTCGGGGTGTTTCGCACCACGCAGCCTCTCAGGTCCGCGCAAACCCAGCTCCGCGTTACATGTGGCTTGCCAACTCTCTTTTGAGTATTTCCAACGGCGTCAGGCCCGGGGTGGCAGGATGCCTAGGCAATGAGTCGCTGTCCGGGGCGAGGAGGCTCATTGATGGAACGGCTTTGGATTCGAGAGGTCCGACGCGCCGCTAGGCGTGCAAGTGCTCCCTTCGCTCGGCAGGTTGCTCTGGGTTGCGGCGCGGCAGCCGTAGGGACGATGGTCGCCTCCGTTTTACCCCTGCAGTGGGATGGCGCTGTGGCGCAGGCCGTATGGGCGGCTTTGTGGGCAGTAGCTGGATACGTCGCCATCTGGACTGGGCTCTTCATCTATCACCTGTGGAGGTATCGATCGAGCGGATTTCGCGACGACGACTGGCTTGCGCGACACGATGACTCCGATGCTGGCGGTGCTCTTTTCCTCGAGCTCGTTCGCAGGTCAGGCGCCAGCCTGAATCCTGGAGTTGACCTGGAGCTATGCGTAAAGAGTCATGGCAACTGGGAGGTCGTCGATGACGGCGAGGTGATGTTGATGCCAGACAAGGTGATTCGTTGCCGCTTCGATCTCAACCACGAAGTGTTTCCGAGCGGCTTCTATGACGTCCGCTGGTTCCGGGCCGACGACCGAGGCAAGCTCATTGAAATCACCCGCGAGCGGTTCCAACTGTCGAATCACTCCATCGGTCGGACAAGATCTGTATCGCGGACCAATCCGAGGTTTGCTCCCAAAGCCCTGCCTGCCAACGAGGATGAGATCAAGCCGCGCAGAGCCGTAGAGATCACCTAGGGTTCGTGCGGTGAGCCAGCGCGTCGGGTTACACCGTGTTATCTCGATACGCCGGCCTAGGTAGCCCACCCCTTAGGACTGCGGGCCCCGCGCCTTGATCTTGGTAATCGCCGCTCCTGATAAGGAGTCGCGTCACTGGCTTGAGGTCGCCGGAGCGGTTCTCGGTGTACTGCTTGTACCAGTTGCGGGCGCACCCTTGGCTCTCAAGCAGGGTCGAGGCTGGCACTTCGGATGATCTCGTTCAATTCCTTGGTGGCCTTGGTCATCTCGTGCAGCTCAACGGCAACCGCGTGAAGATTCCCCGGCGGCGCAGCACGTGAGTCATGCACATCATCGACGCTGATCACGTACTCGAGCGGCTCGATGAGGCCGAAAGTGCCTTCTGTCTCGATCCGTACCCGGCACGCCTTGTGGGCGTCCGAGTCGACCGTATCGGGAGCCGCACCCAAAGCCCATTGCATCGTGCGGCCAGGCGGCACGGAGGCGATGCCTTGCTTCAAGATCTGCAGGACCGGCTTGATGTCGACTGTAGCCGGCGGTGCCGGATCAAAGATCACCTTCACGTTACGGGCAACGCTTGGCCCCGAGTTCCCAAGCAGCAGCACCAGTGCCTGGCCCTGCCCGTCGTCGCCGCGAACATCGACCCACAACATCGGCTACGCCGCATCCTTGGCAGCCTGCTTCTGCTGTTTCGTCTGCTCTCGCGATGCCTTAGCGGATCGTCTCACGTAGATCAACGAGAAGCCGGCCACCATCAGCGACAAGATGGACACGGCAGCACCGAGGGCCACCCAATATTCAGGCTGATGACTCTGATGACGTTTCTGATGATCTCCATGCTTAGCGCTCCGACCAGCGGGCTTACCCTGCATTCGTGACTTCCGCTGGGTGGCGGGTGAACCAGAGGGCGAGCAGCAGGTTCGGGACCCAGCACAGCCAGGCGATCGCGGCGTATGCCGTCTCGAAGGAGAAGTTGACGATCCCGGCCTCGGCGAGCTGGCCGTAGATCGGGACCCACACCCGCAACATGACTCCGGCCAGGATGAGGGAGAAGCTGCGGATCATCCAGCGACGGTGCTCGCCGAACCGGCCAGCCAAGACCATCCGCACAGCCGTCCAAGTCGTGAACAGCATGGCCAGGTCCAAGACGGTGAAGCCAGCGGACGCCACCAGGCCGGTGTAGGCCGTCGGCGCGAGGATCAGGCCCGACGCGCCAAGCGCGGTGGCACTCGCCACATAGGTCGCCCCTATGAACCGGTGCACGCGGACGAACCTGCGCCGAAGCCGCCGCACGAACTGGAACGGGCCGATCAGCAAGGCGAGCACGCCGCTGATCACATGCACGCCCAGGGCGAACTCATGCTGCAGGTATGTCTCCCGCTGCTCGGTGAAGTAGACCTCGGAGTCGAACGTCAGGTACCGCGACACGACGATGGCAATGTAGACGCAGGCCAAGGTCATGACCACCCAGCCGGGTCCGGCCAGCCGGCGGGCGAGCGGCCCCTGCCGGCTAGGACGGTCGGGGGTGGTGTGGTGGCTGATGCGCTCGATGGTGCTCATGGCGTCCTCCCTGGGTTGTCTTGAGCCGCGGTCGACGCTAGTGATCAAGGGAGCCGATCGGCGTCCCGCTGTGGGGTGATCACGGCTACCCCAACCTCATGCGATGAAAGTAGTCCAGCCGATCCGTGGCCGCCTCCTGCTGAGGTAGGAGATCAAAATCATCCTCGGGTGGGAGTGCGAATCCACCTTGCGACAACGCCGCCGCCTCGTCGTCTGCCTAGCGTCATGATCATCCACGCGACTCGGGAAAGGACAGCCCCGGTGCACGCCTCGACGACCGCATGCTCACGCTGTTACGCGTCGTCGACCTCGCGCCGATCGCCGGTAGCCCGGGCCAGCCGGGGCCGGCGCCGAGACTCACAGCGCAAGATCGCGAGCGGCCATGCGGTCGAGCTGGGCTATCCCGAAACCCAGTAAGTAGGCCGGAAAGCCCGGCGCCCAGCACGCCGCACCAGCCAGGCAGTGTCAGGATCCTGACCTCACGCACGCCCACCAAGTCGTGTCCTCGGGCGGTGTTCATCCCGGCGATCACCAAGCAGAGTTGTCGATCTCGCGATCGTACCGGCGATCAAGATCATCTGTTGATCCAGACCACCATCGTGGAGCCAGTGAGGTGTCGCCCCAGTCGCCGCAATCATCCAGGACTTGTCTCCACGGATCGAGTACGCCCGCGCAACGCTTTAGCGGTCGATCCGGCCAAAGAATCACGATCCAAGATCATCACGTGATGATGATCTTGATCTACGCCACGACCGTCGCGACTGGGCGTGTCATCAGCGGTTCCACGGTGCAACAGCAAATGCAGCTCCCTACCCGCTCTTCGCCTGATGGTCGGGAAGCCATTACCCGCATTCGCCTAGCGGCCACGTCGAGCAGCTGCTTGGCTCTGTTGGTGATTTAACTCCTCGTCGAGGTAGCCCTCATAGACCTCGAAGCGGGTAACGTCCAGCGCGTCGGCCAGCGTGATGTTGCCATGGACGCGTGCCGTTTGTGCCGCCGCGCGGAGTCCCTCTACCCAGTCTGCCAACTCGGCTAGGTCAGCCCTTTGCATTGACCCCACGTCGGCCCACGCTATCTGCTCGGCCTGTCGGCCGTGTGCGTTCATGGGCTGATCAGGTGCGCGCCGCGCAGCAGATCGCTCGCATCCCGTACTCGCAGGATCGCAATCACCCTTGAATAGCGACAGTTGACCCCCTCTCCGGCGCTCGACCAGCATCGATTGACGGTGCACACGCTTCGCAATAGCTTTGGGCGCGTGTCGGGGAGCACCACCCCACCTGCCCTGAGGAGAAATGCGACTCGCCGTGCTGGAGCGATCGCCGGCCTCGTAGCGGGACCGTTCTTCTTGATTTCGGTGGGATTGAACACCTGGGCCAGCATTGATTATCTCCATGGGCTCGGCTGGGAATTCGTGGGCGGCGGGCAGGTGCCGTGGCAGAGTTCGTTGGCACGCGGGCCGTACGGTTGGGCGCAAGCTGCCACCTTTGTCGTCACGGGCCTGCTGATCGTGATCCTCGCCGTTGCAGTGCGTAATCAGCTGCCGCGCAGGCGGGCGAGCAGTTTCGCTGTGGTGCTGCTTGCACTGCTTGGGGTGGCGCTGATGCTGGCCGCATTTAGGGTCGATACGCCGATGCTCAGTGGCGGGAATCCCAACACCTGGAACGGGTGGGTGCACAGCATCGCGTTCTTGTTGATCATTGGGATGGGTGTGCTCGCGCCGCTGACAATGGCTCTGGCGGTGCGCGCCGATCCTAGCTGGCGACCGATCGCCGTCGTTTCACTCGCGGCCAGTGGACTCCTCGTTGTCTTCCTGCTCCTGCCGTGGGGCAACGCCTCATTCCTGATGGCGATCGTGACTCTGTTAGCCTGGATCGCAGCCCTCGCCGCACGGCTTGCGACATATCACTCGTAAAGACATCGAGATTGCGGTGATCGGGCAAGTTCACACTTCATCGTGAGTGTGGCAGGGGCAAGCAGGCCCTCCGACGGGGTCGAGTGGATGATCTGAGGCCGTCCCGCTAGATATAGGGCGGTAGCACCCCTGCACCGTCATGATCATTCATCATCAAATGCTTGTCCTACCCCGAAACCGAATCAGATAAGGAAAAACGTACTGATCAACACTGGCATTCTTGTGAGCCGGAACAGAGCGGCGGGCTTCGACAGGCTCAGTCCGCAACCTCGATAGGCTCAGTCCGCAACCTCGACAGGCTCAGCCCCGCAACCTCGACAGGCTCAGCCCATCGTTGAGGGCGGCTCCTGGTCGCGGAGTTGGCTGTCTGCATCAGCGGGCTCGGCCTGGGCCCGCCGCTCGGCGCGTTCCAGTTCGTCGATCTCAGCCTGCAGCTGTTCCAGCTCTAGCCGTTCGGCCTCAGCCGGGTCGACCGCCTGCGCCTCGGCCGCCCGTCGCTCGGCCTCACGTCGTTCGACCTCCAGCCGATGCGCTTCCAGACGCTCCTCACGCCGACGCTTCCGCTCCAGCCGCTCCGCCTCCTCAGCGGCGGCCTGTCGCTCGGCCTTGAGCCGCTCGGCCGCTGCGGCCGCAGCGCGTTCGGCCGCAAGCTCCTCGGCGGCGGCGCGTTCGGCCGCAACCCGGTCAGCAGCGCGGTGTTCGGCATCGATCCGGGCTTGCTCCATCTGCTCATACTCCAGCCGGCGCGCCTGTGGTCGCGCAAACTTGAGCCACACGGCGAGCTTCTGCTGCCGCTCGGCGTCGAGCGCCGCCGGACTGACGATCTTGGAGGTATCAACCGAGGCAGTCGTCGCCGCATAGGAGGCCGCCGCGGGCAGCGGCGTCCAGGTGATCAACTCGGTGCCGCGACCCACTACTGCGCGGGCGAGATCCTCGACCGCTGCGTCCGATCCAGACGGCATAGCGGCGGCGGCCTCCGCCGCGACTGCCTCTGCTCCATCAACCCGGCCCGCTGCCGAAAGATCGGAAGCGAGATCGGCTAGCGCGGAGGCTAGCTGTACCGCTACCGGATCGCCCAGCCTCCCGGTGAGCCCGCGCAAGAGCTCAATCAGCCTCCGGCGAGTGACCAGGCCGAGGTCGACCTCACCACTCACGGTCAACCGGTCCGCCATGTCTCGATAGAGGCCGAACAGCGGCTCGACCAGGCGCTCCAGAAGAGCAGGACTGAGTCGCGCTGGCTCATCGAGCCGCCCGTCGACCAGATCGTCATATCGAGCCTTGGCAGCGTACAAGTAAGACAGCGCTTCCTCGGCCCGGCCGGCAGCCCACCGGCAGTCGGATACCAGCCGGTCGACGTCGATCTCGACATAAGCAGAGTCGGGGTCGTCCCGAAGATCAGATTCGGCCAGCCGGGCCAGGGCGGCGTCGGCGTGCGCATTCGCTGCGCCGATGTCCCCCGACGCGAGTGCCGCCCGGGCGCTGCACGACAACGCCCAGACAACGGTCTGCGGATCCAGCCGCTGTTCCAGCCCGTTCCCCCTGAGCTGCTCCCGCATATCCTCGAGCGATTCGATCGTCCGGCCGGCCGCATCCGGCAGGCCGAGCCCGGCCTGAATCGTGGCCAGATGCACGACCGCAGTGACGTACCGGGCCGCGTCACTGATCGAGGTATAGGGTCCGATCGGTCCCTTCGCGGCGAGCATTTCCCCGGCGCGACGCACGGACTCTTGAGCGTCAGCCGCAGCCGCCGCGTACGCGTGCCCGAGCAGCCGGTGTGCCGTTAGCTCGACCAGCGCATCGGCTAGCTCCAGGCCCTTCGACGGATCGGACCCAACCCAGCCCCGAAGCCGTTGCACCGACGAGGTCAATGCCTTGCCCCGCTGCGCGTAAGAATTTTGATGCTGTCGTGCTTTCGCTTGGCCCATCATGTCTTTCGAATCAGTGCCCGCTTACGGGCTGCCACCGTCTCGAGCATCTAGGAGCGCAGTCGCTGCTGCATTTCCGAACGCGCGTTGGAGATTCAGTACGCCGGCGGCCCGCATGACGTGGTGTGGTTCCTCGGCCGCCCGCTTCGTAGCGAGGCCTTTGGTGACGCAGCGCCGGACGGCCCCATTCCGGCATCGCCTTCGGGCTCCTCACTTCTCGCAGCATACGACGGGGTCTAGTCGGGACGAGAAACGCCGGGATCTTGAGTGAACTCGTAGATGCTGCCGTCAGGCGCCCGGAAATGCACCCAGCCGTTACCGCTCGGGTCTTTCTCTTCAAGAAGAATCTCGACTCCGCGGGTCCGGAGCTCGCCGGCGGCAGCATCAACGTCGTCGACAAGAAAGCCGACAACTGGTCCGGTGGTGAAGTGGCGGTTCATCTCGCTGTCGGGTCCAAAGACCTCTACTTTGCTGCCATCCGGCAGCTTGAGGACCTGAAACCCTGGACGATCAAGGTCCGTTTGGAGGCCCAGGACGTCTCGGAAGAAGTCAGCCGTTGATGTGAAGTTTTCGGTGCGCGTGCCTACCCAGGCGAGCTTGATGATTTCCACACCCACAGGGGTACGGGTCAGTCATCTGTTATGTCAACTGAGCTTGCCGAGCGGTCGCCAAACGCGCGGTGCCTAGCGGGTCGCTCTGAAAATGCAGTGAGGAGGTAGGCGCACCAGCCCCGAGGCCACTTTGGGAGATCACTCTCGCCAGCAATGCGCCTGATCTCAAAGGTGCTCGCAAACCAGCGTTCGACTTCGCCTGGTCGGAGCGCAATGTTGCCGAAGGGCAAGATCGCGGTTGCCAACCGCTCCCAACCTTTGAGCTCCCACTCGAAGCACCAGAGCAGGAATCTCGCTCCAGGCTTCGCGAGCGACGTGACCTGATCAACATAGGCACCCCGGTCCTTGGCGCTGAGGTCATCGAAGGTGCCGTAGTCCACAAGCAGGTCGAATTGTCCTTCGATGCGCGCGAGTTGGGTGAGGTCATCGATGACAAAGTTGACATCAGCGCCTGCCTTGCCGGCCTTGACCTTCGCCTTGGCGATCGCCGCCGGCGAGAAGTCGACGGCCGTCACCCGGAAGCCCCGCTGGGCAAGGAAGATCGCGTTGTCGCCCTCGCCGCAACCGAGGTCGATCGCTCGACCAGGGCGCAGATCACCTGACTCGACCAGCTCTACCAGCTCCGGCCGCGCTTGCTGAACCCAGGGGGGAGTTCCGAAGCGATACCACAGGTCATAAAAGATCTTCATCATCGGCCTCCTCTTGCCTGATGAATCAACAGTTCGGCAACGACGGCCGACGCTTCGTCAACCGTCATGCCCGCCCCTTTGAAGGCGCCGAACGTCGCTGGATGGAGCAACCCCGCCGTTGTCTTTGCGAGCACCTCGTCGTCGCTGCCGGCAAGGGTCTGCTCATACAACTGCCGAATCGAATACCAGAAGGTCGCTTCAGCACGCGCTAGCACCGGCACCTCCGTGAGCTCCGGACCGAGCAACTCGAACCAGTGCGAAGTGCGCTCGAAGAACGCGTACATCGACGCGGTCAGCACCCGCAGCCGCCCGCTCAGCGACCGTACGCCGGCGAAGATCGTGCTGTCGGGGATCTGAATGTCGGCGATGACGCGGTCGAGGACGGCTTGAATCAGCGACTCCTGGGTTGGGAAGTGATTAGCCACCGTCGTGGGTGAAACATCGGCGCGCCGGGCCACCTCATTCATGGTCGTCGCCTGAGCCCCGCGCTTGCTGAACAGCTCAGTCCCGGCATCGAGAATTCGTTCCCGTGTTTGTGCGACGTGCTGTGATCGACGTTCCATCGAGTACGACCGGGGCACCTTTGACACCACTAATTAATTGGATGAATGATCCATCCAATTAAATCGCTCTTTTGTGGCAGCGACAAGTCCCTATGGCCCCGACAAGTCGCGAGAGATGGATTCCACGCCGCACCCACAGCAGCTATCTGGAGATTGGGGAGCTACGCGCTCAGCTCGGCTCGATGACGACCCAGACACCCACGGCTGGTATCTCCCCGTGGTTGCTGTACGCATGCGGTCGGGTGGACTCAAAGCACACGGAGTCCCCAGGGGCCATCAGGTACTTATCGAACCCCAAGCTCAACTCCAACTCGCCGCTGATCAGGTAGGCGTACTCCGTCCCGCTGTGACGCATTAACCGGCCCTCCGAGGACGACGTGCTCCCCGGCTGATAGGTGACGAGCAGGAAGTCCACATGGTGATGCGGTACCTGACCCAGCCGTTCCCAGGTGACTCCCGACTCCAGGGTCAGCAGTTCGCGGTCTTTGGGAGATACGTGTGGCCCGACCCCCTTGGCACGGTCGGTGCTGAGGTAGCCAAGGACAGAGGCGCTGGGTACCGAGGGCGAGGCCGCCGATTCGTCCTCATCGCTTGCATCGAACAGATCCTCCAGCGACAGCCCAAGCGTGGAGGTGATCCCGTACAGCGTGCTCACTGAAGGCTGGCTCTTCCCAGTTTCGATCTGGGAGATGAGACTGGGAGAGACCCCAACGACACGCGCAAGCGCACGGATTGTCACTTCGCGACGAGCCCGCTCGGCGCGGATCCGGGGCCCGATCGGCGGCACTTTCGGATCACCCATATGCGTTCCTCCAAGCCCGTCGGGACACTCTAGTCAGTGCCACTGAACAGGCGTAACTTTTATTGAACACCATCAAACCGTGGGGTGGCGATACATGGCGATCAGGACGTATGGGCCAAATGCTGTCGATTGGGAGGCGAGGGTCGATGTCGACCGGCTGCGTACCGATCGGTTGCAGCGGTTGAGACAGCATCTGGACGCCTCCGAGCTCGGAGCCTTGTTGACGTTCGACTTCTCCAATATCCGGTACATGACGGCCACACACATCGGCACGTGGGCCATGGACAAGCTGATCCGTTTCGCGCTGCTGCCGCGGGGAGGCGACCCGGTGGTCTGGGACTTCGGGTCGGCGGCCAAGCATCACCAGCTCTACAACCCTTGGCTGGACTACGACCGGAGGCCCGACGATCGCGAGATCTCAGATGCGGCGAGGGCCGGCCGGTCCGGAGCGCGTGCCGGGATCTCCACCTTGCGCGGGGCGTTCCATCCGGAAGCCGGCATCGCTCAAGAGGTGGCTCGAAAAGTGGCGACCGTCATGCACGAGCACGGGCTGACCACTGAGCCAATTGGGGTCGACGTCATCGAGATGCCGATCTTGTCGGCTCTTCAGGAGGAGGGGCTCACAGTCGTCGACGGCCAGCAGTTGTTCCTTGAGGCGCGCCGAATCAAGACCGTCGACGAGATCGCACTCCTTGCCCAAGCGTGTTCGATGGTCGACGCGGCCTATGAGGAGCTGTACGCCTTTCTGCGGCCGGGCGTCCGCGAAAACGAATGCGTCGGCCTGGTCAGCAAGGTGCTCTACGGCCTCGGCAGCGAATATGTCGAGGGAGTGAACGCGATCTCCGGCGAACGGTGTTCACCGCACCCGCACGTTTACAGCGACCGCATCGTCCGGCCGGGTGACCCGGCGTTCTTCGACATCCTGCACAGCCACCTCGGCTATCGCACCTGCTACTACCGCTGCTTTGCGGTAGGCAGTGCCTCGCCAGCGATGCGGGACGCCTATGTCCGCTGCCGGGAGTACATGGACCTGGCAATCGCAGCAGTCAAACCAGGCGCAACCACAGCCGACATCGTCTCGCTGTGGCCGACCGCCGAGGAGTTCGGGTTCGCCAACGAAGAAGCCGCCTTCGCCCTGCAATACGGTCACGGCGTCGGGCTCGCTATCTGGGAAAAGCCGATCTTCAGCCGCCTGGTGTCGCTTGATCATCCTGAGGTCCTCGAGGAGGGCATGGTCTTCGCCCTCGAGACCTATTGGCCAGCGTCTGACGGCTGGTCAGCGGCCCGGATCGAGGAGGAAGTCGTCGTCACCGCCGACGGCTGTGAGGTGATCACCAAGTTCCCCGCGGAGGAGCTGCTGATCGCCGGTCAGCGCTACTGGACGGTGGGCGGCGAGCTGCCGACGCTACGCGAGTCGCAGTCGCATCTGAACACAACAGCTGGCAGGGGCGGGCAGTGACGGTTTCCGCGGACGAATCCGTCAGCGTCGACGCTGGCCGGCTGCTCGAGTGGTACGAGCAGATGGCCCTGATCCGGCGAACCGAGAAGGCGGCGTACGACCTCTTCATGTCCGGAGAGGTCAAGGGCACCACCCACCTCGCCGCCGGACAGGAGGCGGTTGCAGTCGGTGCCAGTGCGGCGCTGCACGAGGACGATTACGTGTTCGCGACGTACCGCGGACACCACCACGCGATCGCGCGCGGTGCCACGCCGGCCGAGTGCCTCGCGGAGTTGATGAGCAAGGCCACCGGCCTGTGCGCCGCCAAGGGCGGTTCGATGCACCTGACCAAGGCAGACAAGGGCATGCTCGGCTCGTACGCGATCGTCGGGTCGCATCTGCCGATGGCTGCCGGCGCCGCTTGGTCAGCCAAATTGCGCGGCACCGATCAGGTTGCGGTTGCGTTCTTCGGCGACGGTGCCACGAACATCGGCGCCTTTCATGAGGCGCTTAATCTGGCCGCGGTCTGGAAGCTCCCGGTGCTGTTCGTCTGCGAGAACAACCTTTACATGGAGTACACCCCGATCGCGTCGGTGACATCGGTTCCCAACCCCGCGGCGGATCGAGCTGTTGCGTACGGGCTGCCGGCCGAGATCGTCGACGGAAACGACGTGGTCGCGGTCTACGACACCATGAGGACTGCCGTC